>DAQG01000009.1 GCA_002502785.1 Methanothrix harundinacea | reverse complement strand
GGGTATTCGTTAAAAATAAAGCCCCCCGGCCGAGCTCCATCCCCCGATAACGTAGCCGCCATCTTCAGTGGCCGTTACCGAGGTTGCCAGGTCTCTGCCGGAATCGCCCACGCTGAAGATCTTGCCGCGTATCGCAGTTCCGTTGGGATCGGTTCTGATCAACCACGCATCTCCTGCCGAGGCCTCGCCGTTCAGAGGGGCATTCGCCCCGCCAGCTATGACATAGCCGCCATCTTTCGTCTGCAGAACCTGCTCTCCGATGTCGCCTCTTGATCCACCGTAAGTGACGTTCCAAACTTCGGACCCATTCGAGGCGGCCTTCAAAAGCCACAAATCAGTTCCGCCTGCACCGTAGGACTCGGTGAAACCTGTGATTATGTACCCGCCATCGTCTGTTTCCTGTACAGAGCGGCCGCCGTCGTCTTTTGCGCCACCGAAGGTCCGGTTCCAGGTCTCGCGGCCCTCAGAATCGATCTTGATGAGCCACGCGTCTTTGCCGCCCGCGCCGCGAGATTCGGTCTCACCAAGGATGATGTAGCCGCCGTCAGCGGTCTTTCGGAGGGAGTAAGCCCAGTCGTAGCCCGATCCGCCAAAGGTCTCGTTCCAAAGCTCTCTTCCCGCCGAATCCGTTTTTATTAGCCATGCGTCGAAATCCCCGGCACCTTGAGAGCTGGTCCCACCGGCGATGGCGTACCCGCCGTCTGAGGTCTTTGCGACGGCCATCGCCTCGTCATCGCTCGGACCGCCGTAGGTTCTGTTCCACATCTCCGATCCTTTCGAGTCTGTCGATATCAGCCAGGCGTCATATCCACCAGCGCCATAAGAGTTGGTCCCACCGGAGATGATGAGCCTGCCGTCCTTCGTCTCCAGGACAGAGGTTCCCATGTCGAAGCCCGGACCGCCGAAGGTCGCCCTCCAGACCTCACCTTCCGTTTCGAAAGTCCCGAAGGCGTAGAGAATTAGGATCAAAGTGATCATCAGCACAGCCCCCAATATCAGTGGCTCTTCGCTGAATTTCGTGGAGGCGATTATCGCCTTTATTTTGCGGATCTTGCGCTTTATCGAGGATTCGGCGCCCTGACGTTCGGACATGGCTCCCTCCTTCATCCGATATAGAATTTGTTGAAGTCCATTTTCCACGTTAAGCTTTTTGGTCAGTTATTGAATTATTTTCACGATTAGTAAGAGTCCCAATCCGTGGAGGGCTTCAGCGGTTTGATGGGAGGATCTTGTGACTGTTCTTCATAGACGAAGATATCCTCGATTTTGACGCCGAAAATTCTAGCCATTTTGAAGGCGAGGTCTAGAGAAGGGTTGTACTTGTCCTTCTCTATCGCGATTATCGTTTGTCTCGTCACGCCCAGCTTTTTTGCGAGCTGTTCCTGAGTCAAATCGTGAATCGCTCTGTAGACTTTGATTTTATTCCTCATCGTATGGCTCGTATCCGTATCGTCTGTTGTAGTATCCGTACAGAACTGAGTATAAGATCATCAAAGCGCAGGCAGAGAAGGCCAGGGCAAATCCGGCGTTTGCGTACTCGGGATGCTCGTATCTTTCGGCGATAAATACAACGCCAGCAAGGGCGCTAGTCGCTGCAAATATCTCCATGGCCACTTTCGATGCCCGTTCGCTTACCCGCTCATCCCTTTCGTCTACCACCACCTCTTCAACGCTTGTTTTGCATAAATAAAATAAAATTGTTCCCACGGCCGCCGAGATCAATACGAGGGCGGAATCGGCCGTAGCGGCAAACCAGCCAGCCAGAGCCACCGTGGCCACGATTATAATCATTCTGCAGATCTTGGAGTTTTTTGCGTCCATCAGCATCACGATGTAAATCTTATATTACATTTAGTTATATAAACTTAACTAATCTAATTTCATCATCCAGATCAGGCGAGATTCCATGAGACTATATTTCTCTTTTGTTGAAATGATTTATCGCCGAAGCCGAGTTCATGGCCTGAAGGTATGACGTACATCCTTTACAGATAGTAAAGTTAATATAACATTATGTAATTTAGGTGTGACATAGGGTGGGGGAGTTGGGGCCGGTTTTTCACGACCTTTGGTCTGTGAAACCGGATAACGAACGGCCATATTCAAGGCCGGGAGCTGGGGTCGGCCCACACACCCCAGCTCAATTTTTACTTCCATCCCTTGAAAGGGGGCGATCTAGTTGAGTTGGATGAGTGGTGTGAACGAGATGACGTCGAATTTTGGGCCATGGGCCAGGCTCGCCGTAATACTCGTGTCGCTGGCGGCGCTTTGCATCTGCGCCCTGGCGGAGGATGGCACCGCAGAGGAGAATTCGGCAGAGGGCTGGTATCAGAAAGGCTATCAGCTACTTTCGAACGGATATTATGAAGAGGCTCTCCAGGCTTACGACAAGTCCCTGGAGATCGATCCAGAAAACGCCACCGCCTGGTTGGACAAAGCTTTGATCCACATGATTCTGGCTAAACAAGCCCGTCTAAAGGCTCTTGACATCTTCGACGAGAATCTGGAGGAAAACCCCAAAGATGCACGGGCCTGGTGGGGAAGAGGCGTTGCCCTCTACGGCCTGGAAAGACCGGAGGAGGCGAGAGTGTCCTGGGAGAGGGCCCTGGAGATCTACAACGATACCCTGGAGTCGGATCCTGAGGACGCTGAGGCCTGGTTCGACATGGCTGAGATTTTGATCAGCCTGGGCCGGGATGGCGAAGCGATCGAGGCGTATGACAGGGCCATCGAGCTGAACTCGACTAGGTCTGTAGAGGCTGCGATGACTAAGGGCAACCTGCTCATGCAGATGGAACTTAACGATGAATCTGTGGAGGCCTTCGACCAGGCTTAGCAGCTCATACCTCCAAATGAAAACGAAGATCTGGGCAGCGTTTAGTGCACTAAAGCCACTTGCCAAGGTCGAAGTGCTGAGATTTGAACTCTGACGCTAGCCCAAGTTTTTTGCGTTCATATCTGGATGGAAAAAATGGGAGTGGGATGAAATGAAAGGAAAACCCGGATTGTCAGAAGCCCTCGGTGGGAGTGGGCATCTGAAGTTGTGCTTTGGGGCCAAGCTTGCAATCGTCTTGGCGACGCTGACTATTTTGTGTGTCACCGCACCAGCGCAGGATAACGCGACAGAGGATTGGTTGAAGAAGGCCCATGAGCTGCAATTGAGCGGTACGCCTGAAGAGACGCTGGAGGCCTACAATAAGGCCATAGAGATCAAACCCCAGAACTTCCAGGCCTGGCTCGGCAAGGGCATCGCAGAGTCGACGCTGGGAGACCAAAGCGAGGCCAACAGGAGCTTCGAGAAGGCTCTCGACCTCTGCGATGAGGCGATCGAGGCCGATTCGGAGGATGCTGACGCCTGGTATCTCAGGGCCGAGGTACTTTTCCGCATGGGCAGAACTGATGAGGCCCTCGAAGCGTACGATCGGGTCATCGAGATCCGACCTGTGGACTATCTGACCATAGAGAGGAAGGCTGAGTATTTCCTCATTCTTGGGAGGTACGACGAGGCTCTGGAGACCTTCGAGGGGGCCATCGAGCTTCGACCTGCCAATGATACGGGTCAGCTCGCTCTGGTCTGGTCTGCCAAGGCCCAAATTCTGGAGATCTCCGGCAGATACGACGACGCCCTGGAAGCCCTGGACTGGTCCATAGATCTGGACCCTGAGAACGCGTACTACTGGATAAGCAGAGGCTATGTATTCTCGGTGATGGGCAAAAGCGACGACTCCATCGCCGCCTACGATGAAGCGCTCCTGATAGATCCCAACAGCACAGCGGCCTGGAGCGCCAAGGCCTCGGAGCTGGCCCGTGCCAAAAGGTACGAAGAATCCCTGGAAGCCTACGATGAGCTGTTGCTGATAGACCCCTCTTCGGCCCAGGGCTGGCTGGATAAGGGAGATGCCCTGAAGAAGATGGGCCGAACTGATGAGGCCAGAGAAGCGTTCCAGAAATCTCTGGAGGCGTCGGATGAAGCCCAATCGAACGATACCGCGGCCATGGTCGTCAGAGGCGGGGCACTTTTCAGGCTGGCCAGGTACGATGAGGCAGTTTTGGCTTACGACGAGGCCGTCGAGGGCGCTTCGCCTTATTCTCTCAAGTATTACACGTCCCAGGCATTGAGCGGCAAGGGCGATGTGCTGCGTGCCCAGGGGCGGAACGAAGAGGCCCTTTTGGCTTACGATCAGGCCATCGATATCGAGCCCACGTTGAGCGAAGCCTGGCATGGTAAAGGAATGGCACAAAACGCTCTTGTCCGAGTGACCGATGCCGGATCGTCATTCTACGTGGCCAGCAAGCTGGGGTATCGGGGATGATCCAGCCAATATGCCATTTTTATGACGCCTTTGAGGTGAACGAATGATAAAAAGATACGTCGATGACGCGGCTTTCGCCAGGCCGGAGATCGGCAGAAGGGTGATGATGGCCGCCCTTTTTTGCCTGCTGGCACTGGGCTTTCAGGCGACGGCAGAAGGGGATACGGCCGAAGACTTGATCGGCATGGGTCAAGAGCTATACCAGAACCGCTCCTACCGGGAGTCCCTGGCGGCCTACGATCAATCCCTGCTCCGCTCTCCTGACAATGTCCAGGCGTGGATGGGTAAGGGCAAGGTCCTAAGTGCGCTGGGAGATTACAACCAGTCGCTTTTGGCCTACCAGAACGCCACCAGGATCGCTCCCGACGATCAGGAAGCCTGGTTTGGGGTGGGGTTGAACCGGTTCCTCTTGCAGGACCTCAACGAGTCCCTGGCGGCGCTGGAGAAGGCCCTGGAGATAGACGGAAACTACACCAGGGCGTGGGAGCTGAAAAGCGCAGTCCTAGCCCAGATGGGCAAGAACGACGAAGCCCTGGAGGCCTCCAGACGAGCCAGAACGACCTCTGCACCCTCCGATACGGAGATGCTCTCGCATTCCTGGGTATCAGAGTTTTTCGTCCTTCGTCAGATGGGGCGCGATGATGAGGCCCTGGCGGCCTTAGAGAACGCCACGACCATCGACCCCAAAAACTACGACGCCTGGATCCTCCTCGGCGAAGCCCTTCAGGGGAGGGGCGAGCACAACCGGTCGCTTGCTGCCTACGACAGCCTCCTCACCAACATAGCTCCGACGAGCCCGCCAATGTTGTCCTTAGTCCTCATCGACAAGGGCAGCGTCCTCATGGACATGGGCCGGTATGAAGGGGCAAGGGATCTCTACCAGCAGACGATCGACCTCAACTTCTCAGACGAATCTCTCGACCAGTACTATCTGGGCAGGGCATGGTTAGACAAGGGCGTCTCTCTCCTCCGGCTCGGCGACTATGAGGAGGCCCTGGAGGCCTTCAATCGATCGGTGGAGGCGGAGCCCCGGCTGGCAGACGATGCCTGGAGGAGAATCGGAGACGCCTGCATGGGGCTCGGGTCCTATGAGGAGGCCCTCCAGGCTTATGATATGGCCCTGGAAATGTATCCAGAGTTCGTAAACGTAGAAAGAGGCCATGCCTGGAAGGGCAGGGGCGACGCCCTGCTGGCCATCGGACAGGAGGAGGAGGCTCTCATGGCATATCAGAACGCCTCTATAGCCTACGATCTCGCCATCGAAAGGCCGGATCAGGCCAGACAATCGTATCCCCTCAACGGGGAGTTCTGGCAGAACCGGGGAGCTGTTCTGGAAGCGTTGGGGCTTGGAGCCCAGGCTGAAGAGGCCTATTCTAAAGCCAGGGAGCTTGGTTACGAGATATGATATATAGCAAAATTTCTCATATGTTTGAGGATGGAAATAAGTGGAGTGGATTGATTTGAAAGGAAAAAACGGAGTGGGGAATAGATCGTCGATCTTGGGGACCGGGGCTGTGTTGCCCCTTCTTCTGGTGGCGCTGGCCACTTTATGCCCCTCTGTATTGGCAGAAGAAACTGCCGAGGACTTGATCACAACCGGCCAGGAGCTGATGATGAACGGCTCCTCGGGAGAAGCCCTCGCGGCTTACGATAGGGCCATAGATCTCGATCCCGATAATGAAGAGGCCTGGGTTGGCAGAGGCTACGCCCAGAGCAGGCTCGCCTTTTTCAATAAGGAGCCAGCCAGATACAATGAGTCGCTCCTGTCTTTCGAGAGGGCGATCGAGCTGAACCAGTCACATTCGTCTGCCTGGAGCGGAAAAAGCAATGTTCTTTCGATCATGGGCCGATACGTTGAGGCCATCGAGGCGTACGACGCCTCCTTGGAGATAGATCCAGAGCAGCCGTGGGTTCTGGTCGGAAAGGCGAACGCTTTATGGAAACTTGGAAGGCAGAACGAGTCGATGGACGCCTACGACGATGCTGTCGAGGCGGCCTCTGAAGATGTAGAAAAAGCGTTCGTCTGGTTTGAGCTAGCGCACCTATTCGCCGAAGAGGGCGACTACAACGAGACTGTGAAGGCCCTGGAGCGAGCGGTCGATCTGGCCCCTGAAGACAAGAACTTCTGGATCAACGGTGGCGTTCTCCTCTCGGCACATCTTGGAAGGTACGATGAGGCTCTCATCTATCTCGATAAAGCCCTCCAAATCGATCCTGAAGACGCAGACGCCTGGTTTTCCAAGGGTTCGGTCCTTCTCACGATGGAACGGTATGACGCTGCCGTGACATCTTTTGATGAGGTCACCGATCTGGACCCGAACCGCTCAGAGGCCTGGTACAAAAAGGGGCTGGCCCTGGAGGCCCTGGGCAGGAATGATGAGGCCGACGCAGCCTTCGAGCAGGCGAGAGAGCTCGGGCTCGAGGTGGAGCCATCATCGTCATTGGTCCTTAAAAACGTCGTATCCGTCGGGGAGGACGAGTTCATCGAGATGGCCAACGACGGAGACGAGACGGAGACCTTTGAGGGCCTGATCCTGACCATCGACGGCGCAGAGTCAGTCGTCCTTCCCGGTTTCACTCTCGATCCCGGCGATAGGATCAGATTCCACCTCGGAGAGGGCGAGAGCAATGAGACGGACGTCTATCTGAACGGCTATCTCGCCCTGGACGACGTCTCCGGAAATCTGACTTTGAGAGATTCTGCTGGAACGCTGGATAAGTTCGCAGCCTACTGGACGCCAGAGGCGACCTCGGAACACTGGGTCGAGAAGGGACAACAGTTGCAGAGTACCGAGTCTTATGAAGACGCTCTTGATGCGCTGAATAACGCTATCGATGTCGATCCTCAGAACGCGATGGCCTGGCTCTCCAAGGCTCAAATTCTTGGACCAAACCTGGGCAGGTACAACGAGTCACTTGAAGCCTGTGACAAGGCCATCGAGATAGACCCTGAAAATCCCGACTCCTGGCGTTTGAAAGGTCTCATCCTCATGAACCTGGGAAGGGACGAGGAGGCCCTGGTGGCCTTCGAGGAGGCGATCGAGCTTGATCCGCAGAATGGGTACGCTTGGTATGTGAAAGGCAATCTGCTTCGGTATCTAGGCCGTGAAGGTGAGGCCGAAGAGGCCTTCACCAGGGCTGAAGAGCTGGGGTTCACATCGCCTCTTGAAGGCATGATCGCCATCACTGAGATTGTGGCCACTGGCGAGGACGAGTTCGTCGAGATCGCCAACAACCTCGATGAGGCCAAAAACCTCGAAGGATGGACCCTGGTGGTCGACGAGGATGAGGCGAGATCAGTCGTCCTTCCCGATTACATCCTGGAGCCAGCGGCGAAGGTCAGAGTCCACTTCGGCGCGGGTGAGGACGCCGGGAACGATCTTTTCATGGAGAGCGAGATCGCCCTCAACGATGCCGCCACCAACGTCACCCTGAGGGACGAGGCCGGGAGGGAAGTATCGTTTCTGGGGTTTGAAAACCTCCCAGATGGCAGAGTTGTGGGGACGAGGGGCAGCGGGAGTTTGGGTATTGACCTTCGTCGCCATAACTGAAAATTTCGTGGAGCTGGATGGGGGGGTGCGGTCTTGCTACCACCTCTCCACCTCTTCGCAAGGAGGCGGATAAGTGAAACGAGAGCTGATCGTCCTGACGATAATCGGCATGTTCCTGATGAGTACGGCTGGCGCCTACATTTACGAGCGATCCAAGATCGAGGGGGTGGGCTACAGGAACCACGAGCTGGCGGCTGGGACCGCCGAAGGCGACAGCGGGCAGAAAGTGGTCCGGACGGTCTCCGGGAGCGGCAGATTCTTCGAGCGGACGGAGTTTGAGCTCGACGGCTGCAGGGGCATCATAAACTACACCCAGGAGGTGGAGTTCGAGTACTTCCCGATAAGCTACCAGACCGGAACCTACGACCGGAAGTGGCAGGATCGACTCTGCGTCTCCAACTATGATGCGGGGGCGGTGGTCACCGAGCAGTACACTCAGGCGGAGCATCTGCAGAAGAATACCGATGTGAGAACCAGGACTGGCAGCTCTGACGTCACAGATGACCTTGCTTGTGGAATGTGCACGGGCACCCTGGTGGCGAACTTCAACTCCAACGTCATCGGGGTCGCCCACATCGGCTGGCTCTCCAGGGATCCGAAGGCGAACGAGAAGGGGCGCCACGACGAGTACGGAAGGTCCGTCGAGGACCTGACGGGAGTCTTCTCCATTGAGAAGTTCATCCAGCTCTGGGGCAACGACACTTGCGGGACCGTCAGCGTCGATTGGCTTCCATGCATCTGATAAGTGCCGAACGACCGAGGAACGAAGTCAATTTTATGGTCATCTTTGAATGACAAAAAAGTGGAGTGGGTTGATGTGAGAGGAAAGACCGAATCCGCGGCGTCCCTTGGCAGGCTACCGAATATGAGAACGAGCGTCAGGTCCGCTATCTCTCTGATAGCTTTGGTGGCGCTCTGTAGCGGTGGCACTTTGGCGCAGGAGAAGACGGCAGACGACTGGCTAAATATCGCCTACGGTCTGAGCGCCAATGGATCTTACGAAGAGGCCATCCAGGCTTACGATAAGGTTCTGGAGATAGACCCGAGAAATGACAGTGCGCTGATCAACAAAGGTCATGCCCTAGAGTTCTGGGCCTTGGATCTGTACAACGAAGCCCTAGTGATCACAACCGAGATCCTGGAGGAGAATCCCAATGACCCGCTGGCCTGGCAGGGGAAGGGGGCGGCTTTGAGCTGCCTTAATCGGCAGGAGGAGGCCTTTCAGGCCTACTCCAAAGCGATTGAGGTTCTCAACAAGACCATCGAGAAAGATCCATACAACGGTGAAGCGTGGTTTTTGAAGGGCGAGAATTACGCCAACATGCATGATGCAGAGGCGGCCCTGATAGCTTACGACAAGGTCATCGAGCTAAATTACACGCAGAGGATCGAGGCCGCCTGGCTCACGAAGGCGGTTCTACTGGCAGTGCTACAGAGATACGATGAGGCCCTTCAGGCATCTGAGATGGTCATTGAGCTGAACCCGAACAGCGCGTCGGCCTGGTCGAACAAGGGCTACGCTCTCGACGAGCTGGGGCGTCAGGCCGAGGCGGAGGAGGCCTTCGATCGGGCCGAGGAGCTGGAACGAGGGGGCTGATTAGTCCCACAAATTTTTTACCATCAGTTCTGTGTGATAAAATGGGGAGTGGGTTGGAGTGAGAGGATATACTGGATCGTTGGCGGCCCTCGGTGGGCTGCCAAAGATGAGAACGAGCGTCAGGTCCGCCATTGCTCTAATCGTTTTGGTGGCATTCTGCAGCTGTACTTTGGCGCAGGAAGAGACCGTCGACTACTGGATGAACAAGGCTCAGGAGCTGTACCAAAACGGTTCCATCGAGGTGGCTATTTCAGCTTACGATGAAGCCCTGAATATCGATCCTGAAAATGAATCGATTCTCATACGAAAGGCTTACGAACTCATGGTTGTGGGAAAGGTCAACGAGTCCGCCGAGACCTACGAAAAGGCCCTCGTCCTTCTGGATGAGGATCTCGAAGAAGATCCTGGCGATGCCGACGCCTGGCAGAACAAGGCCCTAGTTCTGAGACGTATGAATAGACCGGAGGAGGCCGAAGAGGCGTACGGAAAGGCCCTGGACGCCTACGACCATAGGATCGAGGCGGACCCGAAGGACGCTGAAGCCTGGATGGGCAGGGCCAACATTCTTTTGAACCTTGGCCGGTGGGAGGAGGCTTCAGAGGCCTATGACAAGGTTACGGAGCTGAAACCCCTCGACTACAACGTTTGGTGGAGAAAGGCCGAGGTCATAAGCGCCATAGGTGACATGAACGAGTCCGTGGAGGCCTATGATAAGGCCATCAGCCTGATACCCGCAAACGACACCGCGGAGCTGGCGCTGGCCTACGCTGCCAAGAGCGAAGATCTTGCAGCTGCGGAAAGATGGGAAGACGCTCTGGTGGCGATCGACAGATCCCTGGAGCTGAACCCCAAGAATGGGGTGTGGTGGCACTTCAAGGCCTTCGTTCTGACGGAGCTGGGGAGGAAGGAAGACGCGCTGGCGGCCTTCGATGAGGCGATCAGGCAGAACCCCGATGAAGTCAGCAGCTGGCAGTGGAAGGCGAGCCTCCTCGTCGAGATGGAGAGGTACGACGAGGCCCTGGAGGCCTACGACGAGGCCATCGCGCTGATCCCGGAGAACGACTCGGAAACGCTGGCTGAGGCCTGGCTTTCCAAGGGAACGGCCCTGAACAAGGCTGGAAAGCAAGAGGATGCGCCGGAGGCCTTCACAAGGTCGCTTGCGCTTTACGAAAAGGCCATTTTGGAAGATCCCGGCAACATCGACCTGTTGCAGATGAAAGGCAGAGTTCTCTACGAGCTCGGCAAGTACAACGAGTCCTTAGAGGTCTACGATCAGATTCTCGAATCCTCTCCAGGCGTCGAGCCTCACATGGTCGATACCAACGCCTGGATCGGAAGAGGCGATGCTCTACTGGCACTGGGCAGAAACGAGGAGGCTCTGGGGGCCTACAACAGGGCCATTGCGCTGAGCCCTCACTGGAGCACTGTCTGGCATGGAAGGGGAGAGGCCCAGAGGGCGCTAGGCCAGGTTTACAACGCCTCCATGTCGCTTCTGGTGGCCGATAAGCTGGGATACGAGATGTGATCCCAGCTCATCACATTTTATGATAATTTTTGAAGGACGAAAAAGAGGAGTGGTTTGATGTGAAAGAAAAAACCGGATCAGCAGCAGCCCTTAACGGTCCATCGAAGTTGGGCGTGGTGACCTGGCTTGCCATAATTCTCGGGATTCTGGCTTTGCTCAGCACATCTGTCACAGCTCAAGAGATGACCTCCGAGGACTGGTACAAAAAGGGCCAGGAGATGTACGAGAACGGCTCTTACCAAGAGGTTTTAGAGGCCTATGACGAGGTTCTGAAGATAGATTCACAGAACGCCTCTGCTTGGCACTACAGAGGAATGGCCCTGGTGAGCATGGGCCGTGGAGTTGAAGCTAACCAATCGCTTCAGAAGGCCATAGAGTTACTCGACCAGATGCTCCAGGAGGACCCAAAAGACCCCAAAGCCTTGTGGCTGAGGGCGGAGGGTATGGATCTTTTGGGGGTGAGCGAAGAGGCCCTGGAGGCCTACGGCCGGGTGGCAAAGCTGAACTCGTCCCACGCGATGGCCGCCTGGATAAGGGAGGCTGACATTCTGGCGGCTTTTGGCGGATACAACCAATCTGCAGAGGCGTACAGCAGAGCCATGGCTTTGGTTCCCGCCAGCCAATCCATGTCACAGTTAGAGTTCCATTGGCAGAGTGAGAACGCTACTATCTTCACAAAGGCATGGATTATAGACGGCCAAATCCACAGGGTTTCCATCGGAATGTACAATATTTCCTCAGGGTCGTTCGACGAAATCCAGCAGATAAACTCCGACTTCGTAGCAGCTTTGCAGCTCAAAGGTGTCGCAGTTGATTCGGGCAGGCATGGCGGCAACTCCACAGGATCAAGCCTCAACTGGGATATGTACATATTCGGACTGCCCGATATGACAGCTCTTAATAGACCTCCTGCGACCTTGACCATGACCGGAATCAACCCCAAAGACGACGAGTTCATCGAAGTCACCAACGGCATGAAGGAGACCGTCAACCTCCATAACTGGAGCTTTGAGATCCAGGGCTCTACAGTTATGCTGCCACAGTATTATCTTCTCTCTGAAAAAACTGTCAGAATTCACCTGGAAAGTGGCCCGGGGAACGAGACGGATCTGTTCTTGGAATGCGATCTAGAGCTGAACGATACGGCGGGAAACGCCACCCTGAGAAACGACACCGGAGAGAAGGTTTCCTCCCTGGATTACAGGACTAAGCTGGACGGCTCGATCGCCACCTCGCTCACCATTTTTGAGCATCTTAGGTCTGACGCAGAAGCGACCTCACAGAACGCAGAAGAACAAAAAATAGGTGGGGGTTGATGTGAAAGGAAAAACCGGATCGTTGGCGATTCTGGGCGGCCTGCTGGCGTCAGAAGCTGCCATGAGGTCCGCCCTTGCTCTGATCGCTTTGGCAGCGCTTTGCGGCTGCACTTTTGCGCAGGAGAAGACGGCAGAGGACTGGATTGAAAAGGGCGAAGAGCTTCTTTATAGCGGCTCTCTTGAAGAATCGGTTGAGGCTTTCAATAAGGCAATCGAGCTCGATCCCCAGAACGGCGAGGCCTGGCGGTACAAGGCCCTCATTCTCCGGGATCAAGGTGAGTACGATGAGGCGATCGCCGCCTACGACCAGGCCATCGATCTCGATCCCCAGGACACCAGGGCGAAGGTGGGGAAGGCAAGCCTCCTTATAATCATGGGAAGGCAGGCTGAGGCCCTGGCGATCTTCGACGAGCTCACGGTCGAGGTTCCGGGGGACCCCGAGGAGAGGTTCTGGCTGAGCAGCGCCTGGCGGAGCAAGGGGAACGTCTTCGCCGAGCAGGGCCTCTGGAATGAATCTCTCGTGGCCTACGATAGGGCGATAGAGCTTGGTTCTGGCGACCCCCTGGCCACCTACGCCGCCTCGTCCAACAGAGGCCGTGTCTTAAACAAGCTCGGGAGGTACGAGGAGGCCGTCGATGCCTGCGATAGAGCCCTCAACGCCTACAACGAGACCGCTGAGACCACAAGCACGACCCTGATGGGCATGATGGGCGAGCCCTGGCTCTGGAAGGCGGAGGCTCTGGAGTCTCTGGGGAGAGATGATGAGGCTTTTGAGGCTTATGAGCGAGCAGCAGAGGCCTTCGAGCTTGAGACCTCCGCGTATCCAGAGATAGCGAAGTTCTGGAAGTACGAAGCCGACGCCTTGGAGGGGACGGGCAGGTATGAGGAGGCGGCTGCATCCTACGAGCGGGCGGTTGGGGCCTTCGAGGACGAGATCGAGACGAACGCCGAGTCATCGAACGTCTGGAGGTATCAGTGGATGGGCGAAGCCCTGGAGGCTCTCGGTCGCGATTCCGAGGCAGAGGCGGCGTACGCCAGAGCGAGGGAGCTGGGGTACAGGGGGTGACCCCCAGCTCAAAAAAAAGCGAGAAAAAGCGAATCAGGACGGCCGAATTCCCAACCCAAAAACCGGCTCGGACCCGTTTTTTCGAGGCCAATGGCCGCCCGGCTTCGGGCTGAAACTGCGAGGCTAAAGCGACATCTTCGGGGGCAAGGAAGCTAGGGAAAGTGTCCGACCTAATCCTCATTTTTTGGAAATTCCCGGCCGGATGTGTCAGGCCGTTTGCGGGAAGGAGTCTTGGTTGATGACGAGACCGGCCAGTTTATTGGTGGCGTTGCTGATGTCGACCTACTCTGCCGTGGCGTTTGATGATCCTTCAGGCAGCTGGCTGATCAGCTACGAATTCCTGGATGGCAGCTCCAGCGGGACGCTTGTCGGCGGCAGCGTGACCACCATCGCCAAAGCGAACTCCACCCTCCACGGCAGATCGACCCTCGGCGATCGAAGCGACGGTTTTCTGATAGGCCTAGCAGAGGGCAGCAGCTTCGATGCCGTCATCACATTTCGCCAGAGGCCCGTTATCTTTGTCAGGTTGGCGGGCACTTTTTCCAGTGACGAAATGCTGGGCAGTTTTTCGGCTTACTCGTCCGACGGAGGCTTCTGGTGGGGGAATTTTTCGGCTATTTGGGCTGACTCTGGAGAGGGGGGCGCGAATTATGTTAATGCTAAAGACGACGACTTAACTCCAAAACCCACCGTGTTCATAGATCCCGAGGCGATTTGGAGCGAGCAGCAGGGCAAAGAAAACAGGGACGCATTCGAGATCTATTACTCAAGAGATACGGTTCTCATGTGCAGAAACAAGCCGATGATCTGGCAGTGGTGGCTCTAATAGGGCAGCGCGGTCAGGGTCAGCCATACTCCGAATTCAGAAGAGCGTCGTCTGTCTCGTCATCTCCCGGTGCGAGCCTGTGTCCTCTCCCGAATCGTAGAGGAACTCGCCTTCGGGATCGTGGCTTCTGTACCGCTTCAAAGCGAGTTCCCGGTGAAGAACGGCGTAGCAGTAGACGCAGCCATGGGGGCAGGTGTCGTACTCTCCGATGTCCGCCGACTGGTAACATCTGCAGTCCGGGCGGTTCCCTTTCACCCTCGCTCTGATGGACCGCCCCCCGATCTCGGCGAGCCTGCGGGCGTCGACGCACCGGGCGGCCTCTGCTCCCGGAAAAATGTACTTGCGCTGGGAGCAGACTGAGAGGCTCATGCCGTGGGCTCCCGCCGTCTCCACCAGCTTTGAGGCAAGACCTCGTTTGACCTCGTCGGGCGGGTCCTCCCACGTGAACCCGAACTCACTAGCAGCGGCGTCGAGGTTTCTGGCGGTCTTCTTGTAGATCTGGGCGAAAGATATCACCACCTCGTCGGTGTACCCCTCCAAAGCCTCGGCGAGCCGCTCGAAGTTATTGAGGTGAAAGTCGACCGGCGTCAGGGATGAGAAGAGGATCGGGTCGTACCGCCAGACTGCGGCCTTCGGCCCGTACCTCTCGGCGACGGTCCGCAGGTGCCGGACCGAGCGATCGGCGTCGACGACTGATGACTCCAGTGCCCGAGGGTAGCCGGTGATGGTGTACTGGACGGTGAAGGTGCGGCCGAACTGTGCCACCCTCACAAGCCCGCTCATGAAAGGGCCGAGGTTCTTGGTCCAGAAGACGAAGCCGTCCACGTCCTCCGGCAGGAGGCTGATCCGGCGGACCTGGCGGCGGTTGTAGGGGTTGGCCACCATGCAGTATCCGGCTTCGAGCCTCTTTTCGAACCACTCGCCGTAGAAGGCCGGGATGTCCGTCTTGTAGCTGGCGGAGATGATCATCTTTCGTCACCATTCATGGCAGTCGTTCTATCTCGTCTCCACTCCATCATCTCATCTTGCAGCTCTTGTTGTAGTGGGGGCACCTCTCGTTGGTGCAGACGTTCTCCCTGGTGAGAGCTGTAAGCTCCACGTGAAGGCCGTCGAGCTTCTCCTGGAGGCCGGGGGCGAGGTTGCGAAACTCGGGCCCTGATACGATCTCGCCGATTCTGTCCCTCAGCTCCACGGACCGCATCCAGTCGCCGTGGAGGGAGCCAAACTCCCGCTCGAAGTCGGAGACGATTTTGCGCCAGCTCAGGGGATCACGCTCCAAATCATGCAAAACGAGATTTCAGGCTCATTGATATACATAATCTGCGATATCTTGAAGCTGTGAGAGGTGGCGATGGCAGATGAGGCCCTTCGACAAATGCCCCGTCTGCGGCGGGGAGCTGGTGAAGAAATAGGTGGAGAAGCTCCTCAGAGGCGGCGCTCACACCGCGGTCCTGAAGATGAAGGCCGAGGTCTGTCTACGCTGCGGCGGGAGGCTCTGCTCCCAGGAGACGGCGGAGTTCAAGCCGATGGGGCTGTCGTTCGAGGTGATGCGATAGGAAGAGGTGCAGAGTATACGAGTTTTAGTTCATTTGGAACTTTGGGCGGAGACATCTATACCTCTTTTAGATGCCTTTACTACAAGATAGTTTACAAATGCCGAACACGTCACCAGTATGAATTTGGCATCTTCCTGACTGACATCTGGATCTGAGGTCATAGCGTGGCGAATTCCACTCGCATCACTTGTATAACTATAGAGATCTCGAAATGCAGTTGTTAAATTGTCATGCAGACCCCAATCCTTGCGGATTTTATTCAATGCACTTCTTATGTTACCATCGCCAGTAATAATCTTACACATGGATTCGACCGCACTGATAGATTCTTTTATCGAATTTCTATAGTCGGGATTTTTGCGGTTGGCAAGCAGTTCAAGGGCTTGTTTCAGATGATCTCTGACGGGTTTTAGGGGGACTTGCAGTGCATCTTCTATTTCGGAAATTTCTGTTTTTGAAGTTATTGGTATAATCTTTTTTCCAATGAAACGATACGCTGAAAGTTCCTCCTCTAATATAAAATTACATAATTTTATGAAATGTTCGCTTTCTTGTTTAATAGGATAATATTCTACACAAGACTCTATAAAATCATATACCTCGTACCATTCACACGAAAAATAATATTTACGGATTTCGAGAATTATTTTTGAAATATTTCTTTCCATTGTATCAAGAGGGCGTCTAAAATAATTATGCCATAATGATCTAAAAAATGTGTACAAATTGTTATTTGTTGTATGATATACATCGTCGCTATATATGCTCGGCCAATAAGATGTTTGCAGAACATTCCATAGACCGATTCTCAAATCATCATCTATGCTGTCTTTTTGTATTAAATCTTTAACAGGCTTAAACCCCATTCTTTGAGAAAAAAATTTCATAGTAATTACCCCAATCGCCTCGCATCCACCCTCAGCCCCAGAATATCCCTCGTCCCATTATACACATCCTCCGCGATCAGCGCGCACCCCAGGGCCGCATCGCAGCTTTTCAGTGGCAGGACCTCGCGCCCCAGAAGCTTTGAGACCCTGCCCGAGATCCGGGAGGCTGGGTCGCCCGCGAGATACAGCGCCGGATGAAAGGCGCCGAGGTCCCTCAGGAGTACGCCCATGGCGGCGAGCTCCATGGCGGCATAGAGGGCGAGCGCCTCGAAGGCCGCCTCCTTCTCTCTATCGGTGCAGCTCTTGAGGGTGAGGCCGCGCTTCCGGAGGATCCCGCCCCGGGTGAAGGCCTCGTTTGCGGTCATCTTCCCGGCGTCGACATTTCGGATCGCGGCGACGTCCAGAGGCCCGTGGAGGAGGCCGGGGGCGAAGATGGGGGCGTCGGTGGCCCCGGCTATGCGCCCAGCGGCGACGCCGATGGTGACAACGTTGGAGCTGGCATCCGAGATTATGAAGTCCCTTTTGCCGTCCTTGAATACCCTGTAGGCGAGCCCCACCTTCTCAGGGCTTGCGCCGTGGGAGAATACCTTCATCCGGGGGTCGACATCGGACCGGTCGTGGATTCCGGGCAGGAGGATCGCAGGCCATCCCGATTCTCGGACGGCGTCGAAGACTTTCGTCCCGCCGCCGACGTGAAGCCCGGCGCCCTCCTGGCTTATGACGCCTCGGTTCTCGGCGTCCTCGATTTTCACGATATCGGTGAGGCCGTCGCCCATGGAGTAGCAGAGGGCGAGAAGCTCGACCTTCTCGGCGCCGGAGTCGAGATCCAGGTCGAAGGCCTCCCTGATCTGATCCGTGATCTCCGAGGGGACGAGGCCACCAGCCACCTCCCTCGGGATGACGTAACACTTGCCGTCAGAATTTGCAAACCGTATCGCATGCGTTCCGTGATCCACGCCCAAAAACACTTCAGATCGCCCCTGTTTCTGCTTCCTTCTCCATCTCCTCGTCCACGATCTTCACGATCTCCCTCGCCACCCTCAGGCTGTCAGCCTCGTCCTTCATGACGGTATCGAGCCTTACAGAGGGCCCCTCGTAGTCGCTCTCGGGGCTCACCACCATCAGGTCCACGCATCCGAGGAGATCTGCGACCCCCTGATCGGTGACGGGAAACCCCCAGGCCCGCATGAACTTGGCGGCGGGGCCGCTGACGGGCTTTCCGCCGACGAGAGGGCTTATGGCGACGATCCGGCTTTTTCGTTTCCGGCTCTTCAAGAGGTCCCGAACGCCCCTCAACGCCAGGATCGGCCCGATGCTGGAGACGGGATTGCTCGGCCCGATCAGGAGGGGCTCCCCCTCATTCTCCGCCTTCTCCAGGGCTTCCAGGAATTCGAGGCTTGGAAGGGCGTCTTCGATCCCCCTAAATCGGACGGCTGCCACCTCCGGTCGGCCTCCCCTGCCGACCCAAAACTCCTGAAGGTGCATCTCCCCCTCGGGGGTCGAGATCATGGTGGATACTGGATCATCGGTCATCGGAAGGACCCTCTCCTCGACTTTTAGGGCCCTGCACAGCCTTTCGGTCACTTGGCTCATAGAAAGGCCCTTTCGGAGAAGCTCGGATCGGAATATGTGAACCGCCCGGTCGAGGTCGCCGAGGGCGAGGACTTCTTGATGACCCATGCTTTTGAGAAAGTCGTGGGTGCTAAAAGAGTCGTTCTCGATCCCCCACCACTTTTCGCGGTCGATCATCCCCGCCAGGGTGTATAGAACAGTGTCCAGGTCCGGTGATACCAGGTTTCCCGAAACCCAGAGGTCGTCGGCAGTGTTGGCGACCACCGTCAGATCCTTTGGATCCAAGACTTTCTTGAGTCCCATCAACAGTTTAGGGGTGCCCGTCCCGCCGCTGAGGACTATCAGTCTATCCGCCTCCCTGCACCGCTCGCCGGGTCAGGCGGCTGTATCGAGGATGATCATTCCGGTCTTGAGATCCTCGCACTCTTCTGGAGTCAGCTTGGCGGAGACGGCCTTCTCGGACACTATGGCGCTGTTTCCCAGGGGATCCTCAAGGATCATGGTGAGGGGGCCTATGCCATTCATCGCCCTCTCGATCCGTTCGAGGATGCATTCGCCCCGTAGCGCATTCTCCTCGACCCCGGCGTCCCTCGCGGACCGGGTGGCGAAAGCGACGATGCCTTTCACCTTCTGGAGAACGCCCTCCACGTTCGATATGTAGGCGTCAGAGGTGGGCCCGGGCTCAACATTGATCCCCAGTTCCGGCAGCCTGATCGTCCCGCTGGTGGACCTGATCACTCTCGCGTTCAGATCCTCTGGATCCTCGATGGTGATGGTGTACCTGACCGGCTCGCCCTGGCTGAGAAGGATGGTGTCCGAGAGCTTGAACCCGCAAGATTCGCAGACCCCGGCGATGATCATGGCCTCGCCGAAGTGGGGGATCTCTTTCGTCTCCCAATCGAAGCTGATCTCCGCGTTGCAGATGGGGCAATTGGAGGTCGTTACCACCTTCAATCTTCGTCCCCCAAAATGTTCTCTCGATCGATCCTCATCCTCTTGGGCACGACTATCACCAGGTTATCGCCCAAACCAGCGATGTCGCCCCTCAGCTCCTCGACGGCTGCCTTCAGCTCGCCGATCGCCTCGTCCAGAAGGTCTTTCTCCCTTCTGATAGGAGAGATGTCCACCAGGACCAGGTTCCCCTTCTGTATCTCCATCTTTATATCGGGCAGAATGTCGATGTCGTTCAGCTCCGCCATTCTCACCAGAATCTCCGAGGGGCCCCCGGCTGAGACCTCCTCGAACTGTCCCAGGTCTATGTTCACGTAGTCATCATCGCCAGACCTGCCCATCAACTTGTCCAAGATGCCCATGTCTCACCCTCTGCTGAGAGGTATGCTACTCCTCTATATCGCCTAATTCTTGATATCTCTAATATATCTAATATCTCTAATTTCACGACTCGATCTTCATCAAACTGAACCCGGCCCCGCCCATAAGCAGCATGAAGGCCAGAACCGCCAGGGCGAATCCCGCTGGCCGGAGGGGCTCGGGCGCCGCTATCTGCACCATGATCATAAGCGCGATCATCAGAAAGACGAGCCCGCAGCTTAAGCAGATCTCCATAGACTTCTTGCTCATACCGCACCAGCTCTGCGCTGATCTGAGATATTATTTGCGATTCCAACCCTCCACCGCCTCAAGGTCGGTCTCGTCTCCGAAGGCCGTCGGGCCCTGCCAGCCTCTCGACGAGCGACCTTGTCATCTTCCCGCACCATTCGAGGTCTATGTACCTTGGGTATACGGCAAGCCTCTCTCTCAGCTCAAAGCCCGAAAGCCACGATCCGAGCTCTTCAGGGGTGGGCCAGCGCCTCTCCAGATTGATCCAGTCCGGGGTCACGGGGCTGATCCCGCCCAGGTCCTCGGCGCCGGCCTCCACCAGTGGAAGTGGATCGGCCAGGTTTGGGGGAACCTGGACGGCGACCGATGATGGGAGGATTGATCTTGCCATCCTCACCGTCTCTGCGAGAACCTCAAAGCTGGGCGGTGCCTGATGGGACATGGCGATCTCTGGCTTGGGGTCGAAGGGCTGGACGATCACCTCCTGGATGTGACCGTGAATCTCGTGGAGCCGTTTAATGGCCTGGATCGATCTAATCCGATCCTCCCTCGTCTCGCCGATCCCCACCAGGATCCCGGTGGTGAAAGGTATTCTGAGATCACCGGCGGCAGCGATGGCCTTCAGTCTCAAATCGGGCCTCTTTCCGGGGGAGTACCGGTGAGCCCCCACCTCGGACGTCGTCTCGAGCATCAGGCCCATGCTGGCGTTGTAGGGAGCAAGCTTCTTCATCTCCTCTTTTGAGAGGAGGCCCGCGTTGGTGTGTGGTAAAAGGTCCCTTTCGAGGGCCAGCTCCGCCAGCTCGATCAGGTAGTCGATGAGGTCTCCAATCCCAGCATTTCTGAGTAGGTCGTCGAATCCGGGAACCTCCCAGGGGGCCTCGCCGAGGGAGAAGAGGGCCTCGGTGCAGCCTGCCGCCGCTCCCCGGTCCAGCAGATCGGTCGCCTCATGGCGGCTGATTATCTTTCCCTCGTCCCGCCTAAAGCCGCAGTAAAGGCACCGATTTCTGCATACGTCGGTGACGGGTATGAAGACGTTCCGGGAGTAAGTCAAAAACGGTCTCATAATCGCGACCCTTGCATCGCGGAAAAATAATCTGAAAAATTGAGAGGTAGCAGGGCGCCTTCAGCGCCTCAGCTCCACCAGCTTCAGCTTGTTTCCAAGCTCGCACTCTTCGGGAGCCTCGCCCGCCACATCGACAATGGTGCAACGGTCTCCCGACTTCAGGCCGACGGGGTGGCAGAGTTCGTACATGGTGCAGTCGTACACGTCGCATTTTGGGGGCTCGAGGACGGTCTTGGACCCGGCGAAGGCTTTCCTGGCGTCGATGGCAGCGATGATGGGGCTTTCGGTCACCTCCACCGCCCGGACTCCCGCCTCGTGGATGGGGCATTCGTGGACCAGCTCCCCACGAATCCCCAGGATCCTATACCTCCTCCCCGACTCGAGGTTGGTGCAGGTGTTCCTGAGCTTGCAGGTCTCGCATTCCGGCGAGGGGGCGTTGAAAATGAACTCCATCCCTATCGTTGCGAGCTTGGTTCCTATCAGGGTGATTTGTGTAGCTGCTTCGGACATGGTTTTCGCCTCATATATGATAATTATATTATTTTTGTCTTTTTGGCGGCCGCCGTGGCGGCCTCTCTGGTGAGGCCCGAGCCGAGGATGGTGTAACGCTCGGGGCGGATGTTGTGGGCAGAGGTTAAGGCCTCGATCACCACCTCTTCGTCGAGGCCGATCTCGGTGGCTGAGGTGGGCGCCCCTACCTCTCGCAGGGCGTCTCGGATCATCTTCCAGTCGCCGCCGTGAAGGTACATCATGACGATGGTGCCAAGACCGCACAGCTCGCCGTGAAGGGCTTTTCCCGGAGCTATTCTGTTTACGGCGTGGGCGAACTTGTGCTCTGAGCCGCTGGCGGGGCGCGAGGAGCCGGCGATGCTCATGGCGACGCCGCTTGATATCAGGGCTTTGACGACGATCCTCGCCGACTCTTCGAGGCCAGGCTTGAGATCCGGAGCGGTCTCAACGATCATTCTCGCCGTCATCTCCGAGAGGGCCGAGGTGTACTCGCTGTACTCCTCGCCCCGGTGCCTGTGGGCGAGCTTCCAGTCCCTTATGGCGGTGTAGTTGGATATTATGTCGCCGCAACCGGCGGCGAGAAGCCTTTCGGGAGCTTTGGAGATGATGGCGGTGTCGGCTATGATTCCGAGGGGTGCCTGGGCCGAGACCGAGGTCGTCTCGCCGTCGATGGTGAGGGAGGCCTGGGCCGAGCATATCCCGTCGTGGGAAGCGGCGGTTGGGATGGAAACGAAGTGGACCCCCGCCCTCACCGAGGCGAGCTTGGCGACGTCTATCGACCTTCCTCCGCCGACGCCTATGAGAAAGCCAGCATTCATCTCCGAAGCAAGCCGTTCTGCCCTCTCCACCTCTTCGAGTTTTGAAAATTTTGTGATCATGAGGCTTGTTTCAAAGCCGCGATCTTCCATCCGCTGAGAGATCTCTCCTCCCACCAGCGCGCCGGTGGTGGGGCCTGTGACGATGAGGGCTCCGCCCTTCAGTTTGAGGTCTCTGCAGACGTCGGCCACCTCCGACGCGACGCCGCTGCCGACCACAACCAGTCTCGGAAGCTCCATCCATTTGGATCTGCTCAACGGTCTCACCAGCTAAGACAAATTTCGTATCTCTACGAATATAAACGCTCCCACGGACCCCGTCACGATTGGCCGAAGCCCTGCCAGTGAGATCCGATAAAACTGACGGAATATACAAATAAACAAAAAATATAACTTAGTCCTTTCGGAGGCTTCGAAGGTCCTGGAGGATCCTCTCTCGGTACCGATTCACCTCGGCGCTGGTCCTGACCCGAGGCCTTGGGATCTCGATCTCCAGGATCTGGTTTATCTGGCCGGGGCGGGCGGACATGATCACAACCCGATCGGCGAGGTAGATCGCCTCGTCGACGCTGTGGGTGACGAAGACGACGGTCTTCTGCTGCTCCTGCCAGATCCGCAGAAGCTCCGCCTGCATGACGTTTCTCGTCTGAGCATCGAGGGCTCCGAAGGGCTCGTCCATGAATAGGGCCCGGGGGTTGTTCACAAGGGCTCGCACGATCGCGACCCTCTGCTTCATGCCGCCGGAGAGCTCGTGGGGGTAGCTGTTCTCAAAGCCCTCGAGGCCGACGGCCTTCAGGTACCTTCGGGCCTTCTCGTACCGTTCCTCCTTCGTGACGCCCTTCAGCTCCAGGCCGAAGGCGACGTTGTCGAGGATCGTCCTCCAGGGGAAGAGGGAGTACTCCTGAAATACCATGCCCCGCTGGGGCCCCGGACCCTCGATCGGCTCGCCGTCGAGGAGCACAGCTCCGCTGGTGGGCCTCTCAAGACCAGCCATGATCCGAAGGAGGGTCGTCTTGCCGCAGCCCGAGGGGCCAAGGAGGCACATGAACTCCTTGTCTCCCACCGAGAGGTTGACGTCGTGGAGGGCCTCAAAGGTCTTCCCCTTCACCGAGAAGCTCTTCGATAGGCCCTTTATCTCCAGCAGAGCGGTCATAATGGCGGAAAGTTGGTCGGCGGAGTTATAGGTTTTTCTGTCGCGGGCCGGTCAGGGCCACCATCGGCCTACGTCCTGGATGGCGCGGGCGGTCTCCTTCAAAGCTTCCTGACCGCCGAGGACGAGGATGACGGGGGCCATCATGAATTTAAGATGCAGAATTTGAAGATACTCCACTTAGATAACTGTGAAATATAAATAAAATGGAACATTTTGATAAACTCAAACGTGAGCTTCTTCGATGTGTATCGTCCTTAAGATTGTGATCATTCTGTTGTAGTTGTCCGAACCTATGACTGTAATGTGACAAACACTTCTTGGAGATGTATAAAAACCTGCCATGTAGATTTCAGTGCCATATTCTGGCAAAAAGGCAGAACCAACAGCTCCGTGGTGCCCATCTATTTCACGTTCAGCAACATATATTGTATCCTTGTCCGCCCCAATTTTTAATAAATCGATATAAATTGAATTCGTACCGAAATCATCTTCCAAATTAAAATAATAAGTGTCATATTCCGTGAACGTTATCATGGAATCGCAGACCCATATGATGTAAGACGTATATGTACTCCCATCAAGCATTTCATTTTGGGTTGGTTCTTCTATCTGGATATCACAAATTTCCCCGAGATCGACAGCAACTGTGAACGGACCCGTCTCAAAGGTTGTTGTAGACGGTTCACCGAAAGCACAGATTGATAAGAACCCATACATAATAGCAGTAACAATGATCACTTGTATCAATTTCATACTAAGTCGTCCTTTAATGCAGATATGATTCACGGGTCGAACCTCCTTTTAGATTTTATGCACATTGCTAGGCAGAGGTAACGGTATTAAATAAAACCGTGATCCGGTCTTTTCGACTAGTAAATTGTATTCGTCAACCTTCGTATTATATGCAGATATTTTAGCATCATATTCATTGACTACAGAAGTATATTGTCCCAAGAAATCATTAAATTCATATACAAGTTTGTTATATTCATCTATATTTCCGAGTGATTCATATGTGTCTAACTGCGTTTCGACCGATTCAAGCTTGTTTTTCTCTACAGTAATTTGTGTCTCAAGCTGCGTGATTTCTTGCATTTCATCATCTAATACTTCTTTTAACTGGTTCATCTTTTGTGTATCGTCCCAATAATATAGCTCTTGTAGTCCCCAAAGTGCTGCATTTCCGCCCACAAAAATAACTAACAACCACAATAGTCTCCGATCCACCGAATTCACCGAGTACTCGATTGAGGATGTAATCTTAAACATTTCGGTATATACCGATGAAGTGCTTTTATATACACTAATAGATGTTCTTTTGAAGTTCGGCGAAAAATAACTGCTTATTAGGTCCAGCTCATTAGGGCAATTTATATTGCATGGTCGGCATCGATTGCCACTCCATAAGCCAGCCAGTTCGAATAAGGCGGTCTTTGACCAAAAAACCAAATAATATTGGCGCACTAAAATGGTGATTTGAATGAAGATTAAGGCCGTGATCACAGGTCCCGCGGTACAGGGTGTGGGTTATAGGGTATTCCTGATGCACGAGGCCGTCATTGAGGGCATTGAGCGATTTGCAGCCCTGAACGTATCAGATGATACGGTAGTCGTCCTAGCTGAGGCCGACGAAGACACGATATCGAATTTCAAAGATTTTCTGCGCACCCGTCGTCCAGAGCACGCTCAGGTATCAGAGGTCAGAATCGAGGATTTCAAAGGAAAGGTGATGACCCTCCAGGAGGCTACCGCCTTGAACACCGTCGAGCAGATGAATAAAGCCATCCCCATCCTCATCAGCATGAACGGAACGATGGAGACGATGACCGAAAAGATGACCGGGATGACCGGAAAAATAGATATGATGGCCGAAAAGATGGATGGGATGGCCGGAAGTATGGAGATGATGGTAGAAAAGCAAGATGAAACCGTCGACGAGGTGAGGGGATTGCGCGAGGACCTGGGAACCATCCATGGCGAGCGAATGGAGAGGATGGAAAGAGACATTGCCGCTATTAAGGCTAAGATCGGTCTATCCTGAAACGAATCGGAATACTGCGGCGCTCCCGGCATATTTGCTTTCATTATTATTCTTCTAGGTGGCGCTGGTTGTGGTTATACTTCTGAGCGCCGACCTCACCCCTGCACCTCGCCCTCGATCCCCAAAATGAAGCCTTTAACTGGCACCTCCTTTCCCGCCTATCTTCAGCGCTAGCCGGACGAAGGCCTCCAGGTTCGAGCAGCAGGGAACCTCCATCTCCAGGACGGTTACATCCTCGATTTCGTGGGCAGCGAGGATCGCGCCCAGGATCTCGTCGGCTTGGACCGTCTCGCGCGAGTCTTCGGACGCGCCAAGCGACGTGCCCGCCGCCATCAGCAGCAGAAGCGCCGCCAGCGCCAGGGCCGGGGCCGGGATCAGTCTCGTCGTGAATTCCTCCAATGAGAAAGCTTGCGCTCAGACCTATAAAAAAATCACAGTTTATTATCACAATTCTCTCGAAAACGGTATACCGATGAAGTCGAAACATAACGATTTTCATGTTTCGGGGATGGACCTTCGGGATCATGAGCATTTTTGCTGCAACCATCCACAGGTTACATTATTTTGATGTGAATACCCTGCAGCTTGCCGTGGTGTACGTCGCCGCAAGCCCAGCCTAGACCAAATGCTCCAAAACGCCCTTCTGAAGGGCCGAGACGACTGGAAGCTTTACCACCACCGCCAGCCTCTCATCCCCCATCTTGGTGATCACGATCGATTCCTTCCCGTCTGCTACCATCATGCATTCGAGACTGTAGTTTACGCCGTCCACCTGGACGTCTCTGTAAATTTCTGCAGCGCCATTCCCGATCTCCCTGAGGTCGAGCCCCAGATCTACGAATTTCTCAATTTTATCGACGATCAGAACCAGGTTGCAGCCCCGTTTTAGATCGGATAAAAGGTAGGATCTGTGCTCCCTCAGAAACTCCGGGCTTCTGCAAAATATCATCAGCTCGTCATCTGCCCTTTTCAGAATGTCCCTGACCCTGTTCTTTATACCCCACTCGTTCCTGACGCACCATACCGGGGTGGGCACGGGGGTTTCGAGGTTCAGTCTCTTCAGCTCATCTGCTGATCGGTTTGCAGCCTCCAGGAGTTCCTCTTTAAGCCTGTCGATGACCCTCTCCGGCTCAATGGCTCTGTAATAGGTCGGCGATCCCTGGACGAACTCGGCAAAGCCCTTCTCGGTCAGATCTTTGAGGATGTCGTAGACTCTGGTCCTCGGAACCCCGCTCGCCTCGTGGACCTCCCTTGCGGTCGCCTCGCCGAGCCCCACCAGGGCTGCGTAACTCTTCGCCTCGTACTCCGTCAGGCCCAGCTTTCTGAGGCCGCCCACAATTTCGTCATTCATTGTAACTCAGTTAGTTACAACAAAGTTAAATATGGCGCTGGTCCCTTAATCCTTTAATGGGATTGTGAGGATTTTAGCATGAACGCCGAAAGGTCGCCGCCATCAAAGTTCGTCTCGCCTTCGAGCTTCTTTCTGCTCGCCCTCACCCTTCTGATCGTTCATCCGACGGTATCGGCAGCGGTCTTGCAGGGGTCGCCAAACGCCCTCGAAAGGTTTCCTGGCGACTTCTACAAGGTGGAGGGATCGCCTGATATCGCCGCCACTCTGGAGCGGGCGAGGGTCTACCAGGGCGAGGAGACGAGCCTCTACCTCACTTTGACGAACAGGGGCCGAGTCACCTCCATCGAGGTGAACGAGGAGCCAGCGAGGAGCGCCCCTGAGGAGGTCTATGCTGCAAAAGTCGAGCTGGAACTCGAGAACGCCAGGACCGCGGCCCAGGACGTCTCGGTGAGCCTGGCGGTGCCAGGCAGCCGAGAGGAGGCTCCCCTGGAGGTGAAAAGGCAGGTGGCCTACGCCGGAACCCTTCTCGAGGGCCAGGTTTCGCCGAGGCTCGAGTTTCCGATAGAGGTATACGAGAACACGCCGCCCGGCGATTACGACCTTTTGGCCGTCGTCAACTACACCTACCAGTGGGACGTGGCGGCAAAACCCGAATCGAGCCGGCCGGAAAACCCCGACATCTTCTACCTCTACGAGAGCGAAAGCCAAACGCTTCCCCTGACGGTCCGAGTGGAGCGGGAGAGCGGCGCAGAGTTCAAAGTGTTGGAGGTCTCTCCATTGGACCTCTCGGTAGGATCGACGGATAACGTCGTCAAGGTGACGATCGAGAACGTTGGCGACGACTATGCTAGGGACGTGGTGGCAAGGCTCAGACCAGAGAGCGGGATCTATGTCAGCGTAGACGAGTCCCCGATCCCCCTCTTCCGGCCTGGCGAAACGGCTGAACTGGTCTATAAGCTGGACGTCTCAAAAGACGCGGTGCCAAAAAAGACCTACATGCTTACCATCCTCTTTGAGTTCTCCGACTCGAAGAGCGACGATCTGACGGAGACCGAGCACGCCTATGTGCGGATCGAGGATGACGGGAGGCGAGTCCTCATCTTCGCTGCCGTCCTCGCAGCTTTGGCGATCGCAGGCGTTGCGGTTCGTCGCCGGAAAAGGGGCAAGGTCTGATCAAGCCGGGAGATGGGCTGCTTGAACGACGGAGAAAACTCGGACCCAGTTTCGTTTGAGGAATACAGCATAGTTGCCCAGGGACTCCAAAAGAGCTTCGGCAAATTGAAGGTCCTCTCCGACCTTTCGGTGAAGATACCTCGGGGCACGACATACTGTCTCCTGGGGCCGAACGGGTCGGGAAAGACGACTTTCATAAGGGCCGTGGCCGGGCTTCTCCGGCTGGACGGCGGCGACCTTTCGGTCCTGGGGGAACCGGTCTCCAACGTCTGCAGGGTCTATCCCAGGATCGGCTACATGACCCAGCACAAGGCCCTCTACCCGGACCTCACCCTCCAGGAGAACATGGAGTTTTACGCTGGCCTCTACGGGATCGAGGGCGCTCGGATGTCCGAGAGGATATCGGAGCTTCTTGAGATGGTCGACCTCGCAGATCACAGCCAGAGGATCACGGGCGCTCTCAGCGGCGGGATGTATCAGAGGCTGTCACTCGCCTGCACCCTGATCCACGAGCCAGACCTCCTACTTCTGGACGAGCCGACGGTGGGGGTCGACCCGATCCTGCGGGAGGCCTTCTGGCGGTTTTTCGACGATCTGGCCGAGAAGGGGTCGACGATTCTCATCACCACCCACCTCATGGACGAAGCCGAAAGGTGCAAGATCGTCGGGTATATGAGGGCCGGGCGAATGCTGGCGGAGGGAAGCCCCGAAGAGCTGAAGCGGCTTGCGGGGCTCCAGCCGATCCTGAAGCTATCGGTGAAAGAGCCCGAGGCTTCGGCCACCAGGCTTGCAGCCGGGGGGTTTGACGCGAGCGTCGTCGAGGGCGAGCTGCACGTCGCGATCGAAGAGCACCGAAAGCTCAAGGAGGTCCTGGATCTGGTCGAGCCCCTCGACCTCCGGCTCGTCGAGCCGACACTCGGAGACGCCTTTCTGAGGCTTGCGGAGGAGGTGCAGAGATGATGGACCTGGGATTCGCCCTCAATTCGAAGAGGGTTCTCGTGGTGGCGAGAAGGGTCGTCCGGCAGCTGAAGCGGGATCGGAGGACGATCGGCCTCATCACCTTCGCGCCCATATTCCTGATGATTCTCTTCGGCTACGCCCTCTCGGGGGAGATGTCTGGCATAAACCTCGGGATCGTGGACTTTGGAGGCCAGGATGATTTGACTGATCACCTGGCGTCCGTCGACGACTTCGACCTCCTCCGTCTGGGGTCTGAGTCGGACGCCGAGAAGCTGATCGTCGAGGGTAGGCTCCACGGGGCTGTGGTGATCAGGGACAATGAAGTCAGGATCTTGCTGGACGGATCAAGCCCTCAGATCACAAGCTCCATCATGACTGAGGTGAAAACCGGCCTTCTGCCCAAAAACGGCCTCCGGAATGGCGAAATGATTGGTGGTGAGGGGGAATCCGGTGGCGCTGTAAACGTTGCCAGCCTAGGGCATGATGGCGGAATCGGAGGCGTCGGAGGCCATGGAATCCTTGGATCGGATGTCGGCATCGGAAGGAATGACGCCCTTGGAGAATATTCTGCCGTTGAGGCACAGAGCCCCGAGATCGTACAGCGTTACGTCTATGGCTACGACCTGGAGATGATGGACTCCGTCGGACCCGCGGTTTTGGGTCTCGTCGTATTCTTCTTCACATTCATCACCGCTGCGATCTCGTTTCTGAGGGAGAGGACCCAGGGGTCTCTGGAAAAGTTCATGGTCTCGCCCCTCAGCAGGCCGGAGATGGTGGCGGGCTACCTGCTGGGGTTCAGCCTCTTCGCCCTCCTCCAGTCGGCGACCACCTTTCTCGTCGTCGTCTTCGTCTTCGGCGTTCCCATGAACGGAAACCCCATCACCGCCTTCGCTGTGATCCTGCTCCTCGGCGCGGGGGCCCTGGTCCTGGGGGCATTCTTCTCGAACTTCGCCAAGACCGAGTTTCAGGTGGTCCAGTTCATACCGATGGTGATCCTGCCCCAGGTCGTCTTATCCGGGGTCTGGTGGCCTCTTGAATCCATACCGGCCTTCATCAGGCCGATCTCCTACATCCTGCCCCTCACCTACTCCAGCGACGCCCTCAGGGCTGTAATGCTGAAGGGGGCGGGGATATCGGATATCCTGGTTCCGGACCTGCTCTTTCTGGCCGGGTTCTTTGTCATCGTCTTCGGGGCGGCGACGCTGATGCTGAAACGGGAGGTGGGGTGATTCCATTGAGGTGCAGCATAGGGGAATACATGATTAGAGATTGGAAGAGAGACGACGCATCTTCTTTAGCGCAATATGCCAACAATCGAAAGATCTGGTCCAACCTCCGAGATGCCTTTCCCCACCCGTATACTAAGGAGGATGCGGCTCTTTATATCGCCAGATCGCTACAAAAAGTGCCGAGAACTGCTTTTGCCATCGCCACTAAGACAGAAGCCATCGGAAGCATAGGACTGATGCCGGGGCAAGATGTCCATCGCTTCACCGCAGAATTGGGTTACTGGCTGGGGGAGCCCTTTTGGGGAAGGGGAATAATGACGGAAGCGGTAAAGGCGTTGAGCGAATATGCCTTCAATGGGCTTGGATTTCGCCGCATCTTTGCAGAGCCGTACGCCACAAATCTGGCTTCTGCCCGGGTACTCGAAAAATCGGGATTTCTTCGGGAGGGGATACTGCGCGCAAACGTCGTAAAGGAGGATAGGACCCTGGATCAATTTTTATATGCCAAGATAAAATGATCCCAGACGAAATATCGTAGTTACTTCTCTAGCCTTGCCGTTGCCGCCTTCTTCACGCTTTGATCTACGTCCTCGGCGAGAGCTCTCACGACCTCTTTCGGGGTGGACGGATTTTTCGCTACCTTCTCCCTCACCTTCCAGGACCAGTCCCCGGATAGGGCCGCCAGGGTCTCGGGATCTGCGTTCGGGTTCTGGGCTACAGCCACCCGGATCTCGACGTCCCGATCGGAGGCAAGGCTTCTGAGAGATTCGGCCGAAGTTTTTGGGTTTTGAGCCACGGCCACCCGGACGTCCTGGATTCTGTCCTGGGCGAGATAGTCCAGGATCTCGACTGTGACCTGTGGGCTTTTCGCCACCGCCGTCCTCACGGCCCAGGATTGGTCGATCCTCCTTTTGAAGAGGACGTCTTCGGGGACGTTCGGGTTAGTGGCGGCTGCGGCCCGGACGCCCTCATCGCCGTGCTCGGAGAGGGTTCTGATCACCTCCTCCGGTGTGTTCGGGTTTTTGGCCACGGCCTCCTGGACGATGTACCGGTTCTTGGAGAGGGAATAATCGAAGTCCATCATCTCGTCCCAGGATAGGTCCGAGAGGGTGTCGGGGGATGTCGAGGAGTTAAGGGCGACGGCCGCCCTCACGAAGCCGTCGCCGTCCCCAGAGAGGAGGTCGAGGATATCGTCGTCGGCCTGGAGGCTGCCAGCCACAGCCTCCCGAACCCACTGGACCTTGTCCCTCGAAAGCTCTCGCAATATCTCGAGGGGGGCGCGGGGGTTCAGGGCCACGGCTCTTCGGACGTGCCAGTCCCAGTCCTTTGCAAACTTCACCAGCTCTTCCCTCTCAGTATCGGGGTCCCCCGCCATCTTTTCCTTCTCCCAGTCTCTCATCTCCAAACCCTCCGCGATTCGTTCACAATCCTTCCCGGCCTTTTGCGGCATCTCTGCTCGTCATCTCTTCGCTCATCCGGTGACAGCTCGCCATCCTTGTGCCTCTGATCCTTGTTCGTAGTGCCCCAAAGCCCCGGACGCCTCATCCGCGGAGGCAGACGAATTCGTAAACCTCCTCCAGCAATTCGTCCGGCTTCTTTCTATCGAAGCGGCCGGTCTTCGCTTCCAGGATCGGGTGGTCCAGAGCGGGGGCGATCAGTTTGACAAGGGCGGGGTCGCCGCTCACCACGGCGTAAGCGGGGATCGACCGGTAGTTTTCCAGGAGTCGAGGAAGCCTCTCTACGACGAGGTCTGCGTGCTGGCGGATGTCCTCCTCCCTCAGCCGCTCAAACCTCTTCTGGCTCCAGCCGCCCTTGGTGTGCTTCTCCTTGACGGTGCTTTTGACGACGGCATGCTCTGCGAAACCCTCTCTTCCCAGGGCCACCCCCAGGAGCGTCTCACCGGCGTGCGCCGCCACCACCAGGACCGGTGTGTCCAGCATCTCTCTCAATGGATCTGTCCGGAAGGACCCGGCCCAGACCGCTTCGTCCTTTTTCAGGGGAAAGGGCGGGACTAGGGCTAATGTGAAGAAGAAGGAGTCGGAAAAGACCGCAACTCCCCGATCTGAATCGGTCCGCTTCACGATCTCTCCGACATCTGGGGGAAGCTTCTGCCCCGCGGACGATCCCGGGGTGATGTAGGCCGTGAAGAGATCTTCCCGTGGTGATCGGCAGGCTTCCAGCCGATCTAGGAGGCGCTCGATCTCTTTGGGCTTGAGGACGCGGCTGAAGTTTGGACTTCGCTCTTTCGCCGCGGCCCCTTGCCTCTCGTCCTTCCCATCGCCCCGCGCCTGGACGGCGGCGATCCTCTGCTCTGCGGCCTTCAGGGCGAGGCTCGTCTCCTGGGAGGCGCTCGTCAGCTTTCTGATCTTGTCCTCGCGTCTTTCGATCTGAAGGGAGAGGGAGCCGTTCTCCTCCTCCAGCTCAGCCACCCTCGACCGCAGACGTTCTATTTCCTCTTCCAGCTTCTTTTTTCCCAGAAGGTCGACCAATCCTTCACCACCGCTCTTCTGATGGATCTGATGGCAAAAAGGGTTTTCCGCCGGGTCTGAACTTGTCGCTCGGATATGCTGAGTTGAATCGAAACGAAATGAGCAAAAAAGGTGGACGGACCCGCTGGGAGTCGAACCCAGGTCAGCGGGTTTCTTCGAGCGATCTCTCCGAAGCCCGCTAGGATATCCTCTACCCTACGAGCCCACGCACAAGCCTTACCCCTCAACGGCTATTAACCTTTTCCAGAGCCCGACCTGGTCAAAACCGCCCCTTGCCCATCCGGCAGTCTATCTCCTCCTGGGGCAGAGTTCAAAAATCAGGGCCATAATTTAACATGTAGCGAGCACCGACGCAAATCGTTAAGATCTAAAGGCCATTTGAGACGCGTTTTTTGAATAAATGAATGAATTGGTTGGGCAAACTATTTCAACCATCAAATCGAGGGGACGTAATCGCGAGAGGTCCCAGAAGCTCTTTCAGGCACCGGGACAGAAAGTTCGGAGCAGAAAAACCCGATGCCATAAGAAAACTCGGAATAACTGAGAATAACCGGATTGAGCCTCGAACTTCGGTGGGTCCGCGTCGTGAAGGTGGGTGAATCCCCATGGAAGAAACCGTTTGCGAAAGGTCCGTCGGCTCTGTCTCAAACGAGATTGTGCGAAAAGAGACGATCGCGCCCGGCTTCAAGCTGATGGAGATCAGGGCGCCTGAGATCGCCGAGAAGATTCAGCCAGGCCAGTCCATGATCCTGCGGGTCGACGAGGAGGGGGAGAGGATACCCATGAGCGTCGCCGACTGGGATCGCGAGAGGGGGACGGTGACCCTGGTCTTCCAGGAGCTGGGCCTCTCCACAAAGAAGCTCGGCCTCATGAAGACGGGGCAGAGGCTCGCAAACCTGGCTGGGCCCCTGGGCAAGCCCGCCGAGATCGGATTCTTCGGGACGGTCGTCTGCGTCAGCGGCTGCTTCGGCACGGGGCCGGGGTTCGCCCTCGCCAGGGCCCTGAAGGAGGCGGGCAACAGGGTGATCTACATCGCCGAGGCCCTGAAGAGCGAGTTTCTCTTCTGGCTCGACCGGCTGGAGGAGGTCTCCGACCGGCTGATCGTCACCTCCGGCGACAGGAAGGGAGGCGTTGCCCGATGGGCCAAAGACCCCCTGAAGGAGGTTCTCGAGTCCGAGCGGGTCGATCGGATCTACCTTGTAGGTTGCACCTTCATGCTGATGAGCTGCTCGCGGGCATCGGAGCCCTTCGGCGTTGAGACGAGGGTGAGCCTGATGCCGATCATGATCGACGGGACCGGGATGTGCGGGGCCTGCCGCGTCAACATCGGCGGCGAAATCAAGCTCGCCTGCGTCGAGGGGCCGGAGTTCGACGGCCACGAGGTAGATTGGGACGAGCTGATGGAGAGGGCGCGAGGCTACCTCAAGGAGGAGGAGCGGGCCCTGGACCTCTGGGAGGTGGACAACTGGCACCACGTCCGGTATCGTGACCGCGAGCCCGAGAAGAGGAAGAAGAGGGGCGGGCCGCGGCGGTGCTGATACTTTTCTAAAATACTGCCGCCTGAAGGTTCAACTACGTTCGAGCATGGGGGCGGTCTCAGCCGAGAGGCTCCTGGCCTCGACTGTCCTGTGCTCAGTGCTCATCTCCAGCTCCACCCCTTGGGCGCCGACCTTCAGCCGGGCTAGCTGATTTGCGAATAAGACGAATATAAGAAGGCCCATCAAGATGCTGGACTGGGCGACGAACATGGTGTCGGAGAGAAGTCCCGTACTGTCTTCGGTCTTCCAAAACAGGAATAGATAATAACAGAATCCCAGAAGGATCAGTATAATCGATACCAAGAAGCATTTTTGAGCCCTTGGAAGGCCCCATTTCAGATCCGTCTTTATATTCTCGGCTTTTTTGATCGCTCGAAGGTTGCGGATGGCCTTTACGTTCCCAGAAAGCTCATCCGACTTCTGGAACTCCTTCTCCGCCTTTTTGTACTGTTTCAGCTGAAAATAAACGTAACCAAGGTTGTTGTTGTGAACCTCAGAAAGGGCAGATTTATCCATCATTCCCGAGTTCCTCAAGGCCTCTTTGTACCGCTCCTCGGCCTCCTCGAAGTACTCCTCGTCGGCCAGGATGTCCCCCAGGGTGCTCAGAGCATAGGGATTTGAAGGCTCGATTTGAAGAGCGGTTCGGACCTCGCTGTCCGCCTCAGATAAGCGCTCCAGTCCTCGCAACAGGATGGCATAATTATTGTGCGCTGCAGCGTATTTTGGGTCGATTTCTATGGTTTTTTTGTAGTGATCCTCAGCACCTTCCAGCCGCCCTAATTTTACAAGAAGGTTGGCGTAATTGTAGTGTGGTAGAGCGAATTTTGGGTTTTTTTCAATGGCTAACTTGTAGTATTTTTCGGCCTCATCCAGACGGCCCGATTCTGCAAGAAGAATGGCGCAATTGTTGTACCCTGCTGCGTCTTCAGGGTCTTTTTCGATGGCTAATCTGTATTGTTTTTCAGCCTCATCTAGTCGTCCTAATTCTTTTAGAAGATTGGCGTAATTGTAGTGCACTATAGCAAGGTTGGGGTTTTTTTCAATGGCCAACAGGTATTGTTTTTCAGCTTCATCCTTCCTGCCCAATTCTGCGAGAATATTGGCGTAATTATTGTAGACACGAGCATTATCAGGATTTTTCTCGATAGATATTTTATATTGGATCTCTGATTGTCCGTAATTCCTGAGACTTTGAGCTGCTATCCCCGCAAAAGCATAAGCGCGAGCCTGCTGTTTTTCATCTTTTAAAAATGGTGCCGCTACCAATGCCAACACATAGGCATAGTTGGGTCTACATTCGTTGTCGGACTTACCAAATAGATCCAGAAGCTCCTCTCCGTCTATCCCCATTTCCTCGGCCAGCTTGGAGACCTTATCCACACAGGCCTCCAAATTACCTTTCTCGATGCAGGGTGCCAGCTTCTCCAGAAATTCCTCAGTCTTCTTGCTCATTCAAAACAACGCCGGAAGTTACCTGGTCTTATGTATGTAAAAAGTTTATCATTTGGATAAAATTTTTTGCCGGATTGGGTCGACTTGTGGGGGCCAGCTATTTATCCCCTTTCGGCCCAAGCTTCATCGACAGGGAGGAACTTTGACGGAAGATGACATCTTCAAGGACCTGGGAGTGAGGCCGCTTCGGAGGCTCAACAAGAGCGGGAGGCCCGCGCCGCATCTATCCCTCAGGTTCGACTCCCACCTATTCTCGATCGACACCAGCCGCTCGCCGAAGAAAAGCATTCAGCCCGACGCCTACCTGGTAACCCACGCCCACAGCGACCACTACGGCAAATCCGCCATGATATCGCCCAAGGCCGTGGCGTCCAGGGAGACGGCCCGGGCTCTTGAGATCAGACACGAGCGGAGGTACGAGGGGCGGACCTTCCCCGTCGGGGAGGAGATCCTGGTGGACGAGCTGGAGGTGAAAACCTACTCCACGGGCCACACCATAGGCTCCGTCGCCTTCGGCTGGGAGACGGAAGTGGGGACTCGGGTCCTCGTCACCGGGGACGTCAAAAACTACGAGAACCTCCCCAAATGCGACCTCCTCGTCACCGAGGCGAACTACGGCGACCCCTGGGACCCTGCTTGCAGGTTCGAGGACGACATCGTCGGCTTCGGCGACGCCGTCGAGTCAGGAGCCACCTTCGGAGCCTACGCCTTCGGCAAAGCCCAGAGGGCCGTCTCTCTGATACGCGCGTTGGGGTGCAAGGAGGAGATCGGAATGGACCCAAAGAGCCTGGCCCTCACCAAAGAGCTCTTGCCCGACTTCGGCCCCTTCTCTCCAGTGGAGGAGAACGGGACCGACCTGAATGTCGTCACGCCCTGGGAGCTGTCCACGGTGAGCTCGAAGAGAAAGTACGTCCTCACCGGGAGAAGCGATCTGCCCTTCACCCAGATCAGGATCAGCGACCACCTCGACTTCAAGGGGCTCATGAGGATGGTGGAGAAGATCTCCCCCGAGGCGGCTCTGATATACCACCCCGAGGGCAGGAGGGCAAACATGATGGCCCACCATCTCCGGGAGCTGGGCATGGCCTCGATATCCGTCAGCCAGATCGAAGACTCGTTTTAAACCTATTTAGACCTCTAAGGACCGCAAAATCGATTTTTTGATGAACGGCGAGGCAAAAGGAGGGTGGGTGGCGGGCCAGAGGCGGAAAGTTCAGAGGTAAATCGCCAGGAGCGGCAGCATAAGGACGCCCATGACGTGAGTTTTTCTGATGCCGGCGAAGGGCGCCACAAGCCCGACGACCGTCGAGACGAAATATAAGAAGAGGCCGAAGAGACCGGTGAAACCGAAGGTCATCGCCGTCAAAAACGCCAGTACCCCGATGCATAGCCTCCTGTAGTTCAGATTTTTCACAACTTTTGCCGCTACCATTCCGGCCCTTATGGTGGCGATGTACGAAAGGATCGAAACCCCGAGAACGATCGTCACCATGACCAGAAGGAGGCGGCCGTCCAAGGCCACCAGCTCTTCTATGGCGACGGCTGCACCACTCCGGGGCCTGCCCACGACGAGGAGCGCCACCAGGGTGAAGAGGGCGTTTGCTGTATTCACCCCGGATACGGATACAAGAAACTCGCGGTCCGACCCCTCGGACCCGAGCCTGGTTACGACGGTGGCCACGGCCGGGGTCACCCCTGGAACCCAGGCCACCAACGACCCCGCGAGCCCTCCGAGAAAGGCAGACCTCGCGATCGTTCTCGCCGGCAAACTGAACTCCGTCTCCTTCTGGTCCGGGATCTCAGCGTTGGAGGCAAGGCTTATCAAAAGCATCGAGGCCCCGAATAAGCCGCCAAGAAGGGGCAGCAGCACCTCAGGCTCGAGGCCCAGAGGCGAGCGGGCGAGATCCTGGTGGCCGAAGGCGAAGAGGCCGAGATAGCCGCTCGTCAAAAAGAGGGCGAGAGCGAAGAACTTGTACTTGAGGTGGACGAAAGATCCCTGACCCTCGATTACCCGGCCCCTCTCCGTCAGGATCATGAGGAATGCTATCGATAGAAGGATCAGGCCGATATGGCTCATGAAAGGTTCATAGAATATGCCGAAGAGAAGGGATAGGGGAACGATCAGCACCAGGGCCACGAGGACGGAGGACGCGCTCCCGAGAGCCGAGAGTCGAACGGCCTCGATCCCCCTCCCGTCGAGCATCATCTCGTGGCCGGGAAGGACGGCTAGAGCGGTATCAGCATCCGGAGCGCCTATGAAGATCGAGGGCACTATGTCCAGAAATGTGTGGGCTACGCTCGCCGCCAAGATCGCCGCCGCAAGGTCGAAGGGATCTAGCCCAAGACCGAGGAAGGCCGGCGACAGGGCCAACAGCATGGCCGCAAAGTTGTTGGTGTGCAGGCCAGGGGTAAGGCCGCTGCATATTCCAAGGAGAAAGCCCCCCACCACCGATATCGCGAGAAGACTGTCGATCATTTTTAGCAGAAGTATCTCTCATATACTGATAAAAGATTTTCGGCACCATACCTCAGACCACCTCTGGCCCGGATTCGCGGCCGGTCCGGCGCTCCGTGACGTGAAAACCCTTAAATACTGTTAATCAGGTGGTTGTAGCGATCCGCAGAGGGAGCGGAAGCTCGCCCCCTCTCTGGCGCATGGACCTGATGGTCTGAACGCGGCTTTGGCGCGTGAGTCGGCCTCCAAGAAGGAGGCTATGCGGAGGATTAGGATGAAGATAGTCAAGAAGACAAACCCGATACTGGTCGCTCTTATCGACGATCTCAAGGCCGCCACCCGGGAGAACGGGACGGCGATCTGGCGCGACGTCGCCTGCAGGCTCGAAAAGCCCAGGCGCAACTACGCCGCCGTAAACGTCAGCAAGATAAACAGGCACACCGCCCCCGACGACCTGGTTCTCGTAACGGGAAAGGTGCTGGGGTCGGGAGAAATCGATCACAAGGTTACGGTTGCCGCGCTCCATTTCAGCGAACAGGCCGCATCAAAGATAAAGTCGGCCGGTGGCGAATGTCTCAAGATAGAAGAGCTGGTCGAAAAACATTCGAAGGGTCCCGGCATAATTATTTTAAGGTGATCTGATGATTATCGACGCATCTGGGATGATCCTGGGACGTCTGGCAAGCTTGGCCGCCACCGAGCTTCTCGCGGGAGAGGAGATTTTTATCGTAAACGCCGAGAAGGCCATAATCTCAGGTCGAAGGGAGAGCGTTTATAGGGAGTACGAGGAGATGAGCAACAAAGGCTCTACCGAGAAGGGACCTCACTTTCCCAAGCGGCCCGAGAGGATAATGAAGAGAACGGTTCGCGGGATGCTCCCCCACAAGACTAAGCGCGGTCGCGACGCCATGTCCAGGCTCCGGATCTACGTGGGAGTTCCTTCGGAGTTCGAGGGCATGAAGATCGAGCGGTCACAGGCCGCGAAGATGACGCGGCTCAGCACGGCCAAATACGTGGAACTTGGCGACGTAAGCCGAAAATTCGGATCCAAATTCTAAGAGGGTCAACATGAAGATAACCAACTCGTCGGGTAAAAACAGAACGGCGATCGCCAGGGCCACCTTGACCGAAGGAAAGGGCAGGGTAAGGATCAACAGCAAACCCCTGGAGATCTATGAGCCTGAGCTCGTCAGGCAGAAGATCATGGAGCCAGTGATGATAGCCCAGGACAAAGTGTCGGGGCTTGACATCAACGTTAAAGTTCGCGGAGGCGGATTCATGGGTCAGGCTGCTGCCGTCCGGACTGCCATCGCTCGTGGGATCGTGGAGTGGACCGGCGACACCGCCCTGAAAGAGGCCTACATGGAGTACGACAGATCTCTCCTGGTCAACGACCACCGGCAGAAAGAGCGGAAGAAGGTCGGCGGCCCCGGTGCTAGAGGCAAATATCAGAAGTCTTACAGGTGAGTTTGCTTGATCCCTGTTAGATGTTTCACATGTGGAAACGTCGTTTCTGATGTATGGGAGGAATACAAGGAGCGCACCAAGTCTGAGCCACCGGGGAAGGTAATGGACGACCTGGGCATCGAAAGCTATTGCTGTCGTCGTATGCTCCTGACCCACGTGGAGATCGTTGACGTGCTTCGGCGGTATCAGTAAAAGGCATGGGGTTGTGGGGTAGCCTGGTCCATCCCTCGGCGTTCGGGACGCCGTAACCTGAGTTCGAATCTCAGCAACCCCACCATTAACCTTTCTTTTGAGGTGGCCACTTGACGGATTCGAGTAAGGAAGAATATACGCGATATGAACGCGCCAGAATAGTGGGGGCTCGAGCTTTACAGATTTTAATGGGTGCCCCGGTATTAATCAAGACCGAGTCCATAGACCCCCTCGAAATTGCTCTTGAAGAGATGAGATTGGGATTTATTCCCATAACCGTTAAACGGGATCGTAGAACCTCTAGGTAGGTGAAATTTTTGGATGATGAAGTAATAACGCCAACGGAAGAATACGAAACTCTTATCCCCATAGATGAGTATCTCGCAGCAGGCATACACATAGGCACGCAGCAGAAGACGAAGAGCATGAAGGATTACATCTACAGAGTCCGTACTGACGGCCTCTACGTGCTCGACGTCCAGGCAACGGACAAGAGGATACGGCTCGCAGCCAAGTTCCTGGCCAAGTACGACCCCAGCAAGATCCTGGTGGTATCGGCGAGGCAGTACGGCCAGCGTCCTGCGACCATGTTCTCCAAGTCGGTCGGAGCAAAGGCGGTAGTTGGGCGGTTCATACCCAACACCCTGACCAACCCTGACTTCTACGACTACGTCGAGCCGGACGTTGTGGTGGTCACAGACCCCAGCGGCGACAGCCAGGCGATAAACGAGGCTATCGACGTCGGAATTCCGGTGGTAGCCCTCTGCGATACCAACAACCTGACCTCAAACGTCGATCTGGTGATCCCCACCAACAACAAAGGCCGAAAGGCCCTGACCCTGATCTACTGGCTCCTGGCCAAAGAGGTGCTCAAGGAGAGAGGAGAGATAGATCGGTTCAGATACTCGGTTTCAGACTTCGAGATGGAGTTTTGATTCGATGAGACGCCCAGCAGTGGCAGGCCAGTTCTACCCCCGTGACCCCGAGGAGCTGAACGAGGAGCTGAAGGTGGCCTTCAGCGATGCTGCTGCCGGAGAGGCTCTCCCGATTCGAGGTGCCGTAGTCCCCCACGCCGGCTACGTCTATTCTGGTGCCGTGGCCGCGGAAGTCTACGCGAGGCTCCCGAAAAGAGAGACCTACGTCCTGATCGGGCCGAACCACCAAGGTCTCGGTCTTCCCGTCGCCCTTTCCAGAGACACGTGGATGACGCCTTTGGGGGTTGCGGAATGCGACCTTGAGCTGGCCGATGCGCTGATGGGCAGCATAATTGAGGTGGACGAGTCGGCCCACCTCTACGAACACTCCCTGGAGGTCCAGATACCGTTTCTCCAAGCCAGGTTCAAGGGCTTCAAGATACTCCCGATATGCATGGGACTGCAAGACGAGGAAACGGCGATCGAGGTGGGCGAGGCTGTGGGTGAGGCCGCGAAGAGCCTGGGTCGAGACTGCACCGTCATCGCCAGCAGCGACTTCACCCATTACGAGCACCAGGAAGAGGCGAGAAGGAAGGACGCCCAGGTGATCGAAGCGATTCTGAGGATGGACGTCGCCGCCGTTTACAAGACGGTTTACGGCCTGAACCTCACCGCCTGCGGTTACGGTCCGATATCGGCCACCATAACGGCTTCCAGGATCCTGGGCGCAGAGAGCGGCAGGCTTCTTCGCTACTCCACCAGCGGCGACGTCATCGGAGATTTCAGCCAGGTGGTGGGTTACGGGGCGATAGCTTTCGTCTAGGAGGCGAAAATCTGACATCTGCCTCCGCTCCCGGCAAGGTGATCCTCTTCGGAGAGCACGCTGTAGTCTCTGGAGCACCTGCCCTGGGCGCGGCTGTGGATTTGAGGGTTAAAGCCAGCATCGAGGATCTGCCGGGAAGGCTTGAGATATCTGCCCCGGATCTTCGGATGACTCTGGAGGGGATAGCCCTCGACCCCTTTTCAGGCGCAGTTCTGACGAAAGAGGTCAGCGAAGGCGCCGTTCATGCCACAAGGTACATCGCCGCCGTTTTGAAGGAGTTTGGGGCGAGAGATCTCAGGGTCACCGTGGAGTCGGAGATCCCTCCTGCCTCGGGTCTCGGGTCCTCAGCTTCCGTCGTCGTCGCCACCCTTGGAGCCTTGAGCCGCCACCTGGCGCTGGATTTGTCCGCGGAGGAGATCGCAAAAGAAGCCCACAGGATAGAGAAGTCCGTCCAGGACGGCCTCGGCTCTCCCACCGACACCGCTCTTGCCACCTTCGGCGGATATCAGCTCGTCGAGGGATCGGCGAGGTCGATAGAGCTTCCGGAGATACAACTGGTGGTGGGTTTTTCGGGCAGACCTCACGACACCCGTGCCGAAGTCGAGAAGGTCCAGAGCTTCAGGGCCAGATATCCAGAGATCGTCAGCCCCATATTCCAGGCGATAGGAGAGATATCCAGGCGGGCGCCGGACTGTATCAGAGAAGGTCAGCTCGAGGTGCTGGGGCGGCTTTTCAACGCCAACCACGGCCTTCTGGAAGCGATCGGTGTCGGGACCCGGGAGCTCTCCGAGCTCGTCTACGCCTCCCGGGGGGCGGGCCGGGCTTTTGGCGCAAAGCTGACGGGCGCGGGCGGCGGAGGATGCATGATAGCCTTGCCGCGGGCCGAACCCGAGAATGTGCTGAGGGTGATGACCGCCATAACCCAGGCGAGGGGAGAGCCCTTCTCCGTGGTCACGGGATGTCAGGGGCTGAGGCCGGAAGACCCGGCGGGCAAGAGATGACCGAGATCAAAATTCTTAAGATCGGCGGGAGCGTCCTGACCGACAAGAACAGGCTGGAATCGGCTAGGATGGACGAGATCGAGAGGATCGCCGCCGAGATCGCAAAGTACGGGTCCGGCCTGATACTTGTGCACGGTGCAGGGTCCTTTGGCCACATCCACGCTGAGAGGTACAACCTGGCTGAGAGGTTCAGCGCCGAAGGTGTCCTGGAGACCCACAGATCAGTGGTCAGGTTGAACGACCTCGTGGTCGAGAGCCTCAGAATGGCAGGGTCAAGCCCGGTCCCGGTCCACCCACTGAGCTGCACCCTTCTGAGAGATGGGAGGATAGAGGCCATGGAAACTGAGCCCGTCATCGAGATGGTGAATCGAGGCATTGTTCCGGTCCTTCACGGCGACGTCGCCATGGATAGGTCGAGAGGAGCTGGGATCGTATCCGGCGACCAGCTCGTATCCCATTTGGCGAGGTCCCTCAAGCCAGAAATTGTGGCTCTGGGAACGGCCGTCGACGGGGTGATCTTTCGAGGTGAAGTCCTGGCCGAGGTGAGGCGAGAGGATCTTCCCAAAATCAGCTCAGAACTGGGGGCGTCGGCCGGGGTGGACGTCACCGGCGGCATGAGGGGAAAGCTCGGAGAGCTTTTGGACCTGGCCGATGAGGGCGTAGGGTCCCTGGTTTTCAACGCCGAAAAGGCGGGCATAATCGAAAGGGTCCTGGGAGGCGAGAGGGCGGGAACCTTCGTGGGAGGTAAGATATGACCACAGGCAAGAGAAAGCTCGACCACATCAGGATCTGTCTAGAAAAGGAGGTGGAGGGAAAGAGCAGGCCCTTTGACGATCTCGTCCTGGTTCACAGAGCATTGCCAGGGATCGACGCCAACGAGATAGATACGAGGTGCCGATTTCTTGGGAAGGATCTCGCCATACCCATGATGATCTCCGGGATGACGGGGGGACACCCCGACACCAAGGAGATCAACGTGAACCTGGCCATCGCGGCCCAGGAGGTGGGGGTGGCCATGGGCGTCGGGTCCCAGAGGGCGGCCCTCGAAAGCCCCGAGGTCGAGGAGACCTTCTCGGCAGTGAGGGACGCTGCGCCGAATATCCCCATCGTTGGAAACATCGGGGCGGTCCAGCTCCAGAGGGGGGGGCCTGAAGTCGTAGACCAACTGGCGGAGATGCTCGATGCCGACGCCATAGCGGTCCACCTGAACTTTCTCCAGGAGAGCGTCCAGCCGGAGGGGGAAACCGAGGCACAAGGCGCCATCGAGGCCATCAGGTCTGCCACCGACAGGAGGGTCCCGATCATCGCCAAGGAGACAGGGGCCGGGATATCAGGAGAGGACGCCTTGTCCCTTCTTGAGGCGGGAGTTGAGATAATCGACGTTGGAGGCCTGGGCGGGACCAGCTGGTCTGGGGTCGAGGCCTACCGAGCGGAGGAGCGAGGCGATATTGAATCCGCGAATATGGGAAGGCTATTCTGGAACTGGGGGGTTCCAACGCCAGTGAGCGTTGTGGAATGCGCCTCTGCCGGGGCGAAGGTCATATCCTCCGGAGGGGTTCGAAGCGGGATCGATGTGGCAAAGAGCCTCGCTTTGGGGGCGAGTTTGGCAGGGGTGGCTCTGCCCTTCCTCGCTCCGGCAACGGAAGGATCTTCTGAGGTGGCAGAGGCTCTCAGGGTCTACAAAAGAGCCTTCAGAACAGCCATGTTTCTGACCGCCTCGAAGGACGTATCGGACCTGAGATCTGCGCCAATCATCGTTTTGGGGAGGACGAGGGAGATCCTGGAGCAGAGAGGGTTTGACACGAAAAAGTTGGCTCTTCGCTATTTCCTGT
>DAQG01000008.1 GCA_002502785.1 Methanothrix harundinacea | reverse complement strand
TCACATTCGGCACGCTGCCTCCAATCATCGATCTTCGGTAGAGTTGTTGCAGAAGACGAAAGAAAATTTGTCTCCCCAAGGGAAGGTTTTTTCTTCTTCACTGACCCCCTATAATGCAAGAAGTCCATGCGATATCAACGTCGTGAGGGAAAAGAGGGTGGACATCTCGGCCGCCAGATCGACCGCCCGGAAATCTGCTGGGTGCCTGAAATCTATCAGCGGGACGGGAGCCCTGCAAATAAAAGATGGGAGCAGTTCAGATGACAAAAGAAGACACTATTGATGATCTGGCGAGCAGGTATCTCGCCGCGGAAACCGAGAGATTCGCCCTTGAGCCGATATCCGTCATCTGCCCTGACCTAACTATGGAAGAGGCCTACCGGGTCCAGATGGCGATCGTGGCCAGCAAGCTGCGGGCAGGGGAACGAGTGACGGGAAAGAAGGTGGGAGCCACCAACGAAGCGATACAGAAGGCGATGATGATTGACGAGCCGATATACGGGCATCTATTCAAAAGCCAACAGATCTCAAGCGGCTCGACGGTATCCTTATCCCAGCTGATCCATCCGAGGATCGAGTGCGAGATCGCCTTTACCCTCGATCGAGACCTCTCTGGCCCCGGTGCCACCGCAGAAGACGCTCTGGAAGCAGCCCGGTCGGTGACGGCCTCCATCGAGATCAACGACTCCCGTACCAGGGAATGGAAGATCGGGATTCGCGAGGTGATCGCCGACAACGGCGTTGCCGCAAGGTTCGTCCTGGGCAAAAAGGAGCTTGATGCAGGCGACCTGGACCTGCCCGGTGTCCGGGTGGTTATGGAAAAGAACGGCGAGGAGATCGCCCGGTCCACGGGGGCTGCCATCCTCGGAAACCCTGCTGAGTCTGTGGCGTGGCTCGCCAACAAGATCGCCGAGCACGACGGCGGCCTTCGGGCAGGAGAGGTTGTGCTCGCAGGGTCCATGACACCCATGACGCCGGTCGAGAGTGGAGATCTTATAGAGGCACGGTTCGACGATCTGGGAAGCGTCTCGGTCAGGTTCGAGTGATGGCGCTGGATTTGCTCGTCCTGTCGTTCTCGGCGCAGGTGTGGCGCTTCCTTTCCGACCGGCGTCTTCCCTCATGACGAGGGCAGCAGCTCTTTTCAGTCCACATGCTCTGATTTTGATATTGGGTGAGATATCTCAATTCTTAAGATCCGCTGCCAAGCTCGGAGGTGCAGTGGGGGCAGCGGGTGGCCTGCAGAGGGATGCTCTCCTTGCAGTAGGGGCAATCTTTGGCGTTTGGTGGAGCTGCCTCTTCTTTCCTCTTCATCTTGTTGACCTGCCTCACCAGCAGGAATATCACGAAGGCGACGATCAGAAAGTCGATTATCGTGTTGATGAAGATCCCGTAGTTGATGGTGGGCGCCCCAGCAGCCTGAGCTTCGGCGAGGGTCGCGTACGACTGGCCTGAGAGGGATATGAACAGGTTGGTGAAATCGACGTTGCCAAGCAGCATCCCCACAGGCGGCATGATTATGTCGTTGACCAAAGAAGTTATGATCTTTCCAAAGGCCAGCCCCAATATGATCCCGATCGCCATGTCCAGGACGTTTCCCTTCATGGCAAATTCTTCAAACTCTTTCAGCATTCCCATAGACCTTCACTCTCCTAAAATCCGGTCAAATAATTGATTCTACAATTATGATAACTGTAATCATATAAACGTATTCATCAGCATTGCAGAAGGTCTTCGGAACGCGATGCTAACCGTGATCATCGCCGCGTCGTTGCTGCCAACTGCTCCGAATAATGTCTCAATAAAATCTCAAAGGGGTTTGCTTTCTTTCTCAAATGCTGTCTAATACGATCCGCTGTCTAATCCGATACTAAAAGGTCGAACTACCCGAAAGCTACAAATCAATAGCAATGAACCAAATTATTCATATACCGAAGAATTATACACAGCCTTATGCGGGCCGAATCGATATCTTTTTTCGTTTTTTTGACCGCGATACTGTTTGTTTCAGCCTACGGCCTTGAGGCAACAGACCACGAGACGACCGAAAGCTCAAGCCAGACTGAGCTTCCCGAAGCATCCGAGAGCCTTCTGGAATTTGCAGACGAGGCCCTCGCCTACATCCGGGAGAACAGCAGGGAGAGGGCCCTTGAAGAGTTCAACAACGAAACTGGCCAGTTCGTCGCGGGAGACCAATATTTCATCGCCTTCGGGTTTGATGGGACCTGTCTCGCTCACCCCTTCAGACCGGAGATGGTGGGGGAAAACCAGATCGATCTCCGGGACGCCAACGGTATGCTTCTGAACAGAAACATGGACAAGATCGCATCAAGAGGCGGGGGCTTCGCTTACTACGTCAGGCCCAACGCTAAACACAACAACTCGCTGGAACTGAAGCTGATCTACATCGCCAAGGTCGACGACGACTGGTGGCTCGGAACCGGGATTTGGCTCTCGGACGTCCCGGCCGTCTTCAGCGCCGACTCTCGCCTCTCGCTGGTGATGCTGGTCGACGAGGCGGTGGCCTACGCCGAGGTGAACGGCAAGGAGAAGGCTCTGGAGGGGTTCGGCGACAGAAACGGCGAGTTCGTCGACGGCGATCTTTACGTCTTTGCTTATGACTTCAACAATACGGTCTTAGCTCATCCCATCCAGCCAGAACTGATCGGAAAGAACCGATCTGAAGAGCTGGACCCTTACGGGGTTGCTATTGGTCGTGATATTATGGGGGTGGCAAAGGATGGGACGGGCCTCGTCTACTACACCTATCCCGATCCCGAGAAGAACATGACGCCCGCCATCAAGCTCGGCTACGTGAGAGCTGTGGATGACGACTGGTGGCTCGGCTCCGGAATCTACGTAAACGAGGCTGAAGAAGCCGAGGACGTCGCCATATCGTACTACCAACCACCGGCATCGAAAGAGGAGCTGGCCGCCTTTGTCGAGTCCGCGGCCTCGTTTGCTCGGGTCTATGGCAGGGATCTCGCAATAAGGGACTTCATGGAACTCGAGGGGCCCTTCGTGAGGGGGAACGTCTACATATTCGCTGCGGACTTCAATGGGACGAGCCTTGCTCTTCCTCGCCTTCCCTCCGCGGTCGGGACAAACCGGCTCGACCTTCAGAACTCCGAAGGGGTTTACATCAACCGGGAGATGATGGTCATCGCCGAGAACGGGAGCGGTTTCTTTGAGTACATCTGGACAAATCCCGTCACAGGCGAGACGGAGCCTAAAAAGAGCTACGTGACAAAGGTCGACGACGATTGGTGGGTGGGGGCCGGGATTTACCTCAGCGGCGAGGAGAAGGCGACTGAGGCGTGATAGAGCAAAAATGGGCCCAGGATTTGAGGTCCCCATTCTCGACGTCGAATGAGGGACCCAAATGCCTATTTTTCTTGCTGATTGTGCCTTTACCTCCACTCCGACGGGAAGGCGACGCAAACAACCCCCCTCTTCTCGCACTCCTCGTTGAAGATCTCGACCGTCTCCCTCGCCAGAAGCCCTCTCGCCTCAAGCTCCGCGACCCACTCTCTTGTTACGTTCTGGAACGCCGCGTGCCACCGCTCAGCCTCCTCGGGCGGCAGGGTGAGGAAGACGACTCCGCCGTCGTTCAAGTCGGCCATGATCTCATCGTAGGTCGCCTTCGTCATGCCGCCCGTGGTTCGATAGGGGTTTTGGCAGACCTCCTCAATGATCGGCTTGAGGTCTTCGGGGGTCCTATCCCAGGCATCCTGGTTCATGAAGACCCCCTCGCCGACGCAGCCGAAGGTGATGAGGGTGCAAAAGCCCGCCACCTCGTTGAGGCCGAAGGACTGGACCATCGAGGGACAGGTGACGATCCCATCTATGCTGCCGTTCTCCATCGCCTCCCGGACCTCCTCCAGGGGCATGAAGACCGGCTCCGCTCCGATCGCCTCGATGCACCTGGTCTGCAGGCCGCCGGGGCTTCTTATCCTCAGGCCTTCAACCTCTTCAAGGGTCTGGATCGGCTCGGCAGTCCAGAGGTGGGAGTTGATGCAGGGATTCAGCTCGATCACCTTCACGTCCGAAAACTCTTCTCGAAGGGCCCGGTCGTAGACGGCGTTTCCTATATCCGTCGAGGTCTCCTTGCAGTCGATGGAGGCCGGGAGGGATAGGACGTCGGATAAGGGGAACCGGCCCGGAGTCCAGGTGAGGGTGGCATATCCCATATCGGAACGGCCGTCGGCAACGATATCGTAGTGCTCGGGCCCCGACCCAAGAGCTTCACCGTCGAAGATGGCGTAGGTTATTCTTCCTCCGCTCCTATCTTTCAGGGTCTCTAGCATCGGAATCCAGACGGTCTGGACCTCCATGCTCTCATTAGGGTGCCAGGTGCTGAAATTAATGGTCATGGTCTCCCCAAATGGCGGGGTATCCGAGACGGTTTCGGCTCCGGCCCCACTGGCGAGAAATAGGCTTGCCAGGAGGATCGACGAGGCGAGGATGAGTTCGTATTTTTTAGTCATTTTATATCGGTCTCCGGAAAGGGTTACTTCTTCGTTGAACTTGTTGGTTGTGCGGTGTCGCTATATAGTGTGGGTATCAATTGGCGGTTTATAGTAGTAGCGAGAGATATAATGTCATCGACTCCTTAGGCGATATGCTGGATTTGTGGCTCTTCTCCATATTTTAGTGTGGGTAACTTCAGGATGGTGATTAAGCGGACTTAATCGTGCAAAAATAGCGAGGGGCCAGATGATCTTCGGGTCTGGCTTGAACTTCTGTCACTTAAAAGCTTAAATCTTTGTACATCATGAAGTAAATAAGAGTATCCTATTATACTTCACGGTTGGGAGAATCATGAGGAGAGAAGAGGCGGTTTCGGAAAAACAGGGCTCAATTGGGGGCCAACAATCCCACAGCGCCGAAGGTCACGAATCTCATCGGAAGGTACATAACAGGACTCACAAAAAGGGAAGCCACCACGCCAAGATGCTTCAGGACTTCAAGAAAAGGTTCTTTGTCTCCATCGTCATCACTGTCCCTGTTCTGGCGCTATCCCCTATGATCCAGGCATTCTTCGGATTCGACCTCGCCTTTCGCGGCTCATCTTATCTTCTATTTGCCCTATCAACTTTCGTCTACTTTTACGGCGGCTGGCCCTTCTTAAAGGGACTCAAGAAAGAGCTTGGAGAGAAAAATCCAGGGATGATGACCCTTATCGCCGTCGCAATATCCGTCGCCTATTTCTACAGCTCTGCGGTCGTTTTCGGCCTTCAGGGTAAGTTCTTCTTCTGGGAGCTGGTGACCCTTATCGACATTATGCTCCTTGGCCATTGGATGGAAATGCGTTCTGTAATGGGCGCCTCTCGGGCACTAGAGGAGCTTGTCAAGATAATGCCTTCGGAGGCACATTTGATCCGAGAGGGCAAAGTCGAGGACGTAGAGATCGATATTCTGAAAGCCGGTGACAAGGTCGTGGTCAGGCCCGGGGAGAAAGTTCCCGTGGATGGGGTCGTCCTTGAGGGCAAAAGCAACGTAAATGAGTCTCTATTGACCGGAGAATCGAAGCCCGTCGCCAAAATAGAAGGCTCCAAGGTCATCGGCGGATCGATAAACGGCGAGGGTTCTCTCGTCGTCGAAGTGAGCAAGATCGGGAAGGATACATACCTCAGCCAGGTGATAAATCTTGTAAGCCAGGCCCAGGAGAGCAAATCTCGGACCCAGGATCTGGCCAACCGAGCGGCCTTCTTCCTGACGATTATCGCCCTTTCGGTTGGGGTCATAACTTTCGCAGCCTGGCTCCATTATGGTCGGGATTTTGCCTTCGCCATCGAGAGAGCCGTCACTGTTATGGTGATAACTTGCCCTCATGCCCTGGGTCTTGCCATCCCCCTGGTGGTGGCGGTCTCTACTTCCCTCGCCGCCAATTCTGGTCTTCTCATAAGGAACAGGCAGTCCTTCGAGAGGGCGAGAAACATCAAGGCGGTCGTCTTCGACAAGACCGGGACCCTCACCAAGGGTGAGTTTGGGGTCACTGATATCATTGGTCTTGGCGACCTCGGTGAAGATGAGGTATTTAGGCTTGCGGCATCCCTGGAGGCGAACTCCGAGCATTCCATCGCCCGTGGTGTTGTGAAGAGTGCTGAATATGGTGGAATTTCTCTCGTCTCGGTAGGCGAGTTTCAGTCGATGCCGGGAAAGGGCGTCCAGGGGGTCGTCAACGAACGGAGGCTGAAAGTTGTTAGTCCAGGGTACCTGGAGGGGGCAGGGATCGGCCTTGAAGACCAACGAGTTCAGGCAGCAAAAGAGGATGGGAAAACTGTCGTATTCCTCCTGGAGAATGAAAAGCTCATTGGAGCCCTCGCCCTCGGCGACACTGTGAGGTCGGAGTCTAAGGAGGCTGTCAGAAGGCTGAAGTCGATGGGCATAAAGTGCATGATGCTTACCGGGGACAACAGGTACGTCGCAGAACAGGTCAGCGAGGAGCTGGGCCTCGACGAGTTCTTCGCAGAGGTTCTGCCCCACCAGAAGGCGGAAAAGATCCGGGAGGTCCAGGAGAGATACACCATCGCCATGGTGGGTGATGGAGTAAACGATGCTCCGGCCCTAGCCCAGGCCGATGTGGGGATTGCCATCGGTGCAGGAACTGACGTAGCTGTTGAGACAGCGGACATAGTCCTCGTCAGGAACGACCCAAGGGACGTTGTCTCTATAATCAGGCTATCGAAGAAGACCTACTCCAAGATGTTTCAGAACCTCCTCTGGGCCACGGGGTACAACGCCTTCGCAATACCCCTCGCAGCGGGCGTACTTTACGGCTACGGGATTCTCCTCAGCCCGGCAGTGGGAGCGGTTCTTATGAGCCTGAGCACTGTTATCGTTGCTGTGAACGCGAAGCTCCTGAAGATGGGCTGAAAGCCAAGCACTCGATGAAGTTTTGGAAGTATTCAACACTCAGAGGAGCTCTCGTGAGGATGCCATGCGCTGAAATTTATCTTGATGTGATCTCACGGCAGTGGGATATCTGAGTCGACCCGATCAGTCCATCCATCTCATATCGGCTTCCCAAGTTTGGGAATTTATCCGTCTTCTGCCCTCATCGCTATTCGTCTATATCGCAACCGTTTCCACCCCGCACACCCCGGACTTCTTTTTCCAGAATCCGGTGCAGGATCGCGAGAGTGCAGGCGTAGGTGGCCTCGATCCCCTCGTATCCCAGCCCCTTGCTGAGGAGGCTCACCCTCTGGCTGTAAGGGGTGTCTGAGGCGTAATGGAGCATGCCAACGTCCAGAGCCGTCTCGGATTTTTGGCCTATGGTGCGTTGACTTTCTTGTACGGCCAAGAGATATGGCCCGGCTTCCATCTCGATGCTATTGTAGTCATCCCGTTTGAACTTCTCCATGACCGCTTTATTGTGAAGGAACGTCCCCTTGACCGTCACGGCCTTCTGGTCGTCGAATACGGCGGAGTCTCGAAGATGCCTTCTTACGTCTCCGAGGCTGAAGCAGTTCTCGAAGGTGAAGATACGCCCAGAATGCGTATCACTGACGACTTTCGGGATCATCACATCACCCAGCCTTCCGTACAGCGTCGCAGCCTTGCCCATAATGTAGACGCCTCTGATTTCCTTCAGCCTCGGCATCAACTGGGTGAGGAGGTGATAGGCGGCAAGCCCCAGGGGGTAATCGACGTTGAGGATCAGGGCCCTGCTGTCTTTAAGGAGAGATGCCTCCTCAACGGCGAGGCGTCCGTCCATTCGATCAGGCTGGAGCTTGCTGATCTCGATGATCTGAGCCTGAAGATCGACGAACCTCGATATCTCATACCGTCTGATCCCGACCACCTCCTCCGCTAGCTTGAGGGCCTGGGTGCATCTATCGTCGGAGGATATCCGGGACGGCATCGAGTAGTAGAGGAGATTGTCTCCGAAACCGGGGTCGTCGTCCTGCAGAACCTCCCACCTCTTTCGGAGACGCTCGTCCTCCAGGACGTGATCCAGAATACCCTCTCGGTTTTTTGCCGCAAAGCCGGAGAGGAGGTTGGCCAGACTGTGATCGTTGCTTGAAACGAAGTAGACGGGCCGCCTCCCCACATCGAGATCCCGGAAATGATAACGAAAATCGGCCAGCCAGCCGGCCATAGCATGCCGATATCTGCCAGGGTCGTGGGAGGCCAGCTCGACGGTGACGTCCTTGGGACCGGCGGCGATGGCCGAGAACCTCTCATCCCAGGATTCACCCCAGATTTGCAGGATCATCTCCCAGTCGTCTCTGGATATGTGAAGCACCTTTCTGATATCTTCTCCCGACCCCTGGACCTGTCCTGAGTTTGATGCCATCATCCCGCCTATGTCCGAGCTGGCCAGCTTCGAGTGCATCTTGTTCCACTCCATCTGAAAGCAGGTCAGGGCTGGGACGAGGTCGTCGAGGTCTGATGGGCTGCATATGTGGGCTGCCAATGTGTTCTGGCCGTCGAAGAGGGTCAGGCGACGCCGGGACTGAGCTCGAACCTGTCTGCAGTGTGACGGATCGATGAGGCCCGAGGATCTGAAGGCCTCGTCGCTTTGGCCCATCACCACCCGGTCCACCGTCGCCATGCAGTCGGGAAGTCTCCTGGCTGAGTAGAGGAAGGCCGAGACGTTCACCTCAGCGGACGATGCGAGGGGATGAAGGCTCGACCCCATCCTCGCATGCCCCTCCTCAATCAGGCTCAGTCGCAGTGGGCCTCGCTGAAGCAGGCTGCGGTAGGTCCTGATATGCTTCTCGATCGGCCCGTCTTCAGGTCTCATCTTAGCCCGCATCCTCTTTCAATGAATGAAGCGCTCAAGATCGATCAACAAGAGGAGCGATAAAAGGGCCATCGCCCACATGACCAGAGAAACTTGACCTCTCTTGCCGCAGGCCGCCTTCAGGACCGTCCAGCTCAGGCAGCCCCAGATTATCCCCTGAGTTATCGAGTAGGTCAGGGGCATGAGGAACATCGCCATGAAGAAGGGGATCGCATCATCGAACCTCTCCCATCGGACGTACATGAGGGGCTTGAGCATGAAGACCCCCACCAGCACCAGGACCGGGGCCGTCGCCAGATCCGGGACCAGGGATAGGAGAGGCGAGAGAAAGAGAAATGGCAGAAATAGAAGGCCCGCCACCACCGCCGCAAGGCCTGTCCTGCCCCCCTCCTGGACCCCGGCCGCCGACTCGACGAAGCAGGTGGATGGGCTGGTTCCAAGAGCTGCCGAAGCCATGACGCTGAGGGCGTTCACCTTCAGACTTTTGCCCAGGTTCCTTGGGTCTCCCTCCTCATCTATGAGGTTTCCAGCCTCGCAAACTCCGACGCAGGTGGCGAGGCTGTCGAATAGGCACGACAACAGGAATACGAAGATAACTGGCCAGAGGGATAGCCTCAGGGATCCCAAAAGGTCGAGCTGAAGAAGAAGGGCGAAGTCGGGCGAGGCCCACCATCCGCCCGCAAGATCCGGCGTCTCCATCTCTAGAGATATCTCCATCGCCCAGGCGAGGAGGGTGGTGGCCGCGATCCCCAGAATGAGGCCACCTTTCACCTTTCTCACCATCAATACCGCGGTGATGATGAAACCCGCCAGGAAGGTCAGGGTCAAGGCGTTGATCTTCCCCCAGCCCAAAACCCCGCTCTCAAGAGGGACGACGAATCCTGCGGACTGAAAGCCGAGAGCCGCGATGAAGAGGCCAATCCCGCCGGCAAAGCCGTAGCGGAGCATCGGCGGAACCCCGTCCAGGATCAACTTTCTTTTGTCGAGAACGGTCAGCAAGAGAAAGACCACCCCGGCCCAGAAGACGCATCCAAGAGCCGTCTCCCAGGGGACGCCCTCCACCTCCACCACCGTATAGGCGAAGAGGTAGTTGATGCTCATCCCCGGAGCTACAACTATCGGATTTTTGGCGTAAAGCCCCATGAGGACGCTGGAGAAGGCGCTCACCAGGACCGTGGCCGTGAGGACGGCGTTGAAGGGCAGCCCCGCCTCAGAGAGCACCGCGGGATTGATCAGTATTATGTACATCGTCGCAAGGAATGCGGTTACACCCGCCAGAACCTCAGTTCCGATGTCGGTGCCGTTGTTGTAAAGGTCGAACCATCTGGATATCCTCGTTATCATGTCCGGTCCCATCCCTCAATCGGAGTCGGCTGATCAGATCTTCTTCTCCTAGGGAGTTAAGACGGTTTTGACGTTGTTGCCGCCGGTCGGCGGAAAAGGATAAAACCGGTCTCGACCTTGGTGCTGGAGGAAAAGCAGGCTCGAGGCCGGTGAACTTAGATGAAGCTCGAAGAACTGATCGCCGCGGCCCGCGGTGAGGTGGAGGTCGACCTCCTTCTGGAGGGTGCAGATATCGTGAACACCCTCTCTGGCGAGCGGTACCGATCGGACGTGGCGATCTCTGATGGCACTGTGGTGGGGTTCGACTGCTCAAGCGCAAAAGAGGTGATGGGCCTCTCGGGAAAGGTGGTGGCTCCGGGATTCATAGACGGGCACGTCCACATCGAGTCCGCCATGGTGACGATCCCAGAGTACGCCAGAGCCGTCGTCCCCAGGGGCACTACAACGGTGGTGGCAGACCCCCACGAGATCGCCAACGTCCTCGGAACCGAGGGAATAAGGTACATGCTCGACTCCGCAAGGCATTCTCCCTTATCCGTCTTCGTCATGCTCCCTTCTTGCGTTCCTGCTACACACCTTGAGACCTCGGGAGCCTCTCTCGACGCCGAAGCCCTCTCGAAGCTGATCGACGAAGATGGAGTTTTAGGGATAGCCGAAGTGATGAACTACCCGGGGGTCATCTTCCGAGACCCGCAGGTCCTCGCGAAGATAAGGCTCGCGGGCGAGAAAAGGGTCGACGGTCACTGGCCGAGGATCGACGGCCACTGCCCGCTCCTCTCCGGAAGGGACCTTGCAGCCTACGTCTCCGCTGGAATCGGGTCGGACCATGAGTGCACGTCTCTTGAGGAGGCTCACGAGAAGCTGCGGCTCGGTATGAGGATCATGATCAGGGAGGGGACGGCTGCAAAGAACCTGGACGACCTCCTCCCTCTCGTGACCGAAGGCAACTCCAGGCGGTTCCTCTTCGTCTCCGATGACCGGCACCCCTCCGACATCCACCGAGAGGGACACATCGATTCCATGGTTAAGAGGGCCATAGCTTCGGGCCTCGATCCCGTCGTCGCGATCCAGATCGCAAGCCTCAACGCCGCCGAGTACTTCGGCCTTCGCGACCTGGGGGCCATAGCTCCGGGCAGGAAAGCCGACGTCATCGTTTTGGACGACCTCGACGGGTTTGAGGTTGAAAAAGTACTGAAGAACGGAAGAACCGTAGCCGAAGGCGGCCGCATGATCGTGCAACTCGGAAAGGCTCCAAGACCCGCATCCGACTCCATGCAAGTCGGCCGGATCACTCCTGAGTCCTTCGATATACAGGCCGAAGGCTCCCTGGTGAGGGTCATCGGGGTCGTGCCTAACCAGATAATAACCAGATCTTTCCGAACCCGGCCAAAGGTCGTCGATGGATATGTGGTCGCCGACCTCGATAGGGACTTATTGAAGATGGCCGTCGTCGAGAGGCACAACGCAACCGGGAACGTCGGCCTCGGCCTCGTCTCCGGTTTCGGCTTCGCGAGGGGTGCGATCGCGACCTCCGTCGCCCACGACTCCCACAACATCGCCGCCGTGGGGACCAGCTCGGAGGAGATTTTTCGCGCCGTATCGAAGGTTCGGGAAATGGGTGGCGGCCTCGTCGTCGTGGATGATGGGGTAGTCAAAGCATCCCTGCCGCTCCCGATAGCGGGACTTCTCTCAGACCGATCGATGGACGAGGTCGTCGAGAAGATTGAAGAGGTCGTCGGGGCCGCAAGAGATCTCGGCTCAACCCTGGAAGACCCATTCATGACCCTCTCCTTCCTCTGTCTTCCCGTCATCCCGGAGCTGAAGCTGACCGATAAAGGGCTAGTCGACGTGAACAAGTTCGACTCCGTTCCCCTCTTTTTGGGGGAGGGGGAAGAGGACAAAGCTCAGCTTTTTGAGGGAAGGTGAGGAGGATCAAGGCAAGGCAGATGAATCCGGAATCAAAGAGACCTCTCGACTCCAGCCCCGAAGGGATCTGGTTTCGCAGGAACCGAAAGAACATGTACAGCATCGCTGCCCTTTTGCCATTGGTTGAGGGCGCGGGCCTCGCCAACGGGCCGAAAGAGGGGATCATGCTCTACAGCTTCGCCTCGGCCCAGGCCGATGAGGTCTATCGGGAGGTTGCAGCCTCCAAAGTCGATGCGGTCTTCGTGGCTGGTGGACCCCACCCCTCGGCAAGGCCGAAAGAGGCGCTCCGATACTTCGACTACGTAGTCATCGGCGAGGGAGAAGAGACTCTGCCGGAGCTGATCGGCGTCATCAAGGGCGAAGGCGACCCGGAGAGGGTCCGAGGCATCGCCTACAAGCGAAATGGCGTCGTCCGGCTCACCCCCAGCCGGGATCACGTCGACCTGGATCGCTACCCTCCTTTTCGGCCGCCGATATTCTCTCCCATCGAGATCAGTCGCGGCTGCCCCTGGGGATGCGCTTACTGCCAGACCCCCTGCCTCTTCGGAAGAAAGATGCGTCACCGGTCGATTCCGTCCATTTTGAAGTACTCCCGCTGCTACTCGGACCTGCGGTTCACGTCGCCAAACTCCCTCGCCTACGGCTCCGACGGTGTCCATCCGCGGATCGAGAAGGTAGAGCTGCTCCTGAAGTCGTTATACGAGCTGAATAAGCCGATCTACTTCGGGACCTTCCCCTCGGAGGTGAGGCCCGACTTCGTCTCGGAAGAGGCTCTGGATCTAGTGGTCAGGTATTGCAAAAATCGCTACCTCAGCATCGGCGGCCAGTCGGGCAGCGACCAAGTTTTAAAACAGATCGGCAGAGGTCATGACGTTGAGGTGGTGAGACGAGCCTGCGAAATGTGCCTTGACCGGGGGATCGTTCCGAACCTCGACCTTATCGTGGGCCTTCCCATGGAGACTCCCGAAGACCAAAGGATGACCCTCGACCTGGCACGGGAGGTCGTCGGAAAGGGAGGACGGATCAGGGCCCACTACTTTTCGCCCCTTCCAGACACACCCCTCGAAGACGCAACCCCCGCCCCGGTGGTGGACGATGTGGCGAAAGAGATGGGAAAGCTCGCCCTAAGGGGAAAGGCTACCGGTAAGTGGACCGGAGACGGTCAGAGGTAGAAGCGCCTGAAGGGAAGCTTATAGTCGTCCTGAAGCTCGTACTTCACCACTATCCGATTTTCGTCCACGTGAATCTCCCTCACAGACTGGGAGAACATGTACCAGGCGTACCCCCGGTCCGGCAGTCTGAGCTTATCCGGCAAGCTCGATAAAAACACGGTCTCGTTCAGGATGTAAGACCGCAAAAGCTCGCTTCCCGAGGCGAAGAGGAAGGGAAAGCCCACCCGCTCCACCTCCTCTGCCATGCAGGGGTCGGTCAGCCTCAGACGCTGCTTGAGATATTCGCGGTAATCTTCCTCCGTAATCACAAGCTCTTTCAATTCGCTCAACGCGATTCACCGGAATCGAGTCTGGCGAGATATGAGATAAAAATTGCGGGGCGGGCCTATCTTTAGACACCTCGACCCGGATTCGGAAAAATCGTCGAGTTTTCCCGGGCGGGCGGCTTTGACAGGCCATTTAGGAGGGAGGGCCCAAGGCCGCCACGCCTTTCGGGGGATGAAGGGCAAAGAGCCCTTCAAGACGATGCGGGAAAAACCATGCACTGCCTTTTAATTCTTAAGCTGTCGAATATAAGCTATTCGACTGAGACTTCCAGGTCCAGACCTGAGAGTGCTCCCTGCACGTCCTCGGCCATGGTGGCCCTCGTCTCCTCGTCGAGATCTTTTGAGAGGACGACCTTGACCCGTTTTCCCTCAACCTCGATGAGGTCGACTCTCTTTGCTGCGATGATGTTAAGCCCCTTGGCGGGATCGAGAACGCCGGTCAGCATCCTCTTTACGAAATCCTCGTCTACGGCTCTTTTCCCCACTATCGCCTCGTACTTCATTATCGCAGCCTTGAGGCCGGAGGTTGCAAGCTGTGCGCAGTGGACCTTATGTTTTGGAAGGCCCCCCAGCACCTCCACCACGTCCTTGAAGTGGACGTTCTTAGCCTCTTCCAGGGTCTTGCCTTTGGCGAGTTCCGTCGTGACGCTGGTGCTGGCGATGTTTGCTGCGCACCCGAAGCTCTCGAACTTTATGTCCTCGATCACCTCAGTATCGGGGTCGACCTTCATGTACAGCTGGACCATGTCGCCGCAGGCGGCGCTCCCCATCTTCGCAGCCACGTCCGCATCTTCGATCCTTCCGGGGTTTCTGGGGTTTTTAAAGTGGTCCAGTACCTTTTCAGTATATCCAAGGTTGCTCATTATCAAGCCTCGACTTTTTGTTCCGACTTGGAGCCTGCAGAGGGGACGGTGTCTACGGGACAGGCTGCGATCTTCTCGACGAGCTTTGCAAGAACCTCTTTTCTCATCCCGCCAACGAACTTGATGGATCCGACGACTAGATGGCCGCCGCCGTTGACGCCGCCTGCCTTGATCTCCTCTCGAAGCTCTCGAACCATCTTTGGTATGTTCATCCTGACGCCCCGGCTCCTCAATACGGCGAAGTCGGGTCCGTACCCTATCGTAACTACGGGCTTTGCGTCGTACTTCCTGCAGAGACGGTCGTGAACCTCGCCCGAGGTCTTTCCTGGCGGCGGGAAGGTGAACTTGTGGGCGTAGTTCTCGACATCGAGAACGTTCAACACTGCCCCGTTCGGCAGGGTCTGGGTCTTGACGTGGGCAAAAGATGCCCGGAGCTGTTCCTCGATCGCCTCGTTCGCCTGTTCGCATAGGAGCTGGACGATATTTCTGTGCCGATCGAGCCTTCCAAGACAGAGTATGTCGTTTACAAGGCCTCTTCCATCGTTGAACCTCAGCCAGAAGGCCTCGTAATCGAGGGCTAGAGCGATCTTCTTCAGGTCCTCGATCCGGAACCGGTCCTCGACGAGCTTTATGTACCTTTCAGCCTCCGGAGCCTCGCTCCGATCGCCGACCGCCGAGACCGCCGGAAAGTGCTTGATCTTCTCCTCGACGTCGGGGTTGATCATCCTCGCGATCTCCGTTGCGATCATGCCCGTGGTGATTCCGAAGTCGCCCCCCTGGTGGGCGGGGTTTACGTGGGTTATGAGGTACTTGTCCACGGCCTCGTCTGGGTGGTGGTGGTCGACGACGAGCATCTCCAGGCCGTATATCTGGGCCTGCTTCATGGCGGGAACGTCCTCCTCGGTGGAACCGTTGTCCATCAGGACTATGAGCGGCATCTTCTGGTCGTGGCGGGACTGGTCCTCAAGAGCGTAAGTGAGGTCTTTTGTTACGTCCTCCAGCTCGTAAAAGGGGGCTTTCGAGGGTGCACGCCTGTAGTTGTAGTATCCGGCATCGGCTCCCCCCACCTCTCTGATCAGAGGAAGGATCGCGGTCTCGATCGCCACCGCCGCGCTCATCCCGTCGGCGTCGGCGTGGTGCCTCACCACGATCGGTTTCGACCTCAGGATCGCCCGCCGGATCTCCTTTGCGACCTCCTTCATCTTGGGCTTGAGTTTTGTGATAATCTCGCTTTCCACTAGAAGAGGCAGGTCTTGGGGCTCGGCCCTCTCATCGATGGTCTTCTCGATCCGGTCCTTAACGACGGAGGCATCCCCACCCCAGAGCTGCTTCATCGACCTGATCTCGATCTGGATCTGGCCGTTCCTGACCGAGACGTCGCCGATCACTCTCACGATCATCTCGCTGTCGATCTCTGGGTAGGCGCGAACCCCTGCCCGCTCAAAGGCGGCGCAGAAGACGATGCCGCTCTCGTCAGCCACCGTAAAGATGGTGGGACCACCGGTCTGCTTAACCTGGACCACCTCTCCCTCGACAGAGATCATCTTTCCGACAGAGCTTTGGAGCTCGCTGACTCTCGTTACAGGAAGCTCTTTTCTAACCTCGAGGGTGTGGTGCTCGCCCACCTCGACGGGCTCAAGTTCGATGTTGCCGTTCGGGGCGACGTTTCTCACCCGGACGTAGATCTCCTCGCCGACCTCGGGCGTTCGTTTCAAAAACTTGTTGTGGGCAAGGCCCCGGACGTGGTCGTTCAGGTCCACGAAGGCCCCAAAGTTGGCGATCCCCGATACCTTCCCCCGGTAGGTGTCTCCGATCACCAGGTCGTCGGTGTCACAGGCTTTCTCCAGAACGTGGACGACGGGCTTTTTGGCGCAGTTGATACAAAGCTCGTTCTTGGTGGTGAGCTTCGCACCGCAGATGGCACAGAGATACTCTCGGCCCAGGCCACCGCACTCCTGGCAGGTCTCGGTGACGGGGATTTTGCCCTCGCCCTTGCAGACGGGACATTTCGTCGCCCCTTTGCTCACCAGGTCGTCGATCTCGCTGGCAGAGGCCTCGCCCAGGCTGACGGACTCGATCTTGCCGGTCCCCTTGCAGTTGGGACAGGCTCTTTCTCCCACCGTCGAATAGCCCTTGCCCCCGCATTTATCGCACAGGTTCATCCCTCTGGAGAAGACTGCCAAGGGATTTATCGGTTTTGGAGAGGACAAGGGAATAAATAGCATCTCGCATCTCTTTCGGCCATGCGAGTTGCTGTCTTGCGGCTCGGCCACCGGCCAGAGCGGGACAAGAGGATCACCACCCACGTAGGCCTGGTGGCGAGAGCCTTCGGGGCCGACGAAATGCTCCTCGCCGGAAGGGACGATAAGCTTGTGGCTGGCCTTGAGGACGTCGCCGAGAGATGGGGCGGCGACTTTCATGTGAGGTCAGTCTCAAGCTGGAAGCGTGAAGCTAGACACTGGAAAGAGTCGGGGGGTAGGATCGCCCACCTAACCATGTACGGAACGCCCCTTTCGGAGTCGATCGAGGAGATCCGTCGATCCGAGGCTGTGATGGTGGTGGTGGGAGCTGAGAAGGTCCCTCCCGAGATCTACGAGATGGCCGACTGGAACTTGGGTGTCGGAAACCAGCCCCACTCGGAGGTGGCGGCTCTGGCGATCTTTTTGGACAGGCTCTGGGAGGGCGAGGAGCTGGAGAGGGAGTTCGAGGGTAAAATCGAGATCGTACCAAGCCCTCGGTTCAAGACGGTCATCGAAAGGCGAGGAGAAGATGAGGTCTGATCGACCCAGAAGAATTTTGGTCGTCGGCCAGAACGTCCGGCACATAGCCTCTTCTGCGGCCCGAGCCGGACACGTTGTTTTCGCCGCTGACTGCTACACCGACCTCGACCTGGCAGAATCGGTTTCGCAATCTTTCCTCCTCGAAGGCGATCCCTCGATTCCGGGCGATCTCGCAAAGTCTGCCGAAAGCGTCATAAGAGCGGTTCTCGATCGCGAATCCATCGACTGCTTGGTCTTGGGGCCGGGCGTCGAGGAGATGAGGGTCGAGGGTATCGAGGTTTTGAACAACCCGCCAGAGAAGATCTCAGAGGTCTCCGACAAGCTCTGGCTCGCCCGCTGGCTCGAACGAGAGGGCTTTTCTGCGGTTCCTACGTGGTCTATCGGCGAGGACCGGGATTTCGGTTTTTTTCCGCTGATGGTCAAGCCTCGGAAGGGGGCGGGCGGGGCTGAGAACAGGCTCGTTTTCAGCGACGAGGATCTCGCCCGCCTGGAGGGCGACCTGATCGTCCAGGAGATGGTCGAGGGTACCCCTGTCAGCGTCTCAGTGATGGCCGACGGCGAGGAAGCTGTGGCGATATCCGCCAACGAGCAGCTGATCGGGACAGATTGGCTCGGAGGGAGCGGCTTTCGCTACTGCGGCAACATATCGCCCCTGGATCGTTCTCGAGACGACTCCGACGTTGCAGATATGATCGAGATCGCAGAGGAGATCGCAACCAGGCTGAATCTTGTGGGCTCCAACGGGATCGACTTCATCCTCACAGAATCAGGCCCCGTCGTCCTGGAGGTAAACCCGAGATTTCAGGGCAGCTTGGATGCGGTGGAGATCGCAACAGGAATGAACGTCTTTCTGGCTCACCAACTCTCTTTCGATGGAGACCTTCCAAATAGACCAAAGCCTCGCGGGTTTGGAGGGAGAGGGATCCTCTTCGCAGAAGATGATCTAAAAATAGAGGCTGATCTCAGAGGCGTTTCGCGATGGGTTGCCGACGTCCCAAGACCGGGAACCTTTGCGAAGAGGGGCGATCCTGTTTCATCGATCCTCAGCTTTGGAGAAAACAGGAAAAGGGCAATGGATCTGCTTAAGAGCAGAAGTTCGGCGATCTTTCAGGCCTGTCGCCGCCTTTGACGATTCGGATCTTGCCTTACCAGGACATGACGCGGTAGAACCAGTTGCAGACGATGGTGATCAACTTTTCACACCCGCTTCCTTTCTCCAGCTTCTCCCGATCCTTATCGCAGAATTTCTTATCCTTCATCCAAGACATGATTTTTGGGTTGTCGATCTGGAGATATAATGATATCGGTCTCATCCGCGTTACCTGGAAAAAAAACGACGTTTCAACTTCGTCCCAGTAAGAACGTCTGAATGGCGTAGTTTTGATCAAGAAAAACGGCTGAGGAGCCTGCACATCAGATCATGGATCAACTCACAGGTACCGAGAACCTCTCCTCAACCTCTTTTCGGTAGATCATGTTGTAGGTGCAGAAGGGAATTATCCTGCCGTCAGGGGTTGCGTAATGAATCCCACACCTCTGCAGCCTCTCCAAGTCGGCGTTGTAGAGATCCTGGAAGTGCATCGTCCCCAAGAAGAGAGCCCTTTTGTGAATCTCTCTCAGGGAATCTCGAGTCCCGTTCTTCAGAACTTTCAAAAGCATCCTAACGATGTTCAAGTCTTCGGGAGCGCCTGACTCGTCGATCAGCCTTGGCAGCTCACTTACGATTCTGCTGCGCATCTTCAGCCTGGAAACCGAAGTGCCATCGAAGTGCTCCACCTCATTGTTGAGAAGTTCGAAGAGGCCGTCGAGGTCGACGAATCTGCTGATGGGTATAAGCCGGCCCTTGTTATGGAAGACATATGTGGCGGCTCCACAGTGAGGGTGAACGGAGAAGACCGGCCTAGAGATGCCAGTTTCCGCATGAATCAGCCTGGATATGGGCGCAACGAAGGAGACCGGATAGAAGTCATCCCTGGTGATCTCGCCACCTGTCTGCTCCTCTACCAAACGGAAGATGTCGGGGATGGTGATTCGTTTCGAAAGACGCTCCGCCTGATCCACCCTTCCCGAGAAGGAGATGGGTTGGAAGTTGATGCCCTTGACCACGTCCAAGTTTTCGACGGCGAACTTGATGATCTCACCGACCTCTCCATCGTTGACACCCTTCACCAAGGTGGGAACTAGGACGACACTGTTGAGTCCGGATCTCCTGAAGTTCTCGATCGCTTTGAGCTTCAGGGGCAGAACGTCTCCTCCCCGGAGGGCGATGTTGACTTCGGGTGTGAAGCCGTCGAACTGCAGATACACCGTGTTTAGGCCACTCCTCTCAAGAGCCTGGCATAGATCGAAGCTTTTGGCCAGCTTCAGGCCGTTGGTGGCGATCTGGATTTGGTTGAATCCCATATCTTTGGCCATGGCCACTATACCAGGAAGGTCCTCGCGCATGGTGGGCTCCCCTCCAGAGAACTGGATGGCAGGACAGGGAACCGGCCGCACCTCCCTCAGCCTTGTCATCATCTCCCTGATCTGGACAAGAGTGGGCTCGTATACCTTCGTTGAGGCCTCAGCATTGGCGAAGCATACCGGACATGAGAGGTTGCATCTTTTGGTCAGATCGATGTTGGCAAGAATGGTTCCGGTTTTGTGATGGTTGCAGATGCCGCAGTCGAAGGGGCAGTTGTCGCCAATGGAGCTAGTTTTCTCCAGTTCCTTGCCTTCGTTCCAATAGCGGTAGAACTTCTCGTAGAGGTCGGCGTCCGACCAGCAGATATCTTCGAAATTTCCATGATCCGGGCAATTCTTCGCAATCCGGACGATATTTCCGTCCTGGAATATTCGAGCTTCGACAGGTCGGAGACATACAGGACACAGGGATGTCGCGACCTTATCGATTGTCGCAAATCGCATTGAACCTTAGTTTACCGTAAGAGATATAAACATTTTACCCCTCTCCAGATTTT
>DAQG01000083.1 GCA_002502785.1 Methanothrix harundinacea | reverse complement strand
TCACATTCGGCACGCTGCCGATCTGAAGAACATAATTTAAGAGTGGGCAATACGACCTTTGAGAAACAGTGTGAATATTGTCCAAATTTTTATCAACGATTTTTCCCCGCGCCAAAGCCTAAAAAGTAAGTACTATGAGCCAATCGCGGCCTGAGTTCTGCCGACATCCTTCGGGGAGGATGCCTATAACCATCCCTTCGCCCTCGCATCTCCGCAGGCTCGACCCCCGCGGAGGAGCCGGGCCTTTTTCTCGATCGTCTCGGGGCGCAGGTCCTACGAGAAAGACCAAGGTCCCTCCTCTCAAGACCGTGGCTGGGACGGACGACCTCAGAATCACCCCCCCCGCAACAGCCTCCGCGGCCCAGGCCTAGACCGCCTGAGCGATTCCACCTCGGTGGTGTGTCCAGGGATTGAGGCTCACCTTTTGAAACTTGAAGGGCGACATCAAGCCAACGACCGAACATTTCAAGAATGAAGATTCGATCTACGTGGCGAAAATAAAGGGTCTTTGTAATGAGGCTATTGGGATAAAGTCAAAAATTGAGTGATAGCTTCCAGCCACAGCTGAAAGCACACACATTTATCTATCTTATTTAAATTGAGGTTGAGATTAATAACTTTAGGATTCTTGACAAGTTGCCCTTAGATCAACTGAAGAGCATTTGACATATCGGGAACGACTTTCACACCTCCCCCGCCGCCTCCTCCAGCTTCCTCGTGCACGCGTCCATCAGGTCCGCTGCTTCCCGGACCTTCGCTGCGGCCTTTGGGCTTGCCGCCTCGATCTCCTTTGCCCTCGCCCGGAAGCTCTCGCTGTGGCTTTTGTTGTGCTCGATCCAGTGCTCCAAAAGGTGCTCGATCTCGTGCTTGTGCAGTTCGTCTTCGTGCTTGTGCGACCCGTGCTCATGCTCGTGCAATTTGAACGCCTCCCTATGATGCTGCGACCGCGAACCGGGCCGCTGGCCTGATCCGACCTCGACCGCTCCCAGCTACGAATCAGGCAGGTCGTTTTATGGATTAATAACTTCTGCTTATCATGTAGTCGGCAAGCTCCAGCAGAAGGGATTTCGCGTCCGAATCCTCAAGGACCGCCAGGGCCTCTTTCCCTTCCTCGACAAGGCTTATGGCCTTGGATCGGGCGTAATCAATGGAGCCGCTGGCTTTCAGGGTTTTCAGGGCGGCCTCGATCTCCTGGCCAGACGCGTTCTTCTTGCCGAAGATCTCGACTTTGGTGCCGCTGGCCATGGCGTGGATCATGATCATGGTCTTTTTGCCCTCGGCGAGATCCCCGCCCCTCGGCTTTCCGAGAACCTCTGTCGGGGCCGTCAGGTCCAGAACGTCGTCTTGGATCTGGAAGGCCATCCCCACCAGGCGGCCGAACATCTCCAACCCTTCGGCCTGCTTCTCCGGAGCGCCGACCAGGCGAGCTCCCATCCAGGCAGCAGCCCCGTAGAGGACGCCGGTCTTCTTCTCGATCATCTCCAGGTACTCGTCCTCTGTTACCTGGTCCCTCCTCTCAAACTCCATGTCCAGCCACTGCCCCTCGCAGATGGCGGCACAGGTCCTGGCGAGCATCGCCACCGAGGCGACCATATCCTCGGGCCTGGGGGCTTTTGCGGCCGTCAGGATCTCGAAGGCCTTTGAGTAAAGGGTGTCCCCGGCAAGGATCGCTCCGGCCTCGTCCCACTTGACGTGAACCGCGGGCCTCCCCCTTCGGGTCTCGGCGTTGTCCATTATGTCGTCGTGGATCAGAGTGAAATTATGGACGAGCTCAATCGAGACGGCGGCTGGGACCACGACCTTCGGCTCGCCCCCCACAGCCTCTGCGGCCATGAGAAGCATGCTCGGCCTCAGCCTCTTTCCCCCAGCATTCACCAGATGCCTTCCGGCCTCGTAGAGCTCTTTTGGATGGACCACAGGCAGGAGGTCCTCGATGGCCCCGGATATTATGTCAGCGCGCCTTCTCAGCTCATCGTCAAGGATCACCATATCTTATCACGCCTCCTCCTTCTACACCTTCTCCTTCCTTCGTCCTTCTTCCCCTTTCACCGTTCCTCCTTCAGGGGAGGACCAGCTCCTGGCCGTTCCTCATGATGTGGAAGGTGTAGCCAAGCTCGTAGCCCGTATCCTCGGCCATCGAGAGATACTTGCCGTGACTCTCGAAGGTCCCGTGGCTGGGTATCACGTGCTCCGGATTTATCATCCTCAAAAGCTCCCAGTGATCTTCGACACAGGCGTGACCCGAGACGTGGATGTTGTCGTAAACCCTCGCCCCCCTCATCTTCAACTTCGTCTCCACTATGTGGCGACTGGACTTGTTGAGGGGTTGAGGTATGATCCCAGCGCTGAAGACGACCTTGTCCCCGGACTCGAGCTGGTAATCTGTCTCGCCGCTTGCAACCCGGCTGAGGACGGCACCGGGCTCGCCCTGGTGGCCTGTCATGATGGGAAGGTACTTGTCCTTGCCCTCTTGCATCATCCTCTTGAAGAACTTGTCAACGCTCTTCCGCCTGCCGTAAACTGCGAGGTCGTCGGACTTGGGGGCGTACCCCACCCTCTTGGCTGTGCCCCAGTACTTCTCCATCGACCTGCCCAAAAGAACCGGCTTTCTCCCCATCTCGTGGGCGGCCTCGATGATCGCCCTGATCCTGGCTATATGGGACGAGAAGGTGGTCATCAGAACCCCCGACTTCGTCTCCTCAGTACCCATCAGAACGTCCCAGACCAGGTCCTTTGCGATCTGCTCCGAAGGAGTCTTTCCCGATACCCCGGCATTGGTCGTCTCGGTGATCAGGGCCAAAACCCCCTCCTTCTCCAGCTTCTTGAGCCTTGCGAAGTCGGGAGGCTGTCCCAAGGTAGGGCTTCTGTCCATCTTGAAGTCGTTGGCGTACAGGATCACACCTTTGGGGGTGTGAATGGCCGCGAAGACGCAGTCGACTATGCTGTGCTGAACCCTTATGAACTCCAGCTCGATGTCGGGCGCTATCTGCCTCGTCTTGCCGGCGTTCATGGTTATGACTTCGTTCTTCGTCCCATGGAGCTTCTCGGCCTCTATCTCCTGTTTGATCAGATCCGCGGTGAAAGGAGTCCCGATGATGGGCGCCCTGTACTTGTGAGCAAGCTTCGAGATCGCTCCGATGTGGTCCAAATGACCATGGGTGCAGGCGATCGCCCTCACCCTCCCGTCCACGTCCTTCATTACGCTGTCGTTGGGGATCGCCCCCATGGATATCAGCTCGGAGGGGCGGAGCCTCTCCACGTCTGTATCTTCGTGTATCTGAACTCTGTCCAACCGGAGACCCATGTCCATTATCACTATGTCATGACCAATTCTGATGGCGGTCATGTTCCGTCCTATCTCTTCGTAGCCTCCGATCGCTACAATTCCAATATCCTTCATCTCGACATCTCTCTGTGAATCGCAAACTTTTTGGCTCCTCGCTGTTTTG
>DAQG01000020.1 GCA_002502785.1 Methanothrix harundinacea | reverse complement strand
TAATTAGGTTTTTCGAAATCCTCTATCATCAACAATATGATCAAGAGCGATGACTTTTGCATCAGGTAATCATTCGTTCATAAACATAAAAAAGCTAACGATTGTAAGAGATCTTTACTCTAAATTACACGTAACCTCAATCACAAGCACACCATCCACTATAGCCCGCCCAAAAAAGGGGAAGGCTCGCCAGAGATCGTCCGTAATGCTGCCAAGAAAAAGGGGGCGTTTTACTGGGACAATATTGGCCCCCCACCTCAGACGCGAGGAGAACATCAGCGCCACGACCGCCCATCCTCGCCGCCACGCCGGTCGGGCGCATCATCTCCGCCGTCCTGAAAAATCCAGGTCGCAGATCTCCCAGGCGATCGATCCCAGGGAGGCCGAAGCCGAGGATGACAGCGCCAAGGGGACACGTCTTCCGCCCCGAAGGACCAGGTCCTTCGCCCCCCACCACCCACTATTGAGATGATAATCGTCTCTTATGGCACGCCATTCAGCGTCCGAAAACCTGCTTTGTAGCCGGTGTATTCAAGTAACTTAAAATTATCAAAGGAATTATTGCATCGGCTATAAATTCCGCAGATAAGCTTCCGCTGAGGAGTATATTAGCCAACACTAATAGAAGGTATACAGCTGAGCCGGCCGTCGCCAGCTTCCAGCCTCGGGGTTGAAGCGAGATCAGCCATGAGCCACAAAGGATGAAGAGACCGCCCATAACAGCATCAATAGACACGTTCAGAACAAGCGCTATAATGTATGCCGTATCTGCCTCGAATCCCCCTCTTAAGAGAGTGATGATAAAACCTATGGTGCCAAAGATCACACCAAATATTACGCTTTGGAAACCTCTTAAAAATAACAATCCGGCAAGGATGAACACCCCCGTCGGAACGTCTCTGCCTGATTTTTTAATAATATCATCTCCGCTGCATATCTCGAACTTTAACGAATAATTTTGCACTAACTCTTATTAAAATCTAATCATTGCTAGAAGTCCTACGAACCAATAAAATTCATAAAAATTATTATATAATATTTTATGGATAAATTGTATAAGATCTTCTATGCCGTCCTGGTGCCTGAATCACTACACAACCACCCCATTGTTGATCACTTCCAAATAAGAGGGGAGTTGCGCAAAAATAACACACAATCACGCTCCAAACACGAAAAATACGCCGAAGATCACCTTGAAGCTTTCGAGAAAGCCGGGGAGCCTCTCCGGGTCGATCTCATCCCCCGCCCACAATGCGAGGCAAATACCAGCATCTCCGTCGCCACCCCGCCGCCGCGCTGGTCAGCTGCACCATCTCCGCCGTCCCAAAACCACGCCGCAGATCTCCCGGCCGATCGGTCGGGGGGCGCTCTCGGATGCAGGCGGCCGGAGGAAGGCCGAGGGGCGCGATCTGCGCCCTGAAAGGCGGGTCCTTCGCCCCTCTTCGCTTTGAGTAAAATAAACTTTCATGGCACGCCATCAGCGTCCAAAGACCCGTTTAGTGGACGGTATATTCAAGTAAACTAAAATGATCGCGGCTATTACAGCTCCTGCCAATCCCGCAGATAAGCTTCCGCTGAAGGAGATATTATTGACAAACTTTGCGACGCCGGGGAGGGGGCTTGAGGCCGTTATCCGGAGATCTGCCCGAGATTAGACATCGCCTCCGACCACCTCCTGCCGCCGCGAAATGGCACGATTTTAGATCCACCCACCTAAAACACGATGGACAGATCCTGCGGCATCCTCTTTCCACCCGCCGCCCGCAAAGCTATTTTGACGCAACCTATTAGTACATCCACCCGTCAACCTTTGAATTGAGGATTGATCCCTCAGGAAGCTAACGATGAAATTCCTCTTCGGCCCCGTCCCATCCCGCAGGCTCGGCCTCTCCCTCGGGGTAGACCTCCTCCCACCCAAGACCTGCACCCTGGACTGCGCCTACTGCCAGCTGGGCAGGACGACATGCCTCACCCTCGCAAGGGAGAGGCGCGTCTCTCAGGAGGGGGTGCTGGCGGAGATCAGGTCCCGATCAGAGGACGACTTCGATTATCTGACCCTGGCGGGCTCCGGCGAGCCCCTCCTCCACCTGGGCCTCGACGAGATCATACGGGGCGCGAAAGATGCCATCGACCGACCCGTCGTCCTCCTCACCAACGGGACCCTCTTTTTCCGCGAAGAGGTTCGAGAAGAGGTGATGGAAGCTGACCTGATCGTCCCCTCCCTGGACGCCGCCACCCAGGCCACCTTCGAGAGGGTGAACCGGCCCCATCCGGACCTGAAGATCGACGAGATAATCGAGGGGCTAGTCCGCCTCCGAGAGGAGTTTGTGGGCGAGATCTGGCTGGAAGTGATGCTGGTCAAAGACCTCAACGAGATCGAGGCGCCCCTCATCGCCGAGGCGGTAGAGAGGATCGACCCCGACCGGGTCCAGCTCAACACCGTGGTGAGGCCTCCGGCAGAACCCGTCCAGCCCCTAGCCCCCGAGGAGATGGAGAGGATGCTCGAGGTCTTCTCCGGCGCCGAGGTGATCGCCAGCTGGAAACGAGACCTCTCGAAGAAGACCGAGGTTTTGATCATCGACCTGCTCTCACGAAGGCCATGCACTCTCGAAGAGCTTGGGAACCTGACGGATCTACACAGAAACGAGATCTTGAAGTATCTGGAAGTCCTCGAAAGCGAGGACAAGATAGCAAGGCTCAGGCACGGAGAAAACCTTTACTTTCAAGTTAAGCGTGGATAAGATATAATCTGCTAATCTACTTCCGATAGATAGACCAAACGGGGATAAACAGATAACGATTCTCGAAATTTCATGATGGTGTTCATATGGGCGAATGCGATAGCAACTGCGAATCCTGTGCGACAAAAGGAACCTGCACAGACCCGAGAAATGAGATGAATGAACAGCTTGCGGCCGTCTCCCAGAGGATGGCAAGAATAAAGCACAAAATAATGGTCGCCAGCGGGAAGGGCGGCGTCGGCAAGAGCACCGTCACCGTCAACCTGGCACGAGCCCTCCAATCCAGGGGATACAAAGTGGGAGTCATCGACGCCGACATCACGGGCCCGAGCATAGCAAAGCTCCTCGGCGTCGAGAGATCGAGGCTGACGGGCGGTCCTGAAGGGATAGAGCCGGTCGACTCAAAGGGGCTTAAAGTGATATCGATGGCCTTCGCTCTCTCGGGCTCCGACTCAGCCGTCGTCTGGAGGGGCCCCATGAAGATGGCGGCGATAAAGCAGTTCATGTCAGACGTCAACTGGGGCGACCTCGACTTTCTCATAATCGACCTTCCACCGGGGACTAGCGACGAACCTCTCAGCGTCGTCCAGCTCCTCCCAGACCTCTCCGGTGCCGTCATCGTCACAACGCCGCAGGAGGTGGCGCTCCTCGATTCCAGGAAGGCGGTGAACATGGTGAAATCGATGAAGGTCCCGCTCCTGGGGATCGTCGAGAACATGAGCGGCCTTTGTTGCCCCCACTGCGGCGAGATCCTGGAGATCTTCAAAACCGGCGGTGGAAAGAGGGCGGCAGAGGAGCTCGGCGTTCCCTTCCTCGGAGCTGTGCCGCTGGACCCAGAAGTCACAGCGCTGGGCGACAGCGGGGTCGCCTTCGTGGAGAAAGAGACCGCCGCCAAGGAGAGCTTTGAGAAGGTCGTGGACAGAATCCTCGAAGAGCTAAAATAGAATCAGAAGGCGGATTGAAGAAAGTCAAATTGCGGCGGCGCACC
>DAQG01000022.1 GCA_002502785.1 Methanothrix harundinacea | reverse complement strand
GCTATACACACTAAAAAAGGCAAAGGTAATCTGAAGATAGCGGATGCTATCTAAAATTAATGAAAAATGAGAGTAAAATAAGAAGATTTGGTACGGTTGAGCGCAAAAATGATGCTAATTATTGGATTTGGGCTCAAATCGCGCTATCGCAATGAGTAAATCGAGATCCTTAGAAGAATATATTTATAAATGATCTTGGCTGGGTATACTACAAATGGAACAAGCCCGACAAGGCGATAAAGAAGTTCACTGAGTCTATCAATAATAGTGATGATTCTGGCCATGTTCGCTTCTATCGCGGCCTGGCTATATCTCAAGAAGGGCGCGCTATCTAGTGCTCGAAAAGATTCAGAGGGCGCAATCCAAAAATTTGACGAACGGATACTAAAACCTCAACAAGCCGATTCCAGCAAGATACACGATGAGCTGATGAAAGCCTCCGTTTTGAACAACTTAGGTCGCATCGATATGCTTGAGCGCAACTATAAAGACGCGAAGAAACGATTTAACGATGGTTCGGCCATTTTAGATAATCACAAGATGTTCTTCGGTCATCTTACACAACTGGAGAAGAAGAAGGAAAAGAGGACCATTGCCGCACTTCATACTAACTTAGGACTGCTATATTTTAAGCAGGGACTTCTAGACGATGAAAAGAAGGAGTGCATGGAAGCCGTAAAATCGGAGGAGCTACCAGAAACCTACAACAATTTAGGGGTCCTATTTCATAAGGATGGAGCATTATTCGAAAGAGAACGTTATTATCAAGGAAGATGTCTCCGTTAGTGTCACCAACGGCAGTCCGCAAATCACGGTAACCAATAGCACCAAGACTACTACCACCGATAACATACCTAGCATGGTTAATAAGATACTTATCACAGCGCTGATATTCTTCCTCTTAGTCCACCCACAGGTTAAGGTTTTCTCGCTGGGAGAGGCGAAGTTCGAGATGGAGACGAAAAGTGTCTCGGGATCCACCCTCTGCTGTGAAGGTGCACCATCCACCTGATCGTTCTTAATACCACCGTGTGATAGAGAAGTTTATGGCTCAGGAACCTTACCTTCGGGGGGAGGAAGATTAGATGCACGGAACAGAGATCAGGCATTATCTGATGAAACGCTAGGTATGAGGAAGTCTGGCTAGTTAGGTGGCTCTCAGGTCGAAGTTCCGTTTCATGCAGAAATCGGAACATTTGTGTTTGAGGATTTATTTTGGGATTTAGAGGGGATTTTTCGAAATCCTCCTTTGATATAATGCAGAACTGCCACCATCTACGAGAAGGTCCTCGGCCCGACCATCTCAACACGGTCTTAGTTAGAGACAATTTGGAGTCGGTCGAAGCCACTCAGGTGCAGAGGTAAGTTTCCTCGCACCAAAGTTTACCTGTGTCCTGATCAGGCCGGGTTCTCCCAAAATGGAAGGAAAGGACTCTGCGGAAGATGGCGGCGTGACGGTCGACTATCTCCGTAAGGTTTATGTGGCCACGGACGAAGAATGTTGTTCTGAAATATTTGAGTTCGCGGGGCATCGACTTCTAACAGACTGTTCCAAATGTCTCATCTAGTATCTTTAATCGAGTGGCTTCGACGGTTCTGTCCTGTGGCTTTCGGCAACCTGAGGTGACGACGATGGAGAATACCTCCAGAGAACACCAACTGTGGATGGCCAGACGAGCCCTCCGGACATCTCCGGAAAGGGCCCGAGTCATGGGAATGACCCATGAAGAGGCAGCGGCTATCCTGAACGAAGAGAGAAAACGACGGAGGGCGAGGGTCGAGTGACCCTCGCTCACTATTTTACCGAAGAGTCAACAAGTCCCTTCGAAGCTGGTTCATTTCTTTTTGTTGCAATCCCTCGAAATCGCCATCGTACAGCTCATATGATAGTACATTAGCACCATCAAAAATTCGGATAATTTTGATTGCGCAATCGTGAGACTTCGGCCCCCGTTCTCCCCGTTCTTTTACTCTTTCCGATAAAGCGCTCCACTCCGCTCGATCTTCTTCTCCGCCCTCGCCCATGCCTTCGTCGTGAGGAAACTCTCCTCCATGTACCCGACCACCTTCTCGAACTTCTTCATCGGGAACGCCATGGTCAGGATGTCGAGAGGCACGCAAGGGCGGGCCGATGGATCGAACATCCCCAGCACGACCTTCGGCTCGTCCTTCTGCTTCTGCTCTTCTAGCACCGGATAGAGGATGATGGAGCTGCACCCTGCGCCCATGGGGCAGATGACGCCGTTCGGATCGCTCTGGTCGAAGTTGGCGAGGGTGAAGAGGCCGGAGAGCGCCTCGGGACGGGCGAAGAAGATCACCACCTCTGGATCGTCCGTCTCTGTGAGCTGGTCCCACCGGGTGAAGTACATATTCATTCCGTCCGATGAGAATTCGGGGATCATCTTCTCCCAAGAATCGACGATCTCTGGCGTCTGTTTGTACCGCTCCCCATCGAGGCTGCCCGATTTCCCGTAAGACAGGAAGTACCGGAAGTCGGGCGGACGCTTCGTTGAATATCCTGCAAACATGAGTCCGCCCGGGCAGGCGATTGAATTTGCATCGAAGACGAGGGGCGTCCCGTTCCTGACCCGGTTGATCTGGCAGATGAGACAGCTCCAGCCCCCCGGCGGCGGGACCTTCTGCACGTCGCTAGAATCTTTTCGGAACTCCAGTGTTATGGGAAGTTCAGCCCCTGGGAAGTACTTCTGCCATAATGCGGTGAACCGGTCGCGGAGTACGATGTCCATAGAAGCTCAAATATCTTTTAGCTATAAGCAGTTTATCATTTAACTGACTTGCAGGATTGGAGAAGATGGGGGCGAAAGTGGGGCGGTTTCATCAGGAGGTCCACCGCCAGCCATGGTGAGAGAGTTCCCCCGCTTGATCCTCCGGGGGAGGGCGGAGGTTCTCGTCCCGTACGACTGCGGGATAATGTTCTGAGGGGCGCGGGTTTTCCCACTCGCATCGTGGTTCTGGCGGTCGGCGCCGTCATCGAGGCGGCCTGCAAGTTTCCGGGCGTCTTCGAGATTGCGGTCGGAAACTTCGAGGGGAGGCTCAGGGCATGTCTCTTCGACCTGCACGAGATCCTGGGGTGAGGAATATATTCGAACATATTCGAACTCAAAAATTGGATTTTTAAGTAGAATAAACATGTTCTGGAATCTAGACCAAAACGCTTATATTTTAATAAAGCTCTCGGATATTGAGGTTGTGATAAATAAGATGCAGCTTGTGATCAATACATATGGTTCCTATTTAAGAAAAAGCGGTAACTGTTTTTTGGTAAAGAAGGACGATAAAAGCTTTGAGGTGGCGGCAAACAAAATAAACAGCGTCTTGATTACTACGGCAGCATATATCACAACAGATGCCATTAAGATGGCTGTAGATAACAACATAGACATCGTTTTTCTTGATGCTCATGGGGACCCTTATGGAAGGGTTTGGCATCCGAAGCTTGGTAGCACTACCCTGATCCGGAGAAGGCAGCTGGAGATCTATGACGGATCAGAGGGGCTGAACCTGTCCAGGGAGTGGGGCATAAAGAAGTTTGACAATCAGATAGCTCTGCTGAGCCGATTGAGGAAGGCGAGGCCGGAGAAGAAAGACGATCTGGATATTTACATCCAGGAGATTGAGCGCTCCCGAGAGCAGATGAAACGGCTGCGGGGCACAATAGAAGGAAGGCGTCAGAAAATGCTCGGGTTGGAGGGAATGGCGTCCAGGTCCTACTTCGGCGCCATCTCCTCGACCATGCCTGAGCGATACAGGTTTTCTGGACGGAGCCGAAACCCTGTCAAAGACGAGTTCAACTCCATGCTCAACTATGGATATGGCGTTCTCTACTCGCTGGTGGAGAAGGGTTGCATCATTGCGGGCCTGGACCCTTACGTTGGATTTCTGCATACCGATTCATACAACAAGAAGTCTCTCGTCTTCGACATCATCGAGATATTTCGGACCTACATCGATGAGGCCGTCGTCCACCTCTTCACCCGGCGGATGGTAAAGGATGAGTTCTTTGAGCCGCTGGAGCAGGGTTTGGGCCTCTCCAAGGACGGCAAGGCGGCGCTGATCGAGGCGGTGAACGGCGCCCTGGATGTGCCGATCCTATATCGGGGGCGGAACGTGAAGGCGAGGAACACCATCACGATGGAGTGTCACAGGATCGCCAACTCTCTGATCCGGCCGGGGACTGAGCTGCCGGAGGACTTCGATCGAGACGCTTTGGAAGCTGAAGACGAATGGGAAGATAGCGAGTAAATCAGTAAATCGAGGTTTCCGATGCTGGTTTGGACGATATACGATATAACCGACGACAAGATTCGGAGCCGGGTGGCGAAGATCTGCAAGAACTACGGCCTTTTCCGGGTCCAGAAGAGCGCGTTTCTGGGGGATCTCAACCGGAACGAGTCCGACTCCCTGGCCCTGGAGTGTGAGGCGCTCATCGAGGAGTCCGACTCCGTCTACGTCTTTCCCATGTGCGAGGACTGCTTCGATAAGATCAAGCTGATCGGCGAGGGCTTCGATCGGGAGCTTGTGAGCGGAATGACCATCACCAAGATATTCTGAGGAGAGGATGGAGACAGAGACAGGGGCCAAGGTCGAGGTCGAGGCCAAGGTCGAGATTTCGCCGCCCGAGGAGGAGAAGGGGGAGAAGGAGGAGATCTTCATCACCGTCTCCGATGCCCTGGAGTACCTATTCTGTCCCCGGTTCATATTCTTCATGCACTGCCTGGGCATTCCCCAAAGAGAAGAGCGGCGCTATAAAGTTTTGAAGGGCAGAGAGCTGCACGAAAGCCGCGAGAAGGTGAACCGGGATTACGTGAGAAAGAGGCTCAACTGCACGAGAAAAGAGATCTCGGTCTACCTCACCTCACGGAAGTACCACTTCAAGGGAGAGGTGGATGAGGTCCTCTTCCTGGAAGACGGGACCGCCGCGCCGATGGACTACAAGTTTGCGGAGTGGAAGAAGACCGTTTATAGGACGCATAAGTACCAGGCGGCCCTTTACGGCCTTCTGATTAAGGAGCATTACGGCGTTGATGTGAATCGGGGATATGTGTGCTACGCCAGGAGCAATCATCATGTGGAGGAGATCGCTCTCAGGGAAAAAGATTATAAGAAAGCGCTACAGATGGTTCGCGAGATACTTATGATAATTCAGAGGGGATATTATCCCGAGGGAACGAAGCAGAAGGCCAGGTGCGTGGACTGCACGTATAGGAATATTTGCGTTTGAAGATGGTGATTTGAGTGATTGAGGCTGTTAGTAAAATTGGTGACTTCGTACAAAAGAATAATGGTGGGGTTGACTCACTTTCTACTTACTTAGAGAATCCCAATAGCAATGGACGATATAAATCTGTATTAGTAGTATTATTAAGGGAAAATGAAGGTGAATATTCTTTTAGCCGTGTAATACTAGACGACATTAAAACTGACTTTAGTATGTATTTGTATAAAAAAGGCGCTCCAAATGGCACTGATGCGACGCCAACGAGTAAATTGGCTGGCAATTTAGAGAAGACATTCCAGAATAGATTTATAAAATGGTTTGAGAATTATGATAGCTATGATCTTTCAGAAGACGAAAAAGACACCCTCAAAAAGATGAAAATCGCAATAAAAGATCAGAGTGATAAAATTTTAGCAGAATTACAAGAGAAATACCCACAAAAGGATTCCAAGGTTAACGCCATTATCACTTTGGGGTTCGAAAATGATGAGGACTATTATTATCTTGATGTATGTCCAATTTTTAAGAAAATTTTGCTTCGGATGGGGAAGGACAAGTATTTCTTTAAGAAATCTCAAGGAGAATCGCGGGGAAGAGACGCAGTATGTTCTGTCTGCAAGCAGAAAAAAGATGAAGTATACGGCTTTGCAATCCCCTGGGCATTCCACACCTTCGATAAGCCGGGATTTATCGCTGGTGGATTCGAAGCCTCTGACTCCTGGAAGAATACCCCAGTTTGCTTCAATTGTGCCACCCGGCTGGAGCTAGGGAAGAAGTACGTAGAGGAGAATTTGGATTTTGGATTCTATGGCTTTAGGTATCTCCTTGTGCCAGAACTTGCTTTAGGCGATGATTACGAGGAAGTCTTGGGCGTTCTAGGAGCCAAAGACAGTAAGAGGCAGCGTGCCGAATGTG
>DAQG01000067.1 GCA_002502785.1 Methanothrix harundinacea | reverse complement strand
TTAGATCTTGGAGAGGGGTACTCATTTTATCCCTCCATCATTGTGAACTACAACCTCTCCCCCGAAACTTTGGATGGCGCCGATAAAAGGGGATTTTTGGGCACTGTCATCGAGCCGCTGTTGGATCTGCGACTTGAGACCAAGAAGCTGAATAAGGTTGATCCAAGGTACAAAAGTCTTGATTCTGTGCTGAAGTGGATGCTTGTAACCTGTTTCGGGTACACCGGCTACAAGAACGCCAAGTTCGGACGGATAGAGGTTCACGAGTCAATAACCTCCATCTCAAGAGAGCTGTTGATCAAGACCAAGCAGATCGCCGAAGATATGGATCTTGAGGTGCTCCACGGGATCGTGGACTGTCTCTGGGTAAAAGGTGGCGATGCATCTCTATTCAAGGTGAAGGTGGAAGCTGCTACAGGCATAAGGACCGAGCTCGATCCCTACGACTGGATTGTCTTCCTCCCCCTGGCAGATGGCTTCGGGGCTTACAACCGGTATTTCGGCAGGCTATCGAATGGCAAGCTGAAGGTACGGGGCGTAGCGGCTCGGAGGAGGGACACACCAGAATACGTAAGGCGGATGCAGATGGAGGTCTTCGAGAAGATGGGCGAGGCTCGGGGCGTAGAAGAACTGCGCCGCATCAAGCCGCAGGTGTTAGAGATTGTGAAGAGTTATCATCGAGGTTTGGATAAGGCAGATCCCTCAAAGATGGTCATACACCGACGGATAAGCAAGCTGAACTACGAAAAAAGGTGCGTCCAAGCTTCAGCGATCCAAGCCTTTCGGAGAAAGGGTGTTAAGGTCTCGCCAGGGATGACTGTGGGATACGTTGTGCGCGATGCGAATCGGTGGGACGTCGATGCAGAGTGGGACGCCTCCGAGTTCGATCGCGACTATTACGGAAAGCTTATCGGCAAGGCATGGGAGGAGGCGGCTTTCGTCTTTAGGTTCATTGAGGGAAGATGCAGCTAGAGAAGCCTGTATGATTACTTTCGCCCCACAAGGTTCTTGTTTTTCTATTATGTCTAGCAATGTATCTTCTGTAGAGTTTGCATCTGAGCGTTGAACCTAAACCCTTCCGATGATCTGCGCTACGGTTGGGAGAGATTTCTGTATGGAGCCCCCTTCATTGCCCACTCCTGAAGCTCCCTTTTTATCTTCAGCTTAACTTGCGGAGTTCGCTACATCGATATGATGTCACACCCCAATGTCGGTTATAATCCTTAAATTCCGGCAATTCGACCATAGGCTACATTCCTGCATTATCCCGCATTCCAGGTACTCATCTTTCCTGGCTAATTTGGTGTTTATTTCGCCAAAAACACGTCATTAGATATTGATTTAAGCATTAGTATACACCGCAAATGTCTATTAGTACTTAGATTACATCCTGGCAATTGTAAAGGTGAAAGCCGCATGAAAATTAGAGTTGTAAGTTCAAGAGAAGAGATACCAGAGCTGAGACCGAACGAGAGGATGGTTCACATAGCTTTCAGACCTTCAAACGTCGATCTACTGGACGTTGTAAAGGCTTGCCCCAGGCTAAGAGCGATCCAAGTCCCTCCGTCCTACAACAAGACCCTGTCCAAGGCTATTAGGCTCTTCCTCGATATGCAAGGCATAGACCTGCTTGAAGGAGACGTCTGGGGTCACAGAAAAGATATCGACGAGTACTACGTGGTCGAAGAAGATGCTATCGAGCGAATCGGTGACCTCATTTCAGGTGGCGAGAGCATCGACGATGCTGTAGCTCGCGTCCAAATGACGACTAAGCTGGCGCCCGACCTGATCAAGTACATCGCCAAGTCCAAGATGACCGCCTGAACTTAGTTTTCAGGCGCATCTGAACCCTGTTCCATTTTCTTCTATTAGTCTAACATTATTACTTCGGGAGCGCAGAGGGTCACGAATACCCCGACCTTTAGGTAGGGGATGAAGTGGACCCTCGCCCGTTTTTCGTGCTCCTTTAAATCGATAAAACATTATTGACTGTTCATGGGAATCTGGCAACAAAGACTCGACTATTTCTGAAATCCGGAAAAACGGGTGTGCGGCCCCGAAGCATACCCCACCCTTTAGGGTGGGGTGGACCGCACGCAATTTGATCTTGAGGACATGCAGACCTCCTGCAGGAAGCTTCTGCGTTATGCAGAGAACCGCTGAGGTCGAGGGGCGCGGGCGCCCTCCGGTGGTAAATAGATATCTTCTATTTCATCCCCTCTTTGATCCGGAAAATGTTCAGCTTCAGATCTGGTATGTCACTCTGGATGACGTCCCAGGTAAGTGCGAGATCAACTCCGAAGTACTGATGAATCAGCACGTCCCTCATGCCGGCGATCTTCTGCCATGCGATCTCGGGATGATCACTCTTAAAATCTTCGGGCAGGTTTTTGACGGCCTCGCCGATGATCTCGATCCTGCGAATTATGGCGTCCTGGAGCTGGGACGATTCTATAAACTCCTCCAGAGTTTTGCCCTCTGAATAGCCCTCGATCAAATCGATCGACTCCAGGATGTGAGCTAGAAATACCTCGGGATCTTTCCTCATAGTATCGGGACCTGCTCCTCCAGGATTCTCTCTTTGAGGAGGGGATGGAGGGAAGCATATGTGAGGACGTCCACCTCCCGGTCGATCGCCTCCTCCAGCTCGATCTTCAGGCCCGAGAGGTCCATCAGGCTCTTTCGACCCGCAAACTCCACCAGGATGTCCACGTCGCTTTCGTCGGTCATCTCGCCCCGGACGATCGACCCGAAGAAGGCGGCCCTCTTCACGTCATTTCTCCGCAGGACGGCGAGGACCTTCTCGCGCAGCTCTTCAGTCTCGTCGGTCATACCTTCCGCCTCGAATTCCCTCTTTCGGCTATTTTTGAAGATAGGGAGGTGATACGATATCACCTTTTCCGCCGCGCTGCTTTCGGAGGATGGCGCTGTTTGGCGGAGGGCGTTTTCCGTCCGGTGGTCGAGGGGCGAGGGTGCCTGGGCGGCGCCGGGTGAGGGGCAACTGCCGGCGCCGGTCGGGGGATGAGGAGGGCGGATCGATTCGTGGTTCCGCTTTGAGGGCGGCTTAAATATACGCTGATAACAGCCCGAAGGCTGTCTCACAGGTGCTCTTCGAACTTGACGCTGACCCGTAAACCCCATCTAGCCTCAAAAACAGTTAATAATTTAAACTAAAGAAGAAAAGATTTTTACGTAAAAGGAGAGGACTGTCATCAAAAGGAGGTATTGAAATCGCTACTTGCAAAGTGATTCTGGCCTTTTTGGCTCTGAGCGTGCTCTTCACCGGTACAACTTGTGGTGCTGACGCCTCGACCGAGAACGTCTCCCAAATCGCCTTGATGGAGGAGTTCCAGCTTGAGGATTGGGGCCGTTTCTGGACCGTCGACTTTCAGGGCGAGAGGCTTTTTGCTGCCTACACCGAAGACGGCTATCTCTGGGCTAACTCAAAAGACTTCGACCTGACGAAACACAACCATCTATCTCGGGTGCTGATCAACGACGTTGAGGATCGCGTCTTAACCGCCGGTATCCCTTTGGAACTGGAGGAGGGCTACGAGCTGGTGATCGGGTCCGTCGATCTGGACGGCAACAGGGTCTACGTCTAGCTTTTCAAGGACGGCTTTATAGTCGACTCTGGACTGGTCTGCACCGACGGTGACGCCTATGGCAAAGAGGCCACCCTAGACGATCTGACATACACCTACGCTCGAGACGTGGGGGAAAGCCAGGGGATCGTCATAATAGCGGTCCACTTCAAGAACGCCTTCCGTGGAGCCGACCGGGACGCGGCCACCTTCGACGGGATCTGGCAGATCTCCGAAACCCCCATCGAGATCGGGAACGGAGAGATACAGGTTCCACAGTGGCGAAATTTCCAGCTGGACGAGTGGGGCCACTTCTGGGCCGTCGACTCGCAGGGAGTGGGGCACTTTGCTGCCTACGATGAGGACGGCTGCCTGTACGGCATCTCGAAAGACCCAGACCTTACAAAACACAACCTGACTTCACGGGTGCTGATCAACGACGTTGAGGATCACGTCTTAACCACCCCTGACCATCTGAGACTGGAAGAAGGCTACGAGCTGGTCATCGAGGCTATCGACCTGGATGGCAACAAAGTTTACGTCGAGCTTCTCAGGGGTGGTAAGGTTGTCGACGCTGCAGTGATCAAGGTCGAGACACCATGCGCCACTGTGAAGGACAAAACCTACACCTACACCAGGGATCTGGGCGACGCCGAGGATGTCGTCGTGATAGCGGTCCACTTCAAGAGCTCCTTCCGGGGAACTGAGCGGGACGTGGCCATCGTCGACGGGATCTGGCAGATCTCCGAAACTCCGACAAATGTCTAGGATGCGATATCCTAAAAATTGCCTTCAATATTTTTTCAGAGGCACCGAGCGCAGATAATCCACCGCCCAAAAACGCCGCCCAGTGGCCCGGGAGGGGCGGCGCCGATTGTGGCGCCCGCCTCCGCGAGCCGCGATCTTCCGCCCCGAGAGGTCCATCAGGCTCTTTCGATCCGCAAACTCCACCAGGACCTCCACGTCGCTTTCGTCGGTCATCTCGCCCCGGACGATCGACCCGAAGAGGGCGGCCCTCTTAACGTCATTTCTCCGCAGGACGGCGAGGACCTTTTCGCGCAGCTCTCCAGTCTCGTCGGTCATATCTTCCGCCTCGAATCCCTCTTTCAGCTATTTTTGAAGATAGGGCGGTGATACGATATCACCTTTTCCGCCGCGCTCCTTTCGAGGATGGCGCCATTTCGGCGGGAGACGCTCGGACGGCGCCGTCGGAGGAGCTGCTGCCTGAGGGTGGGAGGTTTCAAGATACGGTGGTAGGATGCAGATTCATTTATAAGATCGCATACCCATGAGACTATCGTGGTATCGGGTGTCAGGGCTGATATGTCGTCCTACCCCAGAGCCTGTGGGTGTCGGAGGCGCTTTCATGGAAAAGGTCAGATCGAAGAATGGTGTCCCAATTCGGCTGCCAGATGAACGATGGCTCCACATAACCGAATCTCACACCGAGATGGCGGGTCTCTATTCCGACGTCCTTGAGACCGTAGAGGACCCTGACGCAATCTATGAAGCCGAGTCCGGTGAGCTTCTGGCAACGAGAGAGGTGCAAACCGATAAATATCTGGTCGTGGTTTATAAAGAGGTGAGCCAAAAGGATGGCTTCGTAATCACGGCGTTTCTCACGAGAAGGACGAAGCAGCTTGAAAGGAGGTCGAAGATATGGGCGCGGCAGAGGTAGAGAAGGTCTCGGCGCTGGTGCCCCATCTGCTGGGCATCTCCCATAAGAAGATCTGGGTCGATTACGACGAAGAGGCGGACGTGCTTTACGTGAACTTCAAGAGGCCGAGCCGGGCCGACGACTCAGAGCTTGCCGACGACGACGTCATAATCAGGCGCGAGAAGGGGGAGGTTGTGGGGATGACCTTCCTCAACGCCGCCAGAAGGTTCGGGACGAAGAGCCAGGCCTGAGCCGCCCCCAAGCGTTAAATCCCTTTAAAGTTATTACGGTCAGATGACATGTTTTCAGAATACGTGGAGACGGCGCTCGCCAGGGCCGAGTATAAGGTGATCGAGGACGACGAGCCGTACTTCGCCTCGGTCCCAGAGCTGCCCGGCGTCTGGGCATCGGGAAAGACGGTGGAGGAGTGCCGCAAGGTGCTGATCGAGGTCATCGAGGAGTGGATCGTGGCAAGGCTCCAGAGGGGGCTTCCGATTCCACCGATGGGCGAGCACAAGATCGGCGTCACCGACGAGCAGGTCTCCGTTGTCTGACTTTCAGCAGTGGGTGAAGCGAACCGCGGGTGAGGACGTCCACCTCCCGGTCGATCGCCTCCGAGAGCCGCGATCTTAAGGCCCAAGAGGTCCATCAGGCTCTTTCGACCCGCAAACTCCACCAGGATGTCCACGTCGCTCTCCTCGGTCATCTCGCCCCGGACGATCGACCCGAAGAAAGCGGCCCTCTTAACGTCATTTCTCCGCAGGACGGCGAGGACCTTCTCGCGCAGCTCTTCGATCTGGTCGGCCAGATATCCCGCCTAGAATTCGTCTTCGGGCTATTTTTAAAAAGGGGGGTGATCCGACATCATCGTTTCCCACGCCCTGCCTTTCGGGGATGGCGTCACGTTCGGCGGAGGGCGATTTGTGGCTGGAGGGCGAGGGGCGCGGGCACCCGGGCGGCACCGGAGGCGGCGAGATAAGATTGGGGGGCGAATTTACCCGGCCGTTGGACCATCTTCCTGTTAGAGATCCTCTCTGATGCTCTGTAACTGCACACTCAAACCTCAATCTAGAGATGGATCTGGGAAAAATGAAGCATAAGCTTCAATTTCATAAATGTAATCTTCTTGTACAAAATATAATATTTGGCCCCACCTAAAGCTTTTTCGTAGATGAAATTAGATAGATCAAACAAATGGTATTCCCTAATAGATTGAACACCGTCCTAGTGGTGATGTTGCTTCTGCCCGTAGTTAGCACTGCAATTCAAGATGGGGAAAACGTTACCTTTCAAACTGGGTCTGAAGAAGGCGAAGCTGTCTCGCAATTACTTTTGTCGCTGAAAACGATCGTTTTTTACGGATTTAAGGCTTTACTCGGCATTTTTCTAAACCTAGTTTCGAATTGTTGGACTGTCTCAAGCATATTAATATCTATTTCAGTTTTTGCGGATTCACATAATTGGATTTTTAATATTTTATTATCGCTTATATTAGTAGTAGCTACCGTTATGATAGCAAATGAAAATAGAGCGATAAGGAAGTCTCAGACAGAACCCAATATCGCCGTAGATATTCAACAAAAAAGTGAGTTTCATCAACTCATATATTTGGGCATTCAAAACATAGGATTAGGTCCTGCATACGAAATAACATTTAACTTGTAGGATCGGA
>DAQG01000075.1 GCA_002502785.1 Methanothrix harundinacea | reverse complement strand
AAAACAGCGAGGAGCCTATTTTTTAGATGTCTTTTCGGAACCTGGGCGGTCGTATTTTTAAAAAAAAAATATTATTTTAAAATGAATTCCCTGCAGCTTCCATCGGGGTGACGCTGTTTGACTCCTCCCCGTGTTTGTTCGAGAAGCCAGACTATGAAGGCGGGTATTGAAACGAGAGAGAAGTCGAAAAAACCTGTTTTATCGTTGAATTAGGGCCGGAGCCGGGATTCGAACCCGGGTCATGGGATCCACAGTCCCAAAGGATGTCCAACTACCCTACCCCGGCACTTCAGGCAGACCCCATTCACTCAGAGGAGATAAAACTTTCCCCGCTCTGCCGCCCCTGCTGAGGCTGCTGGGGCCGATAGGCCTCCTCGGCCGTCTCGACGACCAGGGACAAAAGGTCTTCGAGACGATTGATGTAATAGACGGCACCGAGGTCGCCGAGGGCCTCCTCCACCTGCCTGTTCTTGTTCACCTCGTCGATGCAGAAGAGGACGAACCTGCCGAGAGCTGCCGCCTCCTGGATCGAGTGCCATTCGTTGTAGAGGTTCTGGATGTGGGTGTCGGTTATGCAGAGAATGAGGCAGCCGGGCCTTTTCCTCGTCATGTTCAGCACCTCCTCTCCGGGGATGTGGGTTCGAGACCCAAGGTGCTGGACGAGAACGTCCTCGACGGCGGAGAGGTCCCTCGTCCACCCCTTGACCGCCATCCGATCGCTGAAGCTGATGGCGGCGACCTCCGCTCCCTGGGCGTGGGCGAACTGGCTGGCCTTGAAGGCGACCAGGGTCGCCGCATGGGTCTTGGTGCCCCGCCGGTGGCCGTCCATCGACCCGCTGCTGTCAAGAACGACCAGAAGGTCCGGGACCCTCTCGCCTCCCGCCTCCATCTCGCAGCATTCTTGCACCCGCTTGTAGGTGGTAACTCCGGGGATAAGGCAGGGTGCGAGGCTCAGAGAGTAGGCGACATCAAGCTCGCTGGGGGGATCTGAAAAACGCCACTTGGCAAGGCTTGAGGGGTACCAGCTCTCTTTAACGCGGCTCGTCGGCCTTATCACTATGTTGTAGCTCTGGTCTCGATACCATCGCAACAAATCCCCCTCCAGGCCCAGGACCGATAGGGTCTCCCTGTAAATCTCAGGCTCCAGGTCCGAGGCTAGGCCCGAGAGGGGGGCAGAGCGGGCATTTCCGCCAAGACCTTCGACGGATGGAACCATTCCTTTGCCGAGGACTCCAGGCCCCAGGGGCTCGAGGATCCTCGCCATCTGCTGACACTGTCTCGGCCACTTCGACCTGTCCCTGACGCCCCATCTGAAGACCGATAGGAGCATCTTCGACTCGGGACGGTCCGAGGACGGAAGGTCCACTTCCCAGAGGTCGGCGAGAAAACCCACCACGGCCTCGTCCAGGGGCGAGAGGCTCTGCTCGGCCAAATCCCTCCAGCCGAGTAGGACTTTCTCCTCGTCCTCATTGCTACGCTCCAGGCGGAAGGTGTCGACGACGATGTCGGAGAATAGGTTCACCATCCTCCTCGCCTGGCTTTGGTTCCCGTTGCCAAGGCCCTCCAATGCCGCCAGGGCGAGCCTTCCGGCCGCGTCGAGGGACCGTGGACAGAATAGGTAGTGGACGATCAGATGGTCGAAGAGGTTCTCCAAATACCGGTCACCCTTCTCGAGCATATACAAATCAACGACGATCCTATAGTTTCGAAAGGGAAAGCTCTCGCCGCCTTTTGACCCGTCGATTATCGGCCTTGGAAGCTGGGGAAGATGCCAGTTCGACCGGGACCGCTCCCAGATCTCAATCAGCCTTTCTTCGGAGTATCCTGCCCCCAACCTTCTCAGCTCCGGTCTCGGGACCATAACCATCGGCGGTGATCAAACCGCCCTTCATCCTCCAGCCTGCCCTAGCCCCGGCCCTGCCCCATGTCGAGATTTCGCCGCCGCTCATCATGAGTCCCATGTAGTCGCCTGTATCTTTTCCCACCCAGATCCTGCCTGACCGCATCAGCCAGCCTGCTCTTGCGCCCGCCCCGCCCTTGACCGCGACCCTGCCGCCGGAGTTTCCGACCCCAAGATAATTTCCTGCATCGCCCTTGACCACGCCCCAGCCGCCCTTCATGTTCCTGAAGGCGTAATCACCACAGGAGGCGCAGACGATGCCGCCACCATCCATCTCCTGGCCCAGGTAGTCGCCGGCACCGCCTAGGACTATCAACCTTCCCCCCGACATCCTCTCCCCCAGGTGGTGGGCTCTTGTCCAGGAAGCAGGGGCCCGACCTGTCCCGTCCGAGGCCCCGACCTTCGGCCCGGACGTCAACGCGTTGCCATCCAGGATTAACATACCCCCCTTCAGCTCAAGGCCTGCGAAGTTTCGGGGCGGTATTATGACCAGGGGTTCAGATAGGCTCTCGGCCGCGAGACTCGTAAGAATGCCCCAAATCGTCTCTTCCCTTTTGTCCTTGGGTGAGGCCGAGAATATGAGGTCGACGATCTGGTCCGCCTCCCGCGGGGCGAGGTCCTCCACCTCCGCCCTCTTCGGCCTCTCTTTAAGCCTCTGGGCCAAGTCTTCAAAGCCCAGAAGAAACTCGCCCCTCTTCTCGTCGAGCCTCTTTTTCCCTCTGACCTTGCCCCCGTAGGCCTGGTCCATGAACCCCTTCAGCTTCAAACCATCCTCTCCAGGGCCTTCAAGTAGTCGAGCCTCGCTATCGGGTCGTCATAGCCCGATAGCTTCTCCATCGCATCTTTTGGCGAGATGTCGCCATCGACGGCCTGGGCGAAGATCATGTTCATCTCGCCTCGCTCGTTCAGCGTCCTGTTGATGCTCTTCTCAACGAGGTCCTTCACGTAAAGAAGACGCCTCGCGCCGTAGTAGGGGGGCCGCTCGAGCATCGTCCTGTTCGGGGAGACCCTGTGCCAGATGACGTAGGGGGCGACGGCCCTCAAAACCTCGATCATCTCCCCGGAACCGCCCAGCCCGAGGAGGAGGGCCATCGCCCTGGTGTATGACCGCAGGTCCTGCCTCACCCTGTCGGAAAGCCCCTCGTCGACCTGCCAACAGCAGACCTCGGGATTGTTGAAATAGTGGCACCCGGCGCAGAGGCCCCGACTCGGCTTGGATCCGCCTGAGAGCTGGGTCTTGTCGAAGGCCGGGGCCCTCTCGCAGAGGGTGAAATCTCTCAAAAGGGAGATTATCGATAGCTCTACCTGGCTGTCGAGGCTCACGGCTGCGACCATTCCGGGAAGGCTCTCGAACTCCTCCGGGGCGAAGTAGGGTAGGGACTCGGCCAGCTCCCAGACCTCTTTTTCTCTTTCTGCTAATGCAAGACTAGCGAGAAAGTCGGGTTGGGTCGCCGGGACCGAGATCGATATCCGGTCAAGGAGGGCCTCGTCCAGGGGGTATGTGGCGCTGAAGTCGGGATTCATTGTGGCGAAGTAGCAGGTGTCCCCCAGGTCGAGGGTCTTTCCGGCGTAGCTCACCTTCCGCTTCTGGAGAAGCTCCAAAAAGAGGTTCTGCTTTCCTGAGGGAAAGCGATTGATCTCGTTTATCACCTTCCACCTGGACCTTGCCCAGGGAGTCCAGAGGACCTGGATGGCATCGGCTTCCTCATCGAAGGACGAAGACGAAAGTTCAGGACGGATCGACGATCCCGGATGGGGCGATGATCGGGACGAGTCGGGCGACGAGGCCGGGGGGCAGGACCACTGGCGCGGGTCGATGAACCCCACGATCTTCTCCTCGGTCTGCTCGGGATGGCCCGTGATCATCAGGTTCTCGACCTCGTCGAAGGAGAGGCCCGTGAAGGCAGATCCCAAAAGGTTCACCAGGGTCGTCTTGTTCGCGCCCATCCCACCGTAAAGGAGGGCCGCACGGTTCCGAAGGCAGGCGTTGGCAAGGGAGATGTAGAGCTGGCTGTTCACCTTCCTGTCCCCCACCTGGAGGTCGGCGGGGCCCACGTGAAGGCGCAGCTCCTCGAGGGCACTTACCAGGTCGTCCATCTTCCGCAGAGGGTCTGGCATATGCTGAAAAGGGGTGATCTGGTCTTATTTAAAGGAGACGAAAAGGCTTGGAGGAGAGGAAGAATAAAAAAAATAGAGGGTAAAGGAGGGAGGAAATAGCACGTTATATGCCGTACACTACTACGTCATTTGTCGAATATAAAGCTTTCGGTCTGAGAGGATTAGATGAAGAAACGCATCTCGAGCAGAATTACCGCTTTGAGTCCATAAACCCGACTTCATTTTCATCAGATTGAAAAATTATAATTGTCTCTAGCTGTTTTGTTGCCTAAACTTAGAGTATCACAAATTCTGTGGCCGCGTCATAATAACTTGATGACTGACGGTAATCGGAACTGTCGTGAGATGAATCGCTACCAATCACCTTAGAAGCCGTACTCATGGCAGGTATTTGCATGATTGAGTCCGCTTATTTTTGCATGAAAAAAATTATCTGCCAAACATATTGACTTACATAACCTTCATCCATATACATCCAGACGATGCTGAATTTACATCTATTTATATCTACTATAGTGTCTATTTGCTCTAAGAAGTCTTCTATAGTCGTGATGCGTCCCTGGAATGAGATCTTCCTCTCAGGCGAGACACCATTCTCTATATACGGTTCACTGTTAACGGGAAGATGGTGCAAAATGCTGATTAGCTTTCTTGCCACCGCCACAATGGCCACATTATATCCCTTTCTACCCCCTAATCCGGAGAAAGAACGTTTTCAGGATGGAGTTATTGAGATGCGCAATGGATTGAGCGACCTGTATCAGAATCCATCGGAGGTGTCTAGACCCTTGCTTGGTTATGTTTCCTGTGACAAGTTTATTACTTCGGGAGCGCGGAGAGTCACGAATACCCCGTCCTTTAGGGCGGGGATGAAGTGAACCCTCACCCGTTCTTCGTGTTCTTTTGAATTGATAAAACTTTAGAGACTATTCAGAGGAAATCTAAAGCGGGGTTTCAATCGTGCAGATCAGGGAATCTGGGCAACAAAGACCCAAAGATTTCTGAAATCCGGAAAAACGGGCGTGCGGCCCCGAAGCATACTCCACCCTTTAGGGTGGGGTGGGCAGCATTCAATTTGATTTCTCTGCATCTCCATAATGCTCTCCGTCCTGATATGGGTAGATGTATATCTTCATGAGTGCATTTTCGCACACGCGTTCTGAGACGCATTCTCGTGTTCGTGAGATAGTGACTAGTTTAAATTACGGGATTTAGATCCCAAAAATTAGACAGACTTCACTACCCACGTCAGGTCTAAAATAGTACGGCAAGAGGTATCAAGTTTCAGTGTAAACGTCAAGCTGCATAAACCAGTTTTTCATCCTTCGCGTGTGAGCCTCTGGCTCATGGGTGTTTAAATTGAATACCCCGCAGCTTGCTGATGGGTGTGCTTTTTGACTCGGTATGTCTTTGTATCTAAAATTTGTGGCTAAGATATATGCCGAAGGCGAACCATCCTTCGACCCTCCACGAGATCGCATCGCTCTCTACCTCCCTTTGGATCTCGCCCCGAAATAGACCCAGGCCATCAAGACGAAGGCCAGGACGATCGCCAGGCCCCAGTTGAGGAGGGACGAGTCGCTCGATTGGCCAGTAAGATCACGATTTTGATATGGGTCATCAGGAGGCACTTTGGAGGACCTTCTGACGATCTCTCCAGATTCCAGGTCAAGGTCCACCAGGTCCCTCTCGCTCCCGGCGTAGATCCTGGTAACGGTCAGGTTCAGGCCTTCCCCTCTCGCATCGTAGGCGAAACTCTCCCCGGTCTTCAAGATCGAGGACTTAAGAGGGCCGTGCTCATCCTGAAGCTCCAGCCAGACGACGCCGGCGCCCGGCTCCACGTCCATCACCACGAGGGTCAAGTTGTCGGCGAAAGTGAGGCTCTCTCGCGTCGACATGAAGACCTCGGCTCCGCTTGCAGTCTGCATAATTAAGAGGACTGAGACCAGGAGATACGCTATGCGGCTCATTTTGACTTATCCCAATTGTTTCGCGCCCTGTCCGAACCTCGGTCCACCCTTCGTCGACGAAGGCCGAAGGATGAACTGCCAGACCATTTTACGTCGGGAAAGGATTTATTAGTTATTAATCCCATCCTGTTAATACAAATATGCAAAAACGTAACATTGGTGAGATCTATGGTCGACGATGTAGGGATTCTTGTTCTTGGACACGGCAGCACCAAGCCGTATAACAAAGAGATGGTGGAAAAGTGCGCAGAGCTGATCGGCAAAAACCATGACGGTCCCGTGAGGATCGCCTTCCTGAACATGGACGAGCCGAACATCGCCAAAGGCTTACAGAGCTTATCGGGAACGAAGGTCAAAACGATCGTGGCCCTGCCCATCTTCCTCGCCCATGGCGTCCACACCCTGGAGGACATACCGAACGAGCTCTCTGTGGACCCCAATCTTCGGAGGGGCAAGTGCAAGCTGAACGGGACCGAGGTGGAGATCAGGTGCGCAGAGCCCCTGGGCGTAGACGAATGCATTGCTGCCCTCGCCTACCGGAGAGCGACGGAAGCTCTGAAGTAGCCTCTCCGGTTGCGGTCCTCGACACCATTCACGGCGCTGGGTTGATCGCCGAGCGGATGAGGCTGGAAGGGATCGAGGCTGCCGCCCTAGAGGTCTACCACAACGTCCCAGACGTCTCTGGATTCAATCTCGTCGTCGTCCCGGTCCATCTGCCGCCAGGAAATCCGGCCTACGAAGTGGCGAGACGTCTAGGAAAAAAAGTTGTCACGCACCATCGGACCGTAGGTGCCCTCTTGGATGGGGAGTGGAGCTTTCGGGCCTTCGAGGTAACGGGGACGAGAGGCAAGACCACCACAGCCCTCATATTAGCCCGGATCCTGTCCGCCAGGGGAACTGTCGCATCCCACACTACTCGGGGGATCGAGATCTGGAAGGACGGCAAAAGCAGGCTATTGATGTCGGGACTCAGCATCACGCCCGCCAACGTGATCCGGGCCTTCGACGTCGCCGAGAACGCTGGCGCCGACGATCTGGTATGCGAGGTCTCCCTGGGAGGGACGGGCCTTGCCGACTTCGGCGTTCTGACGAGCTTTGCCGGCGACTACAAGATAGCGGGAGGGACCCTCTGGGCCAGCACAGCAAAGCTTCAGATGGTCTCCCTTTCGAAAAGAGGCTCGAAGCTGATCGCGGGCGAGGACGTCGGGATCTCGGCCGACGTGACCTTCGGCGCGGGGCCGCGAGGCCGGGTCTGGTGCACGTCCAGAGAGATCCTGGATGGAAAGGAAAGGGTGCCCCTCAATCTCGGCGAAAGCTTCGATATCGAAAGCTACGCTCCTGCCATCTCCGGGGCAGCGGCTGCAGCCCTCGCAGCGGGCTTGGACCTTAAAGAGATCGCTTCGGCTCTGGAGGGGTTTGAAGGGCTTGGCGGCAGGATGAAGAAGATCTGGCAGGACGGAATTTTGGTACTTGACAACTCCAACTCCGGCCTTCGGGCCTCGGGGGTCGAGGCCGCCCTCGACCTCGCCGGAGGCGGCGGAAAATTGGCTCTCGTTGTGGGCGAGGAAGCAGAGACGGTCTGCGAGGGGATGGACGTGCCCGCCCTGATCGAGATTCTCGCGCGCCGCCGCCGGGAGATCGATCTGTTGATCCTGGTGGGGGAGAGGCTGAAGCCATATGTTACCACCCTCTCAGCCCTATCGGCCCAGGACCTCGATTCGGGCCTATCGAGGGCTAAGGCCGCCCTGGTAAGAGGCGACAGGATAATTTCATGCGTTAAATGTTTCAGGTGATTTTCATGATGGCAAGCGAAGTTCAGATAATGCATCCAAGGCCGAGCTCGATAGTTGCGGCCCTTTACACCCTGAGAGACCTGGGCGTCGACGTCGTAGTAATGCACGGCCCCAGTGGCTGCTGCTTCAAGCATGCTCGTCTCCTGGAGGAGGACGGCGTCCACACCCTCACCACCGCCCTCGACGAGGCGGGCTTCGTCTTCGGCGGCCAAGAGCAGCTTACAAGGCTCCTCCGGCGTGCGAGGGAGCTATTCGACCCGAAGCTGATCGGCGTTGTCGGGACCTGTAGCAGCATGATAATAGGTGAAGACCTACACCAGACCGTCGTCGACGCCGAGATCGACGTTCCCGTCTTGGAGGTGGAAGTCCATGCCGGATATCGGGACAACACCAAGGGCGTCATCATCACCCTGGAGGCGGCCCGGGACAAGGGCATAATCGACCAGCAGGAGTTCGACCGGCAGAAGTTCCTCCTGGAGAAGGCAACAGAGGTTGAGAGGCTCCACGGTGCGGCAAGTAGGGAGTACCTGGCTCCTGAGAGGGGCGAGATCAAGTACAAGGCAGCAGAGAGGCTTCTCGAGCTGATAAAGGAGGGAAAGAGGGGCATAAACGTTCTCAACGCCAAGAAGGAGACGGCCTACATGTTCGCCGACATCAACGCCGCCGTGGCCCAGGTCGCCAAATCCCGGGGCTCCGAGGTCTCGACCCTTGCAAACCTCGACGAGAATAAGGGCCTCACGAAGGTGAGAAAGGATGCGAAGAACATCCTTTTGGGCCTTGAGGAAAGGGGTGTTCAGATCGAACAGATCATCGGCGGGCTTGACGAGTACCCCATCGCCGGAGAGGAGGTGGCGAAATGGCTGGCCAGAGAGGGCGACTACGACTTCGCCGTCATCTCGGGAGTTCCTCATGCGATACCCATCGACTCGCTCAAGGGGATGGAGATATTCTCGATAACCAACGGTCCCCGGCAGGTGCGGCCCCTGAGAGAACTCGGCCACCAGCACGTCATGGTGGAGATCGACCTTCACCCAAAGACGATGGGCGTCTCCAGCATCATCGAGTCGGAGTTCGGCGCCACTCTGCGAGGGCTGAACGAGGTGGGATAAAACAGAAAAACTCAGATGATGGGGTCGGACCCCGTTTCGAAATTTTTTTTTGCTCAGACCGCCTTTGGAAGCTCTGTGAGGAAGACGTAGATGATGAATCCCATCATCCCGATCAGGGCTATCCCCAGGATGGCTATCTTGGAGATCATCAGAAACTCTTCGCGGGTGGGCTTCCTAGCCAGCTTGAGCACCCTGATGTAATCCCTGTAGTTGAACTTCGGGGCGCCGATCTTCACGTTCATATCGCCCAGCTTCTCGGCCAGCTCGCCTTTGCGGCCGTTGACTTTATTTTTGCGGGTCTGAGCCTTCTCTTCTGACATTCAGGTGGCGAAGGGGGCTTCCTGGTGAAAAAGATTTCGATCAATATGCCGCCTTCGCGCTTCTAGAATTAGAGCAGTTCTTCCTCTTCTTCCCGGTATTTCGCGAAGAAGGAGTTCACGTAGGCAAGGTCCCTCGCTCCAAACTGCCGCCCGGCCTCGGTCTGCATCATCGGAATCGTCCTTTCTATCTTCGCACGGTACCACTCCAGGGCCTCGGAGGTCAGAAGACCCCGCTGACCAGAGAAAGCGAATACCCGGGCGATCCCGATGGCTCCAAGGCCGTCGAGCTTGTCGGCGTCGAAGAGCACTTTCGCCTCGAGGGACGAGGGCTGAAAGTCGTCCTCCGAGGAGTGCTCCGCTATCGCCTCAAGAACCCTCGGCCTTTTATCCTCAGGATAGTCCAAATCCAGAAGGATCCTCTCGGCCTTTTCGAGGCTTTTTGCCACGTGTCCCTGCTTATCGTGATAAGGCTCGTCGACGTCGTGGAGCAGTGCCGCCATGCTCAGAACTTCAAGGTCGATTTCACCATCCGTGATTTCGCGGGCGAGCTTCAAGGCTCTTCTCCTGACCCGTTCGAGATGGTCCCACCGGTGAGCGACGGACTGGTCGGTCTCGCTTTCGAGCAGCTCTCGGACCATCATTGACGCCATCTCGACGAATCGGCCTTCCACGTCCATCTTTTCAGGTCCCCCAATGGCGGCTCATTTCGAGATCCGCGTATCAATCCGACCAGGCCAACCTTTTTGATATCGCCTCTGCGACCTCTCTGGTGGAGCAGCTCCCGCCCAGGTCCGGCGTTGCAACCTTTTGGGCGAGGGTCCACTCCACAGCCTCCTCCATCATCCTCGCCTTACCGACCTCTCCGAACCATTCCAGCATCATGGCTGCGCTCCTGATGGCGCCGATGGGGTTTGCGATCCCTCGTCCAGCGATGTCAGGGGCCGAGCCGTGGATTGGCTCGAAGAGGGCGTACTTCTCGCCGAGGTTCGCGCTGGGACAGAGGCCCAGACCCCCGATAACCCCCGCCGCCTCGTCGCTGAGGATGTCTCCGAACAGGTTCGTCGTCACGATCACGTCGAACCTCTTGGGGTTTATGACCAGGTTGTAGGCGGCGGCGTCGACGAGCATATCCTCGAAGGGCACGTCCCACCGGTGGGCCGTCTCTCTGCATATCCTGAGAAAAAGGTTGTCGCTCTTGAGGACGTTGGACTTGTGGACGATGGTGAGCTTCTCCCTTTTTGAAGCGATCGCGCAGGCCTTCTCGGCGATCCGAAGAGAGCCCCGGAGGGTTATCACCCTCAAGGTCGTCGCCTCTTCTTCATCCAGCTTCTCGACGCCGGAGTACATCCCCTCGGTGTTCTCCCTCACTATAACAAAGTCGAGGTCCGCAGTTCTGAAAGGCCTGATGTTGGCGTAGAGGTCCAGCCCCTTTCTCAAGGTGAGAAGGACGCTTTTGTAGTCTGGGTCTGGAGGCGTTGTGATCGCACCGAAGAGAACGCAGTGACACGTCTTGACCAGGTCCAGGTCCTCTTCGGCCATCGCCTTACCCGTCTTCTTCCACTGACCGTAACCAAGCTCCACTGGAACGAACTCCAGGTCCGCACCCGCCGCCTCCAGGACGGCGAGGGCGCCGTCGATGACCTCCGGCCCCACGCCGTCCCCCTTGACCAAAGCTACTCTCTTCTCAGCTCCTCTGCCAGACATCTCATCGCCTCCGCAATTTTTTGGGCTCCATCGCCCCAATGGACCACGACGCCCAGGTGGCCTTTGGACCTGGTGATCCCCTTCCTCTCGGACTTGCAGCACCTTGTGATGAAAGGCCCCTTCGGTGACAATGAATCGTTTGAGAGGGGACAGGTGTTCAAAAACCTGTAACCTTTTCCGGGGTACATCTCCCTGAAGATTTCCCTTGATACCTCGCAGCCCACGATCTGGGGGTCATCGATCTCGACTTTGTCCGAGTCCAGAGACCTGCCGAGGCCTGAGGCGGTGCAGGGGAAGTAGACGTCTTCACTATCGAAACAGCTCAGGTCGAGGACCCTGCTCTTGAACTTCAGGGTCAGATCTCCCAGAACTCCGGCAGTCTCCAGGTTCTCGATGACGCTGACGAGCCATGATGGTCGGGGCGGGACGACGTCCAGGATCTCGATCTCGGTGACGGCTGCAAGATCCGGCTCGTGGACGAAGGTGACGTGCTCGTCGGGACCCCTGAAGATCACCGTCGTCACCCCGTCCTTGCAGAGAGAAGAAGCCAGCTCTATCAGATTGGTCCGGTTCCTGGTGTCTATCTTCTCGGGGTATTCCAGGATCTCGCTGCCGCTGGCGATCGGCTCCATCGACCTCACGGTGCGCATAAACCCCTTCTCAGGCTCTGTCTCCACCGCATAGATGGTGATCTCGCCCTCGAAGTGGATCAGGTAGCGGGTGGAGAAGTAGATGGGGTCGTCGGGCCTCGCCTCGGTGGCCGCTCCCACATACTTGTAATCTTCAGGAAATATCAAAGCGCTCCTTCCTTCTCCTTTCTCCGGTGGGCTACTAGGCCACCGTCCTGAAGGATCTCGAGGAGGAAGTCCGGAAGCATCGTCCCCCTGAAGGTCCGCTCCCCAACAGTCACTGTCCCCTGGGAGAGGTCCACTTCCACCTCGTCGCCCTCCCGACACGCAACATCGGCCTCCATCACCGGCAGTCCGACGTTGATGGCGTTTCGATAGAATATCCGAGCAAAGGATTTTGCCACAACGCAGGCCACCCCGGCCTCCCGGAGGGCTAAAGGCGCCTGCTCCCTGGAGGAGCCGCAGCCAAAGTTCTTCCCCGCAACGATCACGTCCCCCAGTTTCACCTTTTTGGCGAACTCCGGGTCTAGTCCCTCCATGGCGTGGCAGGCCAAATCCTTGATGTTCTTCGTCCTGAGGTAAGGGCCGGGGATTATGACGTCAGTGTCCACGTCGTCCCCGAATACCCATGCCTTTCCCCTGATCATGGGTTTGAGTTCTACCTCCGCCGCTATATGGCTTTCCTCCGAAGAGGTCGAAAAAGACGAGACGAGAAAAATTAGGAGGGTTGACCATAGGCCCCTTTCAGGCCGCAAGACCGCAGTTTTCTTCGCAGGTCATCTCCACCGGATATCCGACATACTCGAAGTCCCAGTTTGGAGGGCTCCATCCGGTACACGACGAGGTCCCGCACTCCTCGACCTCGCCGACCTAGATGACGTTGCTCGTGCCGATCGGCTGGACGACGGACCCATCGACAGACCACGGCCCCCCCCTCGACGACCTCCGAGGGGGCGAAGGTCTCCGACTTCGACCTCGATCGGAGCCGGGGCCTCCGCCGTTTGGGGTGAGGGGAGAAGGAAACGGAGATGGGACCAAGGTTGCAGGCGAAATTGATCACATCGGCTTCTTGCTCAGCGCGGCCACTTCGCGAATCTTCTTTGCATCTTTGGAAAAAACGACCCCCAGAAATGGGAGACCGATAATTCGGTTTAAGGGACGATCCGAGATTTTATCCCTTCGGATTGGGACATCCATCCATCAAATGCTCTTTTGTCGGACCATCGGCGTGGGAAACCAGATTTTCAGGACATTTTTTCCATTATCCCAATAAACAGAATAATTCGGATTTTGATAAGATAACCGATGATAATACGGCATTTTCATAGGCTTAAACCCTCGGATCAACAGGTTTATTTACCTGGTATAGATAATGGCGGTTTGGTAAACACATGACCGCGAATAACTTCGCAAACCACCTTGATGGTTATATTTCAAGGATTTTATCTGGATTAAAACCATCAAAGCCAGAAGTGCGCAGCTTTAGCTGCAGGAAGGATGTATTCGGAGCATTTGAGCCGAATGATTTATCCATAAACAGAATCACGCCTCTCATATGGAGAGGTGAGGCCAATGTTTGATTCAGCCTGCACTTCCAGCGGTAAAACCGATTTTATAGGCGAATCCGCCGAAGATAAACCGCCACAACGGGCCGAAACCGTCCACGAGCTTCTGGCTCGCCTCGGCGGCGACATGGAGGAGATCGAGCGGGTAAAAAGGGTCTACCCCATGAAGATCAGCAGCCACTTCCTCGCCCTCATCCAGGAAAAGGACGACCCCATCTGGAAACAGGCCGTTCCCGCAGCCGACGAACTCTCTGACTTTCGGAACGTGGCCGACCCCCTCTCGGAGGGGAGGGACACGAAGGTCCCCGGCCTCATCCACCGATACCCCGACCGTGTCCTTCTGATGGTCAGTTCCAAGTGCGCCATGTACTGCAGGTTCTGTACGAGAAAGAGATCCGTCGGCAGGGTCGAGCAGACCTCCATGCAGCAGATCTTCAAGGGGATCGACTACATCAGAAATCATCCCGAGGTGAGAGACGTCCTCCTCAGCGGCGGCGATCCGCTCCTTCGGAGCAACCGAGAGCTTGACATAATCCTCCGGGAGCTGAGGAGTATCCCTCACGTCGAGATCATCAGGATAGGGACGAGGGTCCCCTCGGTGATGCCGGAGAGGGTCACCCCTAGGCTCGTCAAGGTCCTCAAAAAGTACCATCCCCTCTACATGAACCTCCACTTCGAGCACCCGAGGGAGATCAATCCCGAGATCGAGCGGGCCCTCAAGCTACTGGCCGACGCCGGCATACCCCTGGGCAGCCAGACGGTCCTCCTCCGGGGCGTCAACGACGACCCCGAGGTGATGAAGGATCTGATGCAAAAGCTCGTCAAAAACAGGGTCAGGCCCTACTACATCTACCTATGCGACCTTGTGAAGGGCGTCGAGCACTTTAGAACCCCCCTCCAGGCGGGCTTTGACGTGATCCACCACCTCCAGGGCCACACCTCGGGGCTCTGCGTGCCACACCTGATCATAGACTCGCCGGGCGGAGGCAAGATACCCATTCTGCCCCCAGACTACCTCCTCTCCTCAGAGGACGAGAAGGCGGTCATATCCAACTACAAGGGCGAGGTCTACGAGTACCCCAACCCGAGGATCTGAGATGAAGCTCGCCCTGACCTGTAACACTCTACCCCCCGACTACTCACGGGAGTCGGGGGACGACACCTTCGCCGAGTTCGACGCTCCGTCGACGATCGAGGCGATAAGAGATGCTCTTCTGAACTTCTGCGACTCGGTGACTGTGGTTGAGGCCGACGAGAACGCCTATGAGAAGCTACACCGTGGAAATTTCGACTTCGCCTTCAACATCGCCGAGGGGATTCGGGGAGAGGCGAGAGAGGCTCAGATCCCGGCGATGCTGGAGATGCTGGGCATCCCCTACTCCGGCTCCGGGGTCACAACTCTTGCCATCACCCTGGACAAGCGGAGGACAAAAGAGGTCCTCGAAGCCAACGGCATCAGGACCCCTCGTTTCCAGCTTCTGAGCCGGGCCGAGGAGCTGAGATCCGACTTCGAATTCCCCTTATTTTTGAAGCCGAACGGCGAGGGGTCCAGCCGGGGCATCACAGCAAAGTCCCTGGTGAGCTCAAAAGAGGAGCTGGAAGAGGTCGCCACCGAGATGGTGGCGGCATACCGCCAGCTGGCCCTCGTCGAGGAGTACCTGACGGGAAGGGAGTTTACGGTCGGGCTCGTCGGAAACGCGCCGCCCGAGGTCCTTCCCATCGTCGAGGTGAGCTTTGAGGGCCTCCCTGATGGGGCACCAAGGTTCGACTGCTACGAGGTGAAGTGGATCTACGACTCCCTGGACGCCGGGTACGACACCACGACATGCCCCGCCAGGGTGGACGACGACCTTCGATCCAGGATAGAGGAGACGGCGACGAGGACCTTCGAGGCCCTGGAGGTGAGGGATCTATGCAGGCTTGACGTCCGCCTCGACAAAGACGGCGAGCCGAGCGTCTTCGACGTCAACGCCCTACCGGGCCTCATCCCGGACCCGGCGGAGAACTCTCGGTTTCCCAAGGCCGCATATGCTGCCGGTTACTCGTACGAAGAGCTTATAGGCAAGGTCTTCGATGCAGCTCTCGCACGCGAGGGTATATCGAGATGAAAGTTGCGATCCTCTACAACATACCGGGCGAGAGTTCCTCCAGGAGCAAGATCGAGATGGAGGCAGAGTTGGAGGTCCTGGAGACGGTCGAGGGCGCGAAATTGAGCCTCGAGACGAAGGGCATCGAGGCGGTCCCCCTCAGTTGCAGCCTGGAGGCGCTCTTCTCCCTCAGAAACTTCGACCTGGTATTCAACCTGGCCGAAGGTTTCGGCGACGACCTTCGGGCCGAGCCGAACGTCGCCGGGTTCATCGAGCTTCTGGGCGTTCCGTACACAGGCTCTCCGCCCGGAGCCCTGGAGGTCGCAAGGGACAAAGGCCTCTCCAAGCTCGTCCTCGAAAGAGAGGGGATACCCACGCCCCGGTTCCAGCTATTTAGGACCGCTGAAGAGCCGTTCTGCCTCGACTTTCCAGTGATCATCAAGCCCGTACTGGAGGATGCGAGCATCGGCATCACCGCCGACTCCATCGTGAGGGACGAAGACGATCTGAGGATCAAGGTCGCCCGAATTCTCGAAACGTACTGCCAGCCAGCTCTCGTCGAGGAGTACATCGAGGGAAGAGAGGTGAACGCCGCCCTGATCATAGGCCCTGAAGGAGCCGAGGTTCTGCCGATATCGGAGATCGTCTTCAATCTGCCCGAGGGCACGCCGAGGATCCTCGGCTTTGAGGCGAAGTGGCTGGAGGATAGCCCCTTTTTCCAGAATACGGTGCCCATATGCCCAGCGCCGCTGGTGCCCGAGCTGAAAGAGAGTATAGAAACCCTGGCAAAGCGGGCGTGCTCTGCCCTGGGGATCGAAAACTACGCCAGGGTCGACTTCCGGATCAGGGACGAGGACGGAGAGCCCTTCGTCATCGAGGTGAACCCAAACCCCTGCATCAACCCATCGGGGAGCGGCTTTGCGCGGGCCGCGGCGGCCGCCGGAATGGATTACTCAAAGCTGATCGAAAGGATAGCGAGGTCCTCCCTGGACCGGTTTGGGAAGGGCGATATCTGGATGGAGACAAAAGGTCAGGATGGCCAATACGCGGGATTTTCGGCGGGCGATCTCTATTTCAGGCGAGTGAGGGCGAAAGACGCCCCCCTCCTCTTCGGATGGTTTGAGGATGAGGAGCTGACAAAGTACATGGAGCCCTCCTCGTCCCTCACGATGGACCAGCTCGAAGTAAGCATCCTCTGCTCGAAGGACGAGGACTTCGTGATCTACAGGGGTGATGTTCCGATCGGGTTTGCCTCCCTCTACGAGAGGACACCCTGCACCGGCGAGATCTCGTACCTGATTGGCGACCTCAACTACAGGAGCAAGGGCCTGGGCAGAAAGATCGTGGAGGCGCTCCTTGACCACGGCTTTTGCCGCCTAGGGTTGAGGTCGATTTTTGCCTCGGCCACCGTCGAGAACCTCTCATCGATAAGAGCCCTAGAGGGGGCGGGCTTCAGGAGGATCGGAACCAGGCGCGCTTGCTCACGACTTGGAGAGTGCTGTCTTGACGACATCCACTTCGACATCACGAAAGACGAGTTTCTTGCCCGGAGAACCTGATCTCGAAGACGGATGGTGTAGCCCTCTAAACCATCTTTTTCAGCTTTTCGACGACCTTTCTCGTCTTCTTGGGGTCGGCGATGAGATCGTGATTCTTCTCGATCCCGAGATCCGTGATCTCAAGGCTGACGTCGGGATTGAATCCGGCGTGCTCCAGAGTACTTTTCCCACAATGGACAGGACACCCGTCCACCACCACAATCCTATCGGCGGCTCTCGCCGACTCGACGATTCCGCTGACGTGACCTCCGAGTCCGGCAAGACAAGCGAACCCGATGCCCTATGCTTCGCAAGAAAGGTCCACCGCGGCCTTGTTCGCCATCTGGCCGACGTTCGATCCGCCTGAGCAGGCGAAGATCATCGTGACCTTTCGGCCGCCGCAGAGGCACTCCACCACCCTCTCAGCCTCGGCTCCGTCACAGAGACACTTCTCTTCTGCCATCTCAAAATCACCTGATTTTCGATTTTCTCCGCCGTTTATCAACCTTCATTTCTTTAATAGCGCCTTTATCTCCGCCACCGAAGGGGCCCTTCCCACAACAATCGCCTCGCCGTCAATGAAGAGGGCAGGGGTCATCATGACGCCTCGGTTCATGATCTCCTGGAGGCTCTCCACCTTCACTACCTCGGCCTCAACCCCCGACTCCGCCACCGCCTTCTCGACATTTTTAGCTAGAGACTTGCACTTTGCACACCCGGTTCCCAGAACCTCTATCTTCATAATCTCGATCACCTCTATACTAATCTTGAATCTCTTCTTTTGCGTTCAATTCTTCGCACGCCGATTATTTCAGACGATCGCCCCGTAGATCATTCCCGCCAGGGTCGAAAGCAGCACCACCAACGATATGTAAACCCCGGCCTTCCTCGCCCCTATCACCTTCCAGATCACGATCATGTTCGGAAGGCTCATGGAGGGTCCGGCGAGCAGAAGTGCCAGAGCTGGCCCCGCCGCCATCACCCCGGATGAGTAGCCGAAAAGCGTCCCCACGATCGGAACCTCGAGAAGCGTCGGCATGTAGAGGAGAGCCCCTATGAATGAAGCGATAAAGCAGGCGAGAAAGTCGCTTCTTCCGAAGATCGACCTTATCAGCTCCATCGGCAGGAAGTAGCCGATGACCCCGGTTATGAAGGTCCCCACCACGAGGAGCGGAAATATCCTCTTCACAAGCCACCAGGTCTCGCCGAAGAAGGCCGACTTCTCGATGTCTTCGAAGTACCTCAGTAGCAACCAGGCCGATGCCAGCACCAGGACCGTTAGCATTATCGCCTTTGGCCATAGCGCGATCTTCGATGTCGCTACCAGGAGGACTCCGACCAGCATGGACAGGAACAGGGGCGTGACGTAAGCGGGCCTGCTCGGCACCTCGCCGGAGAAGACGTTCGCATGAGCAGAGGCATGACCCCCGGACCCCCCCTCGTTCTCAGGCACCCTTTTCCGTTCGAAGATGGCGGCCATTATGAGGCCGATGACGACGGCCATAGAGACTGCGGCCACGATCCTGGCTATGCCTAGGTCCAGACCGAGGACCTTCGCCGTTAGGACGACGGCCAGAAGGTTGATGGCAGGGCCAGAGAAGAGGAAGGCAGTTGCAGGTCCTATCCCCGCTCCTCTGCGGTGTATCCCGGCGAACATAGGGAGTATTGTGCAGCTGCAGACCGCAAGAACCGTCCCGGAGGTCGCAGCAACGCTGTAGCAGAGCCACTTTTTGGCGTCCGCCCCGAAGTACTTCATGACCACGTCCTTTTGGAGCAGGGCTACTATCGCCCCGGCTATGAAAAAGGCCGGGATCAGGCAGGTCAAAACGTGGGCCGAGAGATACTCCATCAGGGTTTCAAGGCCCGACTGCAAGGGCGGAAGTATGATCTCAGAACTTACGATCGTCATCTAATTGAGGCCTCCAACATCTCCTCAGCCTTTTTCAGCTCCGATATCTGGTCGAGGGCCATGGCGTCAACTTCTCTCAAAAGGTCAAACACTTTTGGGTTTCTCACCCTGTAAAGGGTCCGCTTTCCATCGGTCCTTCGCTCCACAATCCCAGCCTCGAAGAGCAGGTTCAGATGCTTGGATATCGTGGACTGGGCCCTTCCGAAGGGGGGTACGATCTCGCAGACGCACCTTTCCTCCCCGCCCAAAAACTCCACGATCTCCAGCCTCGTGGGGTCGGAGAGAGCTCCGAGGATCTTGGCCCGCCAGTCTGTGACCGATCGACTCATGGTGATGACCCATAGGAGCAGAGATCATATAAACATATCGGCATATGGTGATATGTAGCTGACGCATACCATTGGGATATTGATGCAAACTTCTGAACGACGATGGAATCATTTTTTTGGGCTTCTGGAGATGGATTCTCAATAAATCTTTTATTAGGCTTTCTTTCAAAATGAAGATCCATCGAAGTCAATACTGCGAATGAACTGGTGCCATCGACCCAGTGATACTGATCAAAAGAGAGAATGATGGGACGCCAAAGTCAGATTTGATCCGAAAATGATCATGTAGTATACAAGAAACTGCTCAAATAACTCTCGAAACCTTTATATATTGATAAAAAGACATATAGAAAGAGTCTTGTTCTGGAGGTGAGGTTAAAAATGGTCGACGAAGGGTACAAAAAGGCGTTTAGAACAGCCATGCAGGCGCGCATGAAGAAGCTGTTCATGACGCACCTCGTGATCTACCTGGTGGTCAACATCGTGTGGCTGGCGATAAACTACATGGTGGTGATACCCGCCAACCCCGGCCTGCCCGTTTGGCAGCCATGGTATTCGCCCATCGGCTGGGGCATCTGTATAGTCATTCATTACGTGACTTACGTCAGCGGCGGAGAGAAGCTGATCATGGAGGTAGAGGCGGAGGCGGAGCGTTAGATTCTCCGCATTCTCGTCTTTGGTCGTGTTGTACGTCGTGGCGATGGATGTGTCTCGTTGCCGGTGGATGAGGGCCCATCTTCGCCCACCTTCTTTTTTCAGCCCATAAAAGCGAGGAATTAGGCGTGATAACTCTTATCGCTGATAAAATATTATAAGATATATGTAGGACTTAGCAGAGGAGGCAAAAAATCATGGAGTTGGAAGCTAGAGAGGGAATCCCCCTCCTGGGGGAGAAGGTTCCGGATATGGCGGTTCAGACCACTCACGGGAGGATGAAGATCCCAACCGATTTCTCGGGGAAGTGGTTTGTACTCTTCAGCCACCCCGCAGACTTCACGCCGGTATGCACCACAGAGTTCATGGCTTTTGAGAAGATGAGAAAAGACTTTGAGAAGCTGAACTGCGCGCTCATCGGCCTGTCGATAGACCAGGTATTCTCTCACATGAAGTGGACCGAGTGGATCAAAGAAAATATGAAGGTTGAGATCGGGTTTCCGATCATCGCCGACAACGGGGCAGCCGCTTCAAAGCTCGGTATGATACACCCCGGAAAGGGGACGAACACCGTCAGAGCCGTCTTCGTGGTGGATCCCAACGGCGCCATAAGGCTGATGCTTTACTATCCCCAGGAGATCGGACGGAACATGGCTGAAATCCTGAGAGTCGTTAAGGCCCTTCAGATCTCTGACGAAAACAAGGTGGCTATGCCTGCCAACTGGCCTAATAACGACCTCCTGGGCGACGAGGTCATAATACCCCCACCCACTGACGAGAAGGCCGCAAAGGAGAGGCTTTCGAAGTACAAGTGTTTCGACTGGTGGCTCTGCCACAAGAAGCTGGACTGAAGCCGAGGAACCTCTGCCTTTATTTTTTATGACCACCCTCGGACCCGAGCCGCCGATCGGTTATCATTCGCGCCTATCCGGCATGAGGAGCTGAAGCTATGACCGACGATCTCGACGTTGGAGTTGAAACTCGCCGTCTGAAAAAGCTGATGACCATCCTCCATCAGGCCCTATACATCCTGATCTTCATGATTGCCGCCCTCGAGGGCGGCGCAGCAGCTGCCGAGCCGTATCGAGAGCTTCCCGCCGAAATCGTGAGGCTCTGGCCTTATCACGCATCTCTTGTGATTTTGGGGTTTGCGCTTTTGATCTGGGGGATGACCGTGGCCAGGAGAAAAGACAAGGGCTGGCTGAAAAAGCACAAGGTCCTCGGAATATCGGGGGCAGCTTTCGTCATCGCCGGGATGACGATGGCCGCCTACATGATTTCTGCAGCCTCCCAGGAGCACTTCAAGGTGCCTCACGCATATCTCGGATCTTTCGTGATACTTCTGCTAATCCTAACGCCGACCTTTGGGCTCCTACAGTTAAAAGTGACTCAGGAGAAGAGGTCCCTTATAAGATGGGTTCACAGGCTCTTCGGCCGAACCGCTCTTTTGCTGATGGCCCTGAACATATTATTCGGGATGCTAATCGTAAGCTCGGCCTGATAAAATAAAAAGGAGCGCGTGGAGTGATCACTTCACCTTTATCACTTCTTTTGCAGACCAGAGGCCGTGGACGTTGCAGTACTCCATGGCCAGGATCGACCCGGACTTGGAGAGCTTAACCGAAAGCTTTGCCTCGGGCTCAGAGTAGACGGGGGTGAAGTCTATCCTTGCCAGCATTATGGGGTTGAAAGGCCTTCCGTCCTCGTGGAAGTAGACCTCGATCCACCTTATGGAGTGCTCCACCTTGTTGGGGTGGTTTTGGACCGAGACCTTGACCTCGAAGGTCTCGTCGGCCTTGACGGCCTTCGGGGCCTCGATTTTGGGGGTGTGGCTCTCTCTTTTTCCCAGAGCCTCGCCAGCGGCCATGTCGAAGGTGTTTATCATCTCGCCCAGATTTTCTTCTCTTCGGCCATTTATATCACCAAATACCATAAAGAGCTTCAACATTAAAATGTTTCTGGTGAAAGAATTTTGAAAAACTGATCGCGATCCAGCGGCTCGAATCCTGAAACCTCCAGCCTCGCAGGGTTAAAAGTTGAGCCTCCAGATAGCAAAGTTCAGAGCTGCTGCGAAGCTCACCCAGATTATGTAAGGCAAAAGCAGCGTTCCCGCCGTCCTTGAAATCTGCCTGAACTTCTGGATGTTCAGGACGATCAGAGCCCAGAGGACGGCGATCACAGCAAGGCCCGCCAGGGGGGAGCGCAGGCCGAAGAAGGCCGCCGACCAGGATACGTTGACGGCGAGCTGGAGGACGAATACCGCCATGGCGGCTTCGACCCTAGGATCTGTTGCGCCCTCTCGCCAGACCAGATAAGCCGCGATCCCCATCAGGGTGAAGATGGCGGTCCAGACCGGAGCGAAGACCCAGTTGGGCGGTGCGAAGAAGGGCTTTGCCAGGGCGGCGTACCAGGTGGGTATGTTCGGTGTGGTGAATATCGACCCGATGAAGGCCGCAAGATAACAGGCTGATAGAGAAACAGCCAGCTTGAGGAAATCAACTCGTCTCATCATATCACATGCTCATGGTTTTATCTGAACCTGTCAGACCTTTTCTGCACTTCTGCTTTAATTCTCTTCTTCTCTACTGCTTTCCCGATGCCTCTGTCAGGAGAGTGACGTTGCTTTTTGTGAAGAATCCGTCGAAGTCGCCGTACCGGTGGATGTACTCGTTGACGAGGAGGGTGTTCTTCGAGGGCTGTGTGAAGGTCTGTTTCAGCCCTTCCTCGGAAGAGCCCACAAGCTCGATCAGAAACTCCATCCCGTCCTCGACTAGGGCCGAGTAGGCGTCCTCGATATATTCGGTCTGGAAGGCGAGGTGGTGGACCCGGGGTCCGTAGTTGTGAACGAACTTCTCAGTCGGTCCCGAAAGGTCCTCGCTGACGTAAGGTGATATGCCCGAGGTGAAGACCATGGCGAAATCGGACTTCGAGAGCCTGGCTACGCTGGTGATCGAGTTCAGGTTCTTCACGTAGATGGCAAAATCGAAATCGTAGTTTGTGAGCATCATGAACTCGGTTATCGCAGCGTCTCGATCCTCGGCTCTGATGCGGGTCGCCGCGTGATCGAGATATTTGATATTCTTCAGATGAACTAGGTCCGGCTTTGAGAGGTCCCACCCCCATGGCTCGCTCCTCAACGTTCTGTAGTCGCCACCTTTGCCGTGCCACTGGATGAAACCGAGGGAGTTTCCCGTGAACCTGGAGGGCGTGGTCTGTATGAATGAGTAGCTTTCTGCCTCAACTATATCGTCGGTGAGAAACGAAACGCCCCTTGTCTCCTGGATCGAGACGTACTTTTCCAGATCTGTCGTCCTGAAGACCAGGGTCTCCAGTCTCGTGTTGGGCAGGTGCTTCGACTTCGGCCGTAGGTTTAGGTCTCTAAAGGGGTTTTCGCCATCGAGCCTAGACCTGACGAGAATATTGCTAGACCCATCCATTTTGAGGACGACGGCTCTATATTGAGGGTCCTGGAAGACGTCGCCAAACTCATGGCCTGTGGACCTCAAAAGCTCTTCTGAGGCCGCCTTCAAGAGATCGGGCTCGGTGTTGATGATGACGGCGTCAAGCCCTCCGACCAGGCCATCGAGTCCCGCCCCCTTCCTCTCAGCCAGAACCCTTGCAACCTCCTCTTTCAGGCGCAGATCGCCGTTCTCGACATCCAGGATATTGGGAGATCGGGAGCCACATTCGGGGCATCTGTCGTCGCCTTCAGGGCCATCGAAGACTTCCACGCATTTCGAACAAACGTGCTTTGACATATCCCTCGCCTCGGAAACAGGATATTGATTATATCAGTATCTGAGGCACCTCAGCCCTTTTTTCAGCTTGAGGCGACATCTCGAGGACTACCTCATAATCGCTCCGGATGATAATGTCCCCTTTAAGGGTTTTACAATCGCCCATAAATATCTGGACGATAGAATGAATGGACCGACAAAGATATAACGTTTGTTGTGTGGCAGACATCATCAAGAAGTTATTCATAGCGACGATCTCACTTCTGCAAGGGACAAGGCAGATCAAACGGTTGAACGTGGATCTCAAATCGCTTTTTTTGAGATTAGGGACTGGGTCGCCGCAAGCGGCTGTAAAGTTGTCGTTTTTAAATCGACAGGAAACTACGGGGTCCAGATCTGTCGCGTCTTAGAGGGTCAAGTTGAACTGATTAATGGCCGACGCCTATAAAGTCAAAAAGCGCAACTCGCAGCAGAGTTGTGGCATATTTTATAAATATAAATCTTCGCTATAAATTTTCGCGAAAATGTCTGGAAATTAGATCGTTAGTTGCGAAACGGTGGCTAAATTTCAGGCATTAAACACGGCACCGTTTCTCCAAAATCGGGATATAGAATCAGACACAATCATCTTCGATCGGAGATCGAAAATGAACGAAAGGATCGAGGTCGTCTTTGGCGACATCACAAAATTGGAGGTCGACGCCATCGTCAACGCCGCCAACAGCAAGCTATTGGGTGGTGGGGGCGTAGACGGCGCGATACATCGGGCAGCAGGCCCCGGTCTTCTCGAAGAATGCCGATCCCTGGGCGGCTGTCCCACAGGCGAAGCCAGGATCACCAAAGGCTACCGCCTTGCCGCAAAGTGGGTGATCCACACAGTAGGACCGATCTGGCGGGGAGGCGCCTATTGCGAGGACGAGCTTCTGGCAAAAGCCTACAGGAACTCTTTGAAGCTTGCTGAAGAAAACCGGATCAAAACGATCGCCTTTCCGGCAATAAGCACCGGAGCCTACGGGTTTCCGGTGGAGCGGGCATCACTGATCGCCGCGGCTGAGATCAGCGGTTTCCTGGAGGATAACGGCTCGATCGAGAAGGTGTTGCTTGTCTGCTTCAGCGAGAGGGCTGAAAGATGCTATCTTCGGGCGTTGGAGGAGAGTAGATAGCGGCCGGCATTTTCGGCTGCTAGTTGATAGCTCCCCCCGGGCGAAGCCGTTACCATCGAAGTATTATTTTTGAGACTGTTTTTCTCAACCCTGCTCCGACATGAGATACTCAAATCGATCGCACATCTGAGCGCAAGAGAGATGTAGGCCCGACGTCAACCCGTGTAAAGGCAAAAACTGCGAGGTATTCTCTATGGAACTTGATGAGATGGCAAAGACCCTGGTCGAAAGACTCCACCTGGAAACAAACCCTGTGGGCGTGAAACTGATCAAAAATGAAGAAGATATCCCCAAGGACATGAAGATGATCACCGAGCCTATCCGCTACTGCGAGATGGTTCAGGCGGCCAGGTACAGGGGCGAGACGACCCTGGCAAAAGTCGATATGCACTCCTGCAAGGGAGGGGCTGCGGGCCTGGGCCTCATGGAGTTTCCGGAGAACATTTCGTCCGGCAACCTCTACTTCTCGAAGCTGAACAAGTGCGAAACTAAGGAGGCGGGATCGAAGACCGTATCGTCCTTCCCGGCGATGCCGGCTGGAAGCGCTGTGGCCACCCTGGTCGCCCCCCTCGAAAAGATGACGGTGAAGCCGGACGTCGTCATCTTCGTCGGCACCCCGGTCCAGGCGAGAAGGATAGTTCAAGCCGTTCTCTACGAAAAGGGAGGGCGTGTCAACATAGACACCGCAGGCATCCAGTCCTTCTGCGTCGATGCCACCTCTTCGCCCATCCTGAAAGGTGACGTTAACGTCTCTTTGGGCTGCGACGGCTCCGCCAAAAACTCCGGGCTTGAAAACGATCTTGTGGTGGTGGGAATCCCCTTCGACGTGGCTGAGAAGGCTTCGGTCGTCCTGGCAAAGAAGGGCGAATTCTGGGACGATTGGATGAAACCCTAATACCTCAAGATAGAACCCGCCACCGGAGGAGGACGCCCCCGGCCATCGTCTCGACCAAAATAAGTTTGAGCCTGGGGTAATCGGCGCGAAAACCTGGGCCGTCCACCAGAGTGGGCGCCGCCTCCCCACCGATTATCATGGGGCCGACGTAAGTATAGATCTCGTCGACGAGCCCCGCCTCGATGAGAGACCAGTTCAGCGTGGCACCCCCCTCCACCATCAGCCTCTCGACCCCTTTTTTGTGCAGTATCGATAGAAGCTCCTCAAGATCGACCCGGTCCTCGCCGAGGGAGACTATCTCGCATTTTTTCCTCAAAGGGGCGAGTCTCTCCTCCGGAGCTGCTTTAGAGACGGCGAGGATACACCCTTCGCCCAAAACCTCCGCTGCCGGAGGGGTTCTCGCCCGGCTATCGACGACCACACGCATCGGGTCTTCGGGAAGGCCACGATTCGACCTCATCCTTTTCAGATCCTGCGACTTGACCCTGAGGCCCGGATCATCGGCCAGGACCGTTCCCACCCCTACCATGACAGCGTCGCTATCGGCCCGGAGGAGCTTAACACGATCCATGTCCTCTGGCCCCGATATCCTCACCTGCTTTCGTTCATAAGAGCTGATCTTTCCGTCGGCGCTCATGGCGCTGTTGATGAATACGAAGGGCCTGTCCATGATAATCCCTAGACAGGAGGGGAAAGCTAAATATTTTCCCGCCCTGATATTCTTTCGATGCAGAAGACGGACGACGAGATCCTCCTCTCCGGAACGATTCTTCTGGGCGAGGAGCTTGAACCCTTCGAGGGATACCTCCTCTTGCGAAAGGGAGTCGTCGCGGAGATCGGGCCCGAGAAGGTCAATTCGGATATCGAGGGCATAATCTGCCCGGCCCTGATCAATGCCCACGTCCACCTGGGCGACTCCATCCTCAAGGACCCGCCATATATACCCCTCAACGAGCTTGTGGGGCCGGGAGGGCTCAAGCACCAGGTTTTATCGAGGACTTCAAGGCAAGACCAGGTCGAAGGGATGAAAAGGTCGATTTTGGATATGGTCCGCTCCGGAACCTCTGCCTTCGCCGACTTTCGCGAGGGAGGAGAGGATGGGGTAGAGATGCTCCTAGAGGCGATGGCGGGCACAAACCTTATCGGAAGAGTGCTGGGAAGGCCTGACCCCGGATCGATTCACGTTAATCCTAAGTGCTGGGGTGTGGGTATCAGCAGCACCAGGGATCATCCCCGTTCCTGGGTCGAGGAGGTGGTCGAGGCCGCGAGGTCCGAGGGAAAGCGGGTAGCGCTTCACGCTGGCGAAGCGGGGAGAGACGACATCGAAGACGCCCTGAACCTTGAGCCCGACCTTCTCGTCCACCTCACCAAGGCCGAGCCCCGGGACCTCGCGATGGTCGCTGAGGCCGGGGTTGCCGTCGTCGTCTGCCCTAGGTCAAACCTTGTCACTGGCTTGGGCCTTCCAGATGTCGCCCGGATGCTGGATATGGGGATCAATGTGGGCCTGGGAACCGACAACGTGATGCTCAACTCGCCAAACCTGTTTTCCGAGATGGAATTTCTGTCCAAGGCGCTGCTGCATAACGATAGACAGGTATTTATGATGTGCACGCTAAACGGTGCTCGGATCTTGGGCGCGAATGACGCGGCTGGCGCCATCTGCGTGGGCAAGGAATGCAGGATAATGGTCATCGATAAACGGTCGGACAACATGTGGGGGCTTAAAGATCCCCTCGCAAGCTTGGTCAGGAGGGCTAGGCCCTCTGACGTTCTGGCCGTGCTCTAGAGGTTTTTCCATGTTTGAGAGGATAATGATAGCAACCGACGGCTCGAAACATAGCGAGCGAGCGGCAGAGATGGGACTTGAGCTCGCCAGGCTTTCTGGAGGCGCGATCACAGTCGTCTACGTCGCCGATACCGGGCGGCTGAGCCACCTTCCCGAGGACATGGCTCTTGCGAGCATCAGAGATCTCTTGATCAAAGAGGGCGAGGAGGCCACCGATTACATCGAGGAGATGGCCAAGAGGGCGGGCGTCGCCTGCACCAAGATGGTCATCGAGGGCCATCCCGGGGATGAGCTGGTCCGGTTTGCGGACGAATCCGGAGCAAATGTCATTGTTTTGGGAAGCTGCGGCCGTTCTGGCCTTGACAAGTTCCTTCTTGGAAGCGTAGCCGAGAAAGTGGTCCGCACTTCCAGAGTTCCCGTTCTTACGGTTCCGGGGGAGAGGGTTTGTGAGTGATGTTCTTGTAAAAGAGGTGATGGTAAGCGACGTCGCCTACGCGACGATCCCCGGGTCCAGGGACCAGGTCTTGAAGGCCCTGAAGGATAGACACGTCTCAGGAGTTCCGGTGGTCAAGGGCAATGAGCTGGTGGGGATGGTGACCAGGACCGACCTTCTCAGAAATCCCGAGGAAGAACAGACGGCCCTCCTCATGACCCGCGACCCGTTGGTCGTTCGGCCCGACGACAGCGTTATCGAGGCGGCGAGACATCTGGCGGAGAACGATATAAGGCGTCTTCCCGTGGTCAAGAACGGCACCCTCGTCGGGATCGTGAGCGTCGCAGACATTATCCGGGTGATCGCAGATCTGGACATAAAAAGGACGATCGAGAGGTACTTTGAGAAGACGACCGTCGCCGTCTGGGACGAGATGCCCCTTCCGGTGGCGGGGGCCGTGATGGAGTACGCCAACGTTCAGGCCTCGCCGGTCCTCGACTCCGACCTGAATCTTGTGGGGATAGTCTCCGACCGGGACCTGATAAACGCCAGCATAATCGAGGACTCCGTCGAGATGTCGGACATGTCCTCAGCCTCCGACGAGGACGAGTGGACATGGGAGAGCACCAGAGACACCCTGAACTTCTACTATGGGGTCTCGCGCATAGCGCTGCGGAAGATCCCCGTGAAGCAGGCGATGGTTCCCGCGGTAACCGCCATCAAGAGCAGTGAAGTCGGCGAGTGCGCCAGGGTGATGATGAGGAATAAGATCGACCAGCTGCCGGTGGTAACGTCTCATCAGAAGCTGGCGGGGATGCTGAAGGACTCTGATCTACTCTGGGCGCTGATCGAACACTCGATCGAAGTTGGGATTTGAGGGGAAGTTAAATGAAGATCTCGGATTTAGGGGGCCTTTAACCCCTCTCCACATCCTGCCGAGACGAATGTATATTTTTGGGGTATTTATTTAAAGCTCCAGGACACAATTTTCCAAAGGTTTTATGAACGGCCAAAAGAGCCTCTATTCCTTTCCAGGCGACGTGGTTTTGGCCCGTCTCAACACCAGCCTCTCGGGCCTTGAGGAATCCGACGCCAGAAGAAGGCTGAAGGAGTTTGGGCCAAACGAGCTTGAGAAGAGAAGGCGAAAAAACTATCTGAAGGAGTACTCGAAGCAGTACCTCCAGTTTTTCGCCCTGCTCCTGGAGGTGGCGGCGGCTCTCTCTTTTGTTGCTAACCGTTATTCGCCCGGAGAGGGGTACGACATCCTTTCTTACGCGATCCTCGGTGCCGTCTTCATAAACGCCACCTTCGCCTTCTGGCAGGAGTACAAGGCCGACAAGACCGTCGAGGCCCTTCTGAAGCTCATCCCCTCGATGGTGAATGTCAGGAGGTGCGGCAGAATCGAGGTGGTCAACTCCAAAGAGCTGGTTCCCGGTGACGTATTGATCGTCGATGAGGGAGATAGGATAGGAGCCGACGCGATCCTCATCGAGGCGAACTCCCTTTACGTCAACATGGCGGCTCTGAATGGGGAGGCAGAGCCTGCAAGAAGGATCGCGGAGGCTGATGCCAGCAAGGAGATTTTGGACGCGAAGAACGTACTCTTCGCGGGGACTACAGTCACCTCCGGAAACGGACTTGGCGTCGTCTTTGCCACCGGAAAAGAGACGGAGTTTGGAAAGATCGCATCCCTATCAAAGGAGGTCGAGAAAAGGCCGACTCCGATGCAGCTTGAGATCGTCAGGATTACGAGGATTCTCACCCTCGCCGCGCTTCTGGTGGGGTCCGTCTTTTTCGTCCTTGGCGTTCACTCGGGGCAGGGTTGGCTCGTAGCCGCCATATTCGCCCTCTCCCTCATCGTTGCCAACGTTCCCGAGGGGATGCTCCCCACCATCACTCTCTCATTATCCCTGGCCAGCCGGAACATGGCGAAAAGAAACGCCCTGATCAAAAACCTCGACTCTGCCCAGACGTTGGGTAGCGCCACGGTGATCTGCACCGACAAGACCGGGACCATCACCCGAAACGAGATGACCATAAAGGAGATCTATCTCTCCAGCGGTGAGGAGATATCGGTCAGCGGCGAGGGGTACTTCGAAGATGGTGAGTTCAGCTTCGCTGAAGAAAAGCCGGGCTCCCTGGACCGACTGAACTTTCTGCTCGCGTCAGGCGTTCTGAACTCCAGGGCTGCGATCGATGGAAGCAATGCGTTCGGCGACCCGACGGAGCTTGCCATCGTCGCCGCCGCCAGAAAGGCCCGGGTTTCTGAGGAGGGGTACAGGAAGGTCGAGGAGTTCCCCTTCTCAAACGATCGGAAGATGATGTCGACGGTCTACGAGAAGGACGGCAAAAGGCTAATCTTCTCCAAGGGCGCGCCGGAGATCTTGATCGAACTATCAAACCGGCTCGTCGACGAAAACGGCCAAGACCAGCCACTCGGAGATGTTGAACGGGAACGGATCGAGGCCAAGGCCGAGGAGCTGGAGCGGAAGGCCTACAGGCTTCTTGCCGTCGCCTACAAGGAGGGCGAAGACGAAACCGATTTCGTAGACGAAACCGATTTCGTATTTCTGGGGCTTGTCGGGATCATGGACCTTCCCCGGGAGGAGGTCTATGACGCCATAAAAAAGTGCCAGAAAGCTTCGATAAGGGTCATGATCCTCACCGGCGACAACCCCCTCACCGCCAAGGCGATCGCCGAGAAGGTGGGGCTGGTGGTGGACGTGGCTCTGACGGGCGATGAGATTCGAAATATCCCTGACGAAGATCTCGCAAAGCTCCTCGCCGAAAAAAAACGTCCTCTTCGCTCGGATGAGGTCGGAGCAGAAGCTGCGGATCGCCGCCCTCCTCCAAGAGAACGGGGAGGTGGTGGCGATGACCGGAGACGGCGTCAACGACGCTCCGGCCCTCCGGAAGGCCGACATCGGGATATCGATGGGGATAAAGGGGACGGAGGTGGCCAAGGAGGCGGCGGACATGATCCTCCTCGACGACAACTTCGCCTCCATCGTGGCCGCCATCGAGGAGGGGAGGACCGTCTACTTCAACATCAAAAAGTTCGTCACCTACATCCTCTCGTCGAACGTTCCCGAAATCGTCCCCTACATCCTCCAGTTCTTCTTCAAAATACCTCTGCCGTTATCGGTCATCCAGATTCTCTCCATAGACCTGGGGTCCGACATGCTCCCCGGCCTCGCCCTTGGAAGCGAGGCTCCGGAGCGGGACATTATGGAGCGGCCGCCTGTGGGCAAGTACGATCGTATCCTCGACCGGGAGGTCTTCAAGCGGGGGTACTTCTTTTTGGGGGTGATCGAGGGGGCTGCCGCCATGACCGCCTTCCTCGTTTTTCTCTTTTTGAACGGCTGGCATTACGGCGACCTATCGATCTCAAACACCGTTCTTCACAAACAGGCGATGACGATGACGCTTCTGGGCGCTGTTAGCTGCCAGCTATTCAACGTCTGGACCCTCCGTTCCTGGGAGTTTTCGGCCTTCAGCCGAGGCCTCTTGAAAAACAGGCTTCTCTTAGTCGCCATCGCCCTGGAGCTTCTCTGGATATACGCCCTTTTGAACGTCGGGGTCGTCCAGCTCGTCTTCAACACCGCCCACGTTCCCTCGGGGTATCTCTGGATCCTCCTCCCCTTCCCGGTCCTCCTATTTGCCAGCCACGAGGCCTACAAGCGGAGGATCAGAAAGTCGAACGCAAACTGTGGCTTGCTTTCTGGGCGATCCGTGAGAACGTATCGAAAGCCCAGATAATTTGTTTCAACCTTTTAAAATCTGTTGTTCTCTTCCTATCCCTGCCGCCGCCTCGCCTCTCCCCGGTCACGAACTATATTTAGCTTGAGGGAGGAAAAGCCACCGAGGGTCGGATCTCATGATCTCCATATACTCAAGCCTCTTGCAGTCGCTAGCGATCATAGTGGGGCTGATCCTGATCAGCCTCCTTCTGAGAAAAAAGTCGATCATATCTGAAGAGCAGAGACCGGTCTTCGGAAAGCTTGTGACCGACTTCGCCCTGCCGGCCCTGATATTTTCGGGGCTTGCAAAGCAGAGCTTCGAGTCCGACGAGCTTGTCGCCGTGGGCATCATGGCCGTCGCCCTTCTGATCTGCATGTTCATGGGATGGGCTATTGGAAGAGCCCTCGGCCTGAAGGCAGGCCAGCTTGGAGCCTTCATTTTGATCGCGGCCTTCGGAAGCTCCTCGACCCTCGGCTACGCCCTGATCAGCCAGGCCTTCCCGAACGATCCTGAAACGCTGGCCGAGGCCGTTGTCATAAGCGAGCTCGGCGTCGGAATCCTCATATTCACCGTCGGGGTGGCGGTGGCCATCTACTTCGGCCAGGGGGCTGGCGGCTCCCTCACCTCGGGGCTGAGGACATTTTTGAAGTCGCCGATATTCATATCCCTGATCCTCGGGCTCGCCTTCTCCTTCCTCAAGCCGTCCCCGACAAATCCCGCCTTGAACACCGTCCTAGACCTCATCTTCAGGATGCTGGACGTTATAGGCGGCTCCCTTGTGATATTCGTCGCCATTGCCATCGCCCTAATGCTCAAGCCGATACCTGCAAGAGAGCTTGGCCGCCTGATCGTCGCCGTTGCTCTGATAAAGCTGATCGCAAAGCCCCTTATCGCCTTTGCCATGGCCGAGACCGAGCTTCTCCCCATGACGGTGACCGAGATCCTATTGATCGAGGCTGCCATGCCATCGGGGACGGTGGCCGCAGTCCTTGCAGACCGGTACGGCTGCGACGGGTCCATCGCCTCGGCTCTGGTAATCGCCACCTACGGCCTGAGCCTTGTGACGATCCCCATCATCTTGCTGCTCACGATTTAGAGGCTAGATGTATGACTGGCGAAAAGGCCCTGACTGACAGCAAAATGAGGTAAACGACGGGTGACGGAAATAATGGAGACGATCGATGAAGAGGAACGATACCAAGGAGCCGGATAGTAGCGTACTCGACGAGGGGACCAGAACGACGCCTGGGCCGGCGCCACCGAGGGTCCTCTTCACCACCGTCTACAGGAACGAAAGCGAGCCCTACGACTACATCGGCTCCAACTCTCGGTCCAGGTGGTTTCGGTTCCGCTGGCCTCGAAACCAGTCCTTCGGCCTTCGATTCCTCAAGCAGAACATCCCCGAGATCGAGATCGTGGAGTTTCCGACCTTTGATGAGTACAAAAAGATGCTCGGAAAGGGCTGGGACGTCGTCGGCCTCTCCTTCTACCTGAGCGAGACCGAGGAGGCCCTGGAGATGGCAGATCTCGCCCGGGCGAGCGGCCGGGTGGGCGAGGTCTGGGTCGGAAATTACGGCGCTCTTACTCCGGAGATCGGCGAGAGGTTCGACAGGATCTTCGTCGGCTACGCCGAGGATCAGGTCGCCCCATACTTCGGCCGAAAGGTCGAGAGAATCGTCCACCCGCCCCTCATCGAGTATCTGGACACATCCTTCGGTCTGAAGCTGAACATTTACGGGGCCCTATTCACCATCAGGGGCTGCGGCGTCGGCTGCAAGTTCTGCCAGGCCCCATGCTTCTGCAACAAGCCCAGCCCCCTGCCCCTGGAGAGCATCGAGAGGGTTCTTTCCTACTACAAGGACCACAAAATCAACGTGGTGGTGATCGAGGACGAGAGCTTCGGCGCGAACCGATGGCACGCTGACAAGGTCGTCGACCTCCTCGACGAGTACGAGATGGTCTGGGGCTGCATGGCGAGGGCCGACTACCTAAAAGACAAGATCGACGAGTGGGCAGAGATGGGGCGGATGCCCAAAAAGCGCAGCGGCAAGAGGCGAAACCCGGTCAGCGGCTTTGCGGGCGCCGCCATCGGGATCGAGAACTTTCACCAGGAGGTCCTCGACGACGTGACGAAGAGGGAGCGGACCGAGGAGATCCTGGAGACGGTTGAGAAGCTTCAGATGCACGGGCTTGGCACCGTCGGCTACTACATGATCGGCTTTGCGAGCGATACAAAGGAGGCGATAAAAGAGGACATAGGAAGGCTCGCCTCCCTCAAGCTCGATCTCTCCCAGATCTGCGTTCTGACCCCTCTCCCAAAAACGCCGCTCTGGGAGGAGATCGATGGAAGGTACGGGATATTCGACCTCGACTACCATCATTACGACGGAAAGCACCTGGTCTGGAACCATCCAAAAATCTCTCCCGAGGAGATGGAGAAAATCCTCGACTGGTCCATGCGAAGGGTAAACCCTCGGACCGCGCCCTTTAGGTCGTCGGCGAGGATCTGGACAAGCGCCTACCGCCACGCAGGCCTTGTCGGCATGAGAGAGCTCTTCAGTTACATCTTCAGGGCGAACAGGTTCGACTACGGGCAGGGCCCGAGGATGCTCGAAGTTTAGTGAGGCCTGCAACGGTTTTGATGTTGAGCCAGACCAGAATTCCGATGGGCTAGAGTATTTTTCCGAATTAGAGGTCGAATCATGAAGATCATATATTCCAAAAAGTTCGAAGAGCGGTACCACACAAATCCCGTGGAAAACCCCGACCGGGCGAGATTGCCAGCCCAGGAGTTGGAGGGCCGCGAGTTTGTGGAACCCATGCCCGCAAGGCTGGAGGACGTATCAAAGGTTCACAGCCCTGAGCACATCGAGATGGTGAGAAAGAAAGGTATGCTAGAGCCCGCCCTCCTGGCGGCGGGGGGTGCCTGCCTGGCCGCAGAGCTGGCCATCGCGGGAGAGCCGGCCTTCGCCCTGATCCGGCCCCCGGGCCACCACGCTTCCAGCAACCACGCCTGGGGCATGTGCTACTTCAACAACATGGCCGTGGCCATCAAAAAGATAGAAGATCGGATGGAGGAAGACCAGATTGAGGGGAGGGCGGGAAAGGTGCTGATAATCGACATCGACCTCCATTTCGGCGACGGCACCGTCAGCATATTCCGGTGGGATGAGAATGTGAAGATAGTCAACGTCGGCTCCATCGATATGGGGTTTGACTACCTGAAGCTGAACAGAAACGGTTACCTGGACCAGGTAGAAAAGGCGCTTGAACTCCACAACTTCGACCTCGTGGCGATCTCTGCAGGCTTCGACACCTACATGGAGGACTGGGGGGGGCTTCTGGCCGTCGAGGATTACCGGGAGATCGGCCGGATCGTAAGGGTTGGTGCGGAGAAAAAGTGCGCCGGACGGAGATTTGCGGTCCTTGAGGGTGGGTACCACCCCGACTTGAGACTCTGCGTTAAGAGCTTCGTTGAAGGCTTTGAGTGATGCTTCTGAGCGGCCTTTCTGGTCAGAATTCCTGGTCAGCGTTAATTCTTGGTCCACATATTTCAATTTGGTTCAGCGTTTAGAATCGTCTTGCCTCCCTTGCCCGTCAAGCGGGATCGAACTTCTCATCAGAAGAAACTTAAAGTAAAAAGCGATAAACTTAAGGGCAGAGGTGAGACGAGATGACCAAAGTTGGCGAGGTTTACAGGTGCGAGGTCTGCGGCAACGTGGTTGAGGTCAAGGAAGCGGGCGCGGGCCAGCTGGTCTGCTGCGGAAAGCCGATGGTTCTGACGAAAAAAGCCTGACCGATCCGGAACCTACATTTTTTTTGCTTTAGCGGTCTTTTAATGCCGAAAACAACAGCTTTAAATGATATCCCTTAGCCGGATGGAACTTTTGCACAAAGTATTATAAAAACATCTTGCACCTGATATTTGACCGCTCTAGACCCTCTATTAGGCCGAAAAGCTGATATGCCAACCAGGTGAGTCGTCATGGGGCCCGACATTGATGTTGAAAATCGGATACCTGAATCTGGACAATCCCCTTGCGATCATATCATCGAATGGTTCCAGCGATCTGGGAAGCTTCAGCGGCTCAGCTGGCCTGATCATGCTGGGACGCTTCAACCTCGACGAGGTCACACCCTCTGAAATAAAGAGGACGATGGATCGGCGCCGCCCCCGGTCTGCCCTGGGTTTTTCGGTCGTGGGGGGGGAACTTGAAGATCTGACGGAGACGGCGAAGATGGCGGCACAAAGGGGGCACCTCATAGAAGTGGAACTTCCCCGAACCGACGGTATCAGCGATCTCGTCAGAGCGATAAAGAATTCGGGCGCCACCCTCTCGGTCAGGGTCAGGCCCGACGCCGTTGATGATTTGAGACCCTTGGCTAGGGAGCTGAAGGAAGCGGGCGCCGACATACTCCATCTCGACCTTCGGGACCTCGGCTCCGGAGCGCCCAAAATCGTGAAGAAAATCTCCGACGGCGGAGCGCCACCATTGATGGTCAGGTGCGACGTCGGCGACTTCCAGGACGCAAGGAACATCCTCTCGATGGGAGCTGATATGATATCCCTCTCTGACGAGGCCGACCCCGAGTTTGTCGCCTGGCTCGCTGATATCCTTAAGAGGTTTCACGATCTTGTGGGCTGGTACAACGCTCCAAAGCACATCTGCTCCGGAGGCGACCTTCGAGGCATGGCGTTCTGCTGCCCTCCGGTCAAAAACTGCCTCCTCCTCGGAGCTCTCAAGAAAGTCGGCATCTCTCCAAAAGAGTTCGTCGACAGGAAGCTTGCGCTGACGAAGGGCACGCCGCTGGAGCCCGGCGATGGTACGTGCTTTGGAAGCCTGGCCTGGTGCTGCAAGATCACAAAGCCATGTTTCATGAGGGACGCTGTCCTGGATAGGCACGGGATCGCCCCCGATGAGTACATGAGGCTGAAGAAGAAGCTGGCCGTGGATCTGCTGAAAGCATGAAGACGAGTCCGGACCGCGTGGCCCAGGCGGCACTGCTCGCGATGCTGATCGAGCTATCCTCAAGCCCCAAGCCTGGAAACGTCGATCGAGGCCACGACTTCGAGGAGATCAAATTCCACCATTTCCTGATAAGCGCCGTCTCGGCCTACCCGGTCTTCAAAGATGCGGCGCAGGGGTCGGAGTCGACGGGCACCCTGATCAGACGCGCCGTCTCGTCTTGGAAGGGCTGGGGCCTGTTCCAGAACACCCACTTCGGCTCCGTCGCCCTCCTCGTTCCCCTGGCGGTGGCCGCGGGAAAGGGCGGCGATTTGAAGGACGAGGTAGTCCGAGTTCTGGTGGAGACGACCGCAGAGGACGCGGTGGAGTTCTACGCCGCCTTTAAGATCGCCGGTGCCAGGGTGGCGGAGGTGGAGGATCTCTGCCTGAAGGACCCCGCCTCCTTGAATCGGGTGCGTTCGGAGGGAAGAACCCTCTTGGATCTGATGCACCTCTCCCAGGGTCACGACCTGGTGGCGAGGGAGTGGTCGACGGGGTTTGAGAGGAGCTTTGCGCTTTCTGAGATTCTTGCAAGAAGGGTTGCAGAGCTGGGATTAAACGACGGCGTTGTGATGACGTACCTTGAGGCCCTGGCACAGGTCCCCGACAGCCTCGTCGCTTCAAAGTTCGGCATCGAGAAGGCAGAGGAGACGTCGATGAGGGCGGGATCGATCCTGGGGCTTGAAGTTCAAGAGACGCTCCGCCTGGCCGAGGAGCTGGACCGAAAGTTCGTAGAGGATGACATAAACCCAGGGTCCACGGCGGACCTGATCGGAGCAGCCCTATTCATAGCCCTGGTCAAAGGCACCATTCTGAGGAGTGAAGAATGATGATTTACGATCTTGAGGAGATCGAAACGCTGGGAATATTCGACGGAATAAACGAGATCATAGCCACCACAGAGAACGAAAAAGGGGTTTTCAACGCTGCGCCCCTGGGGCTGATTAAGAAGGGCAAGGCCCTATCGGTGAGGCTCTTTGCCGGGTCTCACACTTACGACAACATAATGGCAGGGGGCAAGTTCGTCGCCAACGTATCCCACGATCCGATGCTCTTTGTGGAGACTGCATTAAATGACATCCCGGAGGATAGGTTTGTCATCAGAGACGGTGAGCTGACCCTCCAGGATGCCGAGGCTTGGGCCCTCTTCAAGTGCGAGCCGAAGAGCCTGGACATCGCCCTTCCTGAGGTCGAGTTCGTCAAGGGCGAGGTCCTGAATAGAGAGTTTCGAGCCGTGAACCGGGGGATAAATCTGGTCGTCGAGGCTGCTGTGGCAGCCACTCGCTACGTCGCCCTCAAGAGCGACCTGTACCTCGAGGAGATCTTCAAGATCAGGCGGATCGTCGGCCGGTGCGGCGGGCCCAAGGAGATCGAGGCGATGAACCGGCTGGAAGAGCTGATTGAGCAGTCCGAGTGAGCTGCAAGATTCAAAATGGGTGAATATGTGATCATGCAGGAGAGGTTGCCTTCGGGCTGTGAGGGGCTGGACCGGCTCCTCGGTGGGGGTTTTGAGCCGGGGATCATAACCCAGATCTACGGCGAGGCTGGGACCGGCAAAACGAACATACTTCTGCAGCTGGCGGTCGGTGCCGTCGCCCGCGGGTTTAAGGTGATCTTCATCGACACCGAGGGCTTCTCCGTCGAGAGGTTCAAGCAGATCGCAGGAGAAGAGGCGAAGGAGGTCGGCGCTAAGATCGTCGTCTTCGAGCCTCTGAACCTCGAGCAGCAGCACGCTTCAATAAAAGACGCCACAAAGATCATGAATAAGGAGTTCGGCCTCTTGATCCTCGACTCGGCGACGTCTCTATACAGGGCCGCCTTCGAGGGAGATGACAATAGGCCCGTTAGGAGGGCTCTTGCGGCGCAGCTCGGCGAGCTTCAGGAGATGGCTAGAAGGCACCGAATCCCGGTGGTCGTCACAAATCAGGTCTACATGGAGATCGAGACCGGGAACCTCAGGCCCCTGGGCGGGATGGCGATGGATCACGCCACCAAGACCTCGATATTTCTGGAGAAGGGGGGCGAGGGAAAGAGGCTGGCAAGGCTCATGAAACACAGGTCCATGCCCGAGGGCACAACCGTTGAGATTCGGATTACAGCCAGGGGCGTAGAGTGAGCGGTTCGCCCCTTTTCCCCCATCAGCACCCTCGTCCTCCATATCTTCACTGAATTAGCCGTATGGTGAAGGGGTAGCGGTAACGTTCACCGTCGTTGGCCTTCATCGAGGCGACGATCACCAGAATGAAGTCGGCTATCGCCACCAAAGCGAGGAGGGCTATCCCCACCAGCAGAACGACGAGAATCCCGGCCACAATCCCGTAGATGGTCATCGATATCTGGAAGTTTAGCGCTTCTTTTCCCTGGTCGTCGACGAAGGGGTGGTCGTTTCTCTTGACGAGCCATACAACCAGCGGGCCCAGGATGTTTCCCAGGGGTATTCCCACAAAGGCCGAGAGGGCGCTGAGGTGGCAGACGGTGGCCCAGGTCCTGGCGTCCTTGTTTGCTTCTATCATCGTCGAGTCACCGAATCTGGCATTCTCCTTTCCGGGGGTGATCTCCCGTTCTTGTGGCAATATTTCGTCCATCTTCTCGTCCATCCGGTTCTCCTTTTTGATCGGGGATGAGAAGTACTCTTCGCCTTCAAAAGAGGCGAGGTTTATGAAGAAAATATATCCTGACCTCGAAAATCCGCTCAGACGCCCGCCGTCTGCCGGTCGGCGATCTCGTGCAGCTCGGCGAGAAGTGCTTTTCCGAGCGGCTCTGGAACTTCTCGGCTCTCTTTCTTCGCCGTTTCGAGCCAGAGTTCCATGCCCCTTCAGGGAGTCTTCTTCGGTCTCGCTACAAAATCTGATATCAGAGGTAACCACTACTTATAGAAATCGAAAATGCTTATCAGATCTATTCAGATGATCGACCTGTAAAAACTAATCTGATTTTTGAAGGATGGTACCGCTATACGTGGCAGATTTTATGCAACCGACAATCTTGATTATAGATATTGGGATTACATTCACAGGGGCTGCTCCGCCGTTAATTTTCTGTTTAAGTTTGTTAGCGATAAATCTGTGTTTTAAAGGCTTGCCACAGGGACCTATAACCATTTTTGCATCTTATATAAAATCCTCGCAACTTAAGCCTAGATCGTTCAGTTCCTGTTTTAACATTTTATCAAAATTATATTCCATTATTGCATATTTACCCGTTATTTTGGTTTGGATCTCTTGAATGTCTGCGACCGGATCTTTTACTAATTCGAGAAGCTCTAATGTTTTCTTACGGTTCTCTGAATCTTTGGTTAATTTATCTCCATCAAACCATAAATATGTTGGTATTCTAAATTCGTTAAATACTCGAAATAATCGATCCATCTGACCTTTTCCATCTGAGTGAACGACTGATATATTAAGTCTAACCGAGTACAACATTTTCCTAGACACAATCTTTATTGTAGTATAATTAATTAAATTTAAAACTTTCGTTCCAGAGCACTAG
>DAQG01000001.1 GCA_002502785.1 Methanothrix harundinacea | reverse complement strand
TCACATTCGGCACGCTGCCGAATCAGGAACTTTCGCACTGAAAGGCTCGGAAAAATCTTGGCTGGAGAGACCCCAACACCTTTGAAAGACAATCCTAAAATTGTTCTTCATATTGTACCGTTTGGTGCGTTTGATCCAGGAGTAAAAATAGATTTATCTCTAACGAATACTTTGCTAATTCTCCCTATATCATCTAACTTCGCATCCTCTAATAGATATAATTTCGACGGAATACTAAAATTTGACCAGCAAGATGGATATGTTCAAGTTTTCCGTAACGGGATTATTGAAGCAGTCGACGCAGATATTCTGGAAGAAATTGATGGTAAGCGTACGATTCCAAGTGGCGCTTTAGAGCCTGAATTACTTCGCAAGTTACAGATGTACACTTCATCTCAGGAGAGTTTAGGTGTTGAGCCACCATTTTTCATAATGCTCAGTTTTCTGAATATATCAAATTACACGATATATGCGGGGCAAAGATATTTCAGCGGAATGGGGTCTCCGATTGACAGGGATGTGCTTGTCATACCGGAAATTGTGGTTGAAAGTTTTGATTATGATCGAGCTGAAGTCATGAGACCGGCATTTGACATGATCTGGAATGCTGCTGGCTTGGAGAGACCGATGAATTACAATAAATAGGGGAAACTGGTCGGAAACACATGATTCCATCCTTAAAACAGGATTTATCGGTTCTGGCAGGGTGGTAGTTGGGACCGCCTGGGAGGCATGGCCCATGGTCTGTATCCGCCGCCAGTGGTATATTTTAGATTTTAAATTTTAATCATTCAATGGCTCGGATGACCGCTCGTTTCGTCGCAAGCTGGCGGTTGAAATCGATTCCACCACCGATTCGTGGCGGCTCTCTCTCCGCCTCACGGAAAAACGCGCGGGAGCCTACGAGAAGCGCGACCGCCGTCGCTCCGTCCATCCTCTCGTCTTCGCCCGACAGATCCGGTGGGTTGGACCGTGCGGGAAGGCCCGGCGGGCCTCTCCGACGGGAAGCGGGGATATGGTCCGGGAGGTTGCGGGGTTTCGGGGTTTGTTGCTGAAAATGAGGCCGAGAGGACGACCCGGCGCCGTGAGGGCGGGCGGTCCGATTCCCGGCGGCCTCCGGTCGGCGGGTCGCCATCCGGCCGTCGGGGCGATCGGGCCCTCCCGCTGCCCCCGCGCTCCACTCTTCTGGCCTATCTTGAGAGCGCCGCCCGGCGCTTCCGCGCCGGGCGAGAGGGCTGCCGGGATGAATGGGGGTCGAGGGGCAGCTGGGTGATCTCACCGTCCGGCAGTTACGGCCACCGGGGTGGCCTCCGCCGCCAGGAGTATATTTTTTATATTATTTTAAACTCCGACGGCCCAGGAAAAAGAGATAAATCGGCGCGGAGCCAAAGGAGACCTTCAGCTATGTTCTCAGAGTACATCCAGGCAGCCCTCGCCCGAGCAGAGTACGAGCCGATCGAGGAGGGCGAGTACTGTGCCACGGTTCCGGGCCTCCGGGGCGTCATCGCCACCGGTGAGACGATCGAGGCGTGCCGCAAAGATCTCATCGAGGTCCTCGAAGGATGGATCGCCCTGAATCTCAGGCTCGGGATGTCCATACCGCCGATCGGCGGCAAGACCATCGAGGTCTCTGCGGAGCCTGAGGCCATTGTCTGAACTCGTTCCCGTCTCTCATAGAGAGCTGATCCGGCGACTGCGAAAGCTGGGGTTCGAGGGGCTGTAGCACGGAACGAAGCATCCGTACATGGCCAGGGGAGACCTTCTCGTCACGATACCAAACCCTCACGGTGGGGTGATCGGCGTGAAGCTCCTGACGATTATCCTCCGGGAGGCCGGGATCGAAAGAGACGAATGGCTCTTGGTTTAGGTTAGTGCATCAGATTGAGGCGACCGACCGGCAGATAGACGGCCTCATCTTCGAGCTTTTCGGATCGACCGAGGAGGAGATCGTCATCGTGGAGGTGGTCGCCAGGAGATTCCGCCACCAGCAGCCAAGGCAAGCCCGCGGCCGGTCAGATCCCCGGCGGTCTCCGATCGGCGGTCGCCATCCGGGCGTCGGGTCGATCGGGCCTGGCGGGTGTGGCTGGCGGTGGTCGGCGCCGCCCGGCCTGGGGCGAGATGTCACCGGGGCGGAGAACTTCTTGAGCGAAAAATAGAAGTTTCAAAAAAACTTTATTAGGGATCAAATCCTTAATGTTATATCATGGCGAACATCTGTCGAGCCCTTTTTGCGTGCATCGCCTTGACCCTTTTTTTAATAATGCCGATGGGCGCTGCATCACCCGACGAGGCTTCGGGACCTGAGGCCGTTCCAAAGCTCGCTCCTGACGAGGAGCTTTCGGAAAATATCGATTTTTTGAACTGCATCTGTCAGTGTTTGGAGCCAGCAGGCGGCGAGATCTTGTGTAGGTATAACGCGACGGATTTGGGCTCCCCGTCAACGCCTTCATGTGAAAACCTCGGCAACGGCCCCTGCATCTGCGAGGGGATGGTCGGCTGCTTCAGAGGGAAGCCACCATCGGACGGCGACTGCTACGAGCGGTGCCGGGAACTCTACGAGCCGGACGCCGAAATGGAAGAGCCAGCGGTGCCATCCCCCTCATCTCCTGGAGACTTGGTACCAGGCGCATCCATCGGCCTAATTCTGGAGACGGAGCCAAACGACCAGATCGGCGACGCCAACGAGATAACCTTTGCATCTTCGGCCTCCGTCGAAGGCAGGATCGCCCCCGCAGGTGACGTGGACTTCTACAAGTTCTACGCAGAAAGCCCTGGGATATTGACGGTCGAGTTCAAGAGCCTCCCCCCTGAGATGAGGGCGAGAATCAGCCTCCACGGCAAGAACCTCAACTGGATCGTGAACAAAGACGCTTCAAACCCCGGCGACCTCGTGACCTTCAAAAAAGACGTATCCGGACCCGGCTGGAACTATTTAGCGATCACCGACATCGATCGAAAGGCCCACTCCAGTGACTACGTCTTCGAGGCGACCTTCGATCCCGCTCCGGACATGATGGAGCCCAACAACGAGGCCGGGGACGCAACTTATGTGGAGACCGATGAGACCGTCAGCGGCTACATCTGCCCCCAGGGCGACGTGGACATCTACAAGTTCTATGTGGAAACATCAGGCGTTTTGAAGGCGACGCTCTCTGACGTCCCCGATGAGATGCGGCCGAGGATCAGCCTTTACGGCAAGAACTTCAACTGGATCGTGAACAGGGACGCCTCCAACGCCGGGGACGCCATCAACCTGGAGAGGGGGATATTGGGGCCGGGGTCGTACTATGCAACAGTTTCAGACATCGATGGAAAGGCTTATTCCGAAGAGTACTCGCTGAATCTCATATTCGAAGAAGCGCCGGACGAATACGAGCCTAACGGCGAGATCGGAGATGCGGCCTTTTTGGACACATCGGAAGCCGACCAGACCGCCATCGGCTACATCTGCCCCCAGGACGACGTCGACTTCTTCGGCTTCTATGCAGAACACTCCGGGATCTTGAAGGTGAGCTTCAACAGCGTCCCCCAGGAGATGAGGGCGAGAATAGGCTTATTCGGCAAGAACTTAAACTGGATCGTGAACGCCGACGCATCCAACGCAGGTGATGCCATCACCCTCGAAAAGGACATCCTCGGACCTGGACCCTTCTACATCGCCATCTCGGACATAGACAGGAAGGCCCACTCTACGGAGTACTCCTTCGACGCCGTCTTCGACGCCGCCCCGGACTATGACGAGCCGAACAACCAGGTGGGGGATGCCACCGGAGCTGAATTTGGAAAGAGCATCGTCGGCTACATCTGCCCCTTGGACGACCTTGACATCTACGCCTTCTACGTGGACGCCTCCGGAATTTTGGAGGTGAAGCTAACCGACGTTCCTGAGGAGATGAGGGCGAGGATCAGCCTCTACGGCAAGAACTTCAACTGGATCGTGAACAAGGATGCCTCCAACGCCGGTGACGACATAACCCTCGAAAAGGACGTCGCTGAGACCGGGATCTACTACGTGGCCATCTCCGACATCGACAGAAAGGCCCACAGCGAGAGCTACACCATGATGGCGATCCTGAAAGCCGGATGAGCCGGGTCAAAGCTGGGGGACCCGAAAACCGAAATACGTGGCCCCTATTTTTGGGCCACGTATCATTTTTTTCGGGTGAACGATGAACGGTTCAAAATGCTTTTTTTTTCAAGACAGATGCGAAAGCTCACCGATGCCCATATCTATATATCTGTACACATCCGTTCATCTAACTTGGTCTTAGTAACCTATATATAGTAAGGTCGCGTTAATTGCCGTGTACATATTTAAAGATCGTCGAAAACGATCCAGGAGATGTATAACAAAATGGCAAGATTAGGATTAGTCACCTTGGAGCTGATGCTTGCTGAGCTGAGACGGCCAGTCTTTGCTGGAGACGTCCCCGTCAAGATGGACCTGGAAAAGGCCCAGTATGAGACAGTCTATGGCGGCGAGCAGTACGTCGAGGATTACATGGATGGAGCAGGCCCCGACGAGGAAGACTGTGGCTGTGGTGGCGACGGTGACGGCTGCGGTGATGGTGGCTGCGGTGGAGGATGTGGAGGTGGCTGTGGCGACGGCTGCGGCCACGAGATGATGATGACGATGGACACAGGACCCACAACCACAGCAGGATTGGGGCCTATGGCAGGACCCGCAGACTTTTGTTTCGATGGACATTTCGGCGCCGATCCCGTCGGAGATAGAGACAAAACCAGGGACAGATCTCCCAGGCCCGACAGAAAGCGGCTTCCCTGGTCCTTCGCCCCCGCGGCGGGGATCGCCAGCTGAAGCTTTTCTTTTAATTTCGTTTCATTTCATCAGACTTTTCGCTTTGCGGCAAAGCCGAAGACTTCGTTTTTCAGATCCGCTTATCCAGAGAATCGCGCTCGCCGCCAAAGGGTGGCCAAGACGACAACAGCCTTCCTGACCAAAGGGTGCCCGGGGCAGATGGGCCGAAAAGCAACCCCCGAAGCTCTGGCATCCCTTTTCTTCTGCCCGACCATCGACTCTATACAGCTTCGGCATTCAGCGACCTGATGGGCACGACGTAAGGCCTGTCCAGATCCTTCATCACCACCGCCTCGACTCCGAATATCGACCTTATGTTCTCCTTGGTCAACAGAGACAAAGGATCTCCTATGGCGTGAACCTTCCCCTTCTTCAGCATCACCAGGTTGTCAGAGTACCTTGCCGCCAGGTTCAGGTCGTGAATGGCCATCACCGCCGATATCCCGGTCTTCTTCACAATCGACCTCACCGTATCCAGGGCCTCGAGCTGATGCTTCACGTCAAGGTTGGACGTCGGCTCGTCAAGGAGGAGTACCTCCGGCTCCTGGCAGAGAGCTCGGGCGATCAGGACACGCTGCTTCTGGCCTCCGGATAGCTCCGAGAAGTCTTTGAGGGCGAACTCCTCGACGTGAAGCAGCTTCATTATATCGACGACCTTGTCGATGTCCTCGTCAGCGACCCGCCATCCCATGTGAGGCTTTCGTCCCATGAGTATGGTGTCGAAGACGGTGGTGGTGAGGACGCTCGTGGTCGACTGGGGCACGTACCCGATGTACTTTGCAACCTCCTGACGGCTCAGGCTCTGAAGGTCTCGGCCGCCGTTGAGGAGTATCGCGCCCTTGGGCTTGA
>DAQG01000110.1 GCA_002502785.1 Methanothrix harundinacea | reverse complement strand
ACATAAAACAGCGAGGAGCCTAATAATATATCTTTTTTTGAAGATGCTGATAATTGCTATTACAAATATCGAGAGATAAGCCGATCAGAGAATCAGTCTTTTTGTTCAAAGCTTTACGATAATGTTGCTTTGCTATCTTGTGGTTATGGTGTCCGCCCAGGATATACACTCGCTTGCATTCTTGTATCCATGTATATTTTTTGGGTCATATTCTTGGGATGCAGTCGATCTACTCTTGAATCTATTTATTTTAGTGTTGCATCCCTGATCGGAAGTACACCAGAAGGTTTACCTGCTGGAGCCTGGAAGTATGCGGTCGTGACAGAGGGGCTTTTCGGTTACTTCTTCCTCGCGCTCTTCATCGTCGTTCTTGCCCGAAAATTCATCCGGTGAAGGCCGGGAGTTTCCGACCCTTCACCACACCTTCAGATCGATGCTCTCGATCCTCAGCATCTTCCCCTCGGAGTGGACGATCATCCCCGAGTGGACCTTCTGCATCATGCAGTGCTCGGGAAGAAACCTCACCGTCTCCCCGACCTCGGGAACCCGGCCCCTGCTCACGACCCCCTCGAAGGCCGCAACCAGGCAGACCCCCACATCCTTGGGAGCGAAGCTCTCATCGCCCAGAAGGTGGCGCGGCCCTACCATGTGGACGGTGACAAGGCCGTGATCGATCTTTATGATCTTTCCAAAATGAGTCACAGGACAGCCGAGGGGCCGGTAGCGGAGGACGTCGCCGACCTCGAACTCTGCATCCCTGTCGAAGGGGTGGATGTCCTCACGGCAGGCGGGCTCGCCGGGCAGCGGAGCCAGGGCGAAGTCTGCTGCGAGACCGTCGATGACGCCCCGAATCTCGGCCTCGACCTCTTCACCCGCTCGCCCCTCACGATCCTTCACTTTCTGTTTAAGCCGGGGGAGGATCTCCTCGATCTTTGCCCTCTCGGATAGGTGCTTCTCCTGGCCGAGGAAGAGGCAAAGGTCTAGGTCCTGGCCCTTCAACAACGCCCGCGCGAACTCCCGGCAGTTCTTGAACCCACACTCACCGCAATTGTAGCCGGGCAGAAGCTTTGCGATCTCTTTCATCTCGCGTTCACCCTCACGTTGTAACAAATTCGCTAGGCCTCTCAGCCCCTCTACTCACCGGAGTACTCCATGAACCCGTCCAGGTGGCGGAGGACTCCCCGGTGATGCTCCTTTGAAACCCGGAGCTCCCCTGTGCAGAGGGTGCATATCGCCAAGGGAGGATTGTGTCGAAGGATCATGTTCTCGCCAACCTCGGGCCCTCCTCTTATCAGCTCGGCGAGCTCTGCAGCCCCCTTGCCGGTGAGGCCGTTCGCCTCGACGATCCTGCACCTGGGGTTCGCCTCCAGAATCCTCTCCCGAAATACTTCCCTCTCGGCCTGGGAGACCATGTCCCCCTTCGTCACCACGACGACGTCCGCCGTCGTCAGAAGAGGCCCCACCTTCAGGGGCGCGTTCGGCCCCGTGGTGACGTCGATGACGCAGACCGCTAAGCACGAGTCAGGGTAGGGAGCGCACCGCAAGCAGAGGCCCGCCGTCTCGTTCAGGAGGATGTCGGCCTCCTGATCCTCTGCCCACTCCAGCATCTCATCGACGTTGTAGATCGAGTAGTGGTCTGGACACATGTCCTTTGCAAGACCGACTGCAACGGGCACGCCGAGCCTCTGGAATCTCTTATCGTCCTCGGTCCAAAGACAGTCGATCTTGACGACGGCGGGCAGAAGCCCCTCCCTCTGGAGGCTCTTTACCGCGTGCATCAGAACCGAGGTCTTACCGGAGCCCGGGGTTCCCGCGATCACGACCAGCTTCAAAGCGCGGCCCCCACCACCTCGCCCCGTCTGATCGTCTCCCGCAGGTTCATCAGCCAATCGTCGACTTTGGCCAGATCCTCGCAGACCTTCTGCTCAACAGTACTCGTCTCGATCACCCTCATCATCCCGCCGTTCTTCATCACGACCCTCCGAGAGGTCATGAGGGCGAGCATCGGATCGTGGGTCACGACGACGACGATCTTCCCCTCGCCCGCGAGAAGCTCGAGCGCCTCCTTCTTCTTGATCCCTGCGTTCTCTATTTCGTCGATGAGGACAATTGGCGAATCGCTGATCACGGCGATATCAGCGGTCATGAGGGCCCTCGACTGGCCGCCGCTCAATATCGTAAGGTGATGGTCGGGATGGACCGGCTCGCCGGTGAGGGTGTTAGCAAGCTCGATCACCCGGTCTACGACCTCAGGGGACCGGCCTCTGCTCTTCGCATGCATTCGGAGAAACTCCTCAACGCTCATGTCGGCGAGAAAGTGCATGTTCTGGGATAGCTGGGCGATAAGCTTCTTTCGAGGATCGGACCTAGTCTCGGCCCGGGGCTCGCATCCGTCGATCAGAATCTTCCGGCCCGAGGGGGTGTCTCCCTGGGCGAACTGCTCTATATCGGCTATGAGGGAGCTTTTTCCAGAGCCGGTCGGACCGACGATTCCTATTATCTCGCCCCGGTGCATGTCCAGCAGCTCCACCAAGTCCGGGTTTCCGTCTTTATCGACACCACCAATTATGGTGAGCTTGCAGGCCCGCTCCTCAGTCATGGTTTCAGGCCCTCCGTTCAAGTATCTCGTCGATCTCGGTCAGTAGATCATTGTCATATGATGATGTGGATGCAGATGAGAGGGCCGATGGTTCGGCCTTGATGTCGCATTTGAGCAGGTTCATGTCCAGTTCCTCTTTCGCCCGGGAAACTCCGCCCCCGGTGATGTTGAGCAGTATGAGATCGTTCTTTTCGACCGCCCCGGATCGAACGGCCTTTTGAAGGGCGGCGACGGCGACCGCTGCTGCGGGCAGTATGTCGATATCCTCCGATTCCTCGAAAATCTTCTGGGCAATTCCCGCCTCTTGGTTGGAGATCCCGTAAACTTCCCCGCCGGTCTCTTCCAGGGCCTCCTTCACGCCGCCTTTGACGCTGTAAGGCGGCTTTCTGTTGTAGAGGACGTCGTCGTACATCCCAGCAGGGCACAGGCCCGTCTCCATCCTTGAGCGGGTCCAGGCGGCGTAGATCGGGGCGCAGGGGCTGTTCTGGGCGAGGTGAAGCTTTGGAAGGTGCCAGCCGAAGCGACCGTCCTCAATCAGTCGAAGCGAAGCCTCCCAGGCGGCGATCCCGCCGGTACCGCTTCCCACGGCCTGGAAGTAGTGTTTGGGAAGCGCCTTCATCGAGAGGACGCCGTCCAGCATCACGATCCCCATCCCGTCTCTCCGGGCGACGTTTCTTGCCCCGCCCTCGCCCACGAATCTGGGGCGAGCCGCCAGCCTACCAGCAAAATCGGTCGCCTCGGTGTAGTCGCCGTTCACCACTATCACACAGGTCGAGTCCGAGGGTTTCTCGCAGATCCAGAGCCGGTCGAGGCCCGTCGGCGGGACGACCAAGACAAGGGGGAGGCGAGCCGCCGAGGCTGCCTGGGCGAAGGCCCTCGCGGTGTTTCCTGCCGAGGCAACTACAAGGATCTGGTCATCCTCCCGCTCGGTCATCCTCTCCACCGTGGGCGGAGCTTCAAGGTCCTTGAAGCTGCAGGTGGTCATCTTGGCACCCCTCTCGGGCCAGTAGCCACTGAAGCTGACGTAGAGGTTTTCAAGGCCAAGTTCCCGGGCCAGCCCCTCGCTTTTGTAGGTCACGGGCTTCTCACCCGATCCCCGGAGGGGCTCTTTCACCGGCAGCCAGTCGTAGAACTTCCAGAGGCCCGGAAGGTCGTCCCTGAGGGTAAGCCTTTTTGTGAAATACTCGGTCCTGAGCAGTGAATCATCATTTTGACAGGCGATAGCACGGGGCGGGTGCACGCGCCCGCAGCCCAGACACCTGACCAGATATTCGCCCATGAATGTATTTCGGGCGAGTTGTGGATATAACGTTTTCTGTTTTGTCCTATATTCTAGCCGAATTGTGAAATTTCTCCCACATAAACTGCACAATACGCCCACAAAATCCCGAACTTCCGGGAGAATCTCTCTGGATTTCGAATAAGATTCCCGGGAGGAATTAACGAGTGCTCTAGAGTCAAACAGCGCACCCCACTGCAAGCTGGTAGGTATTTGTATGTAAATGGGTAAAAACACGACGCATTTTCATCCCCATGGGTAGACCCCTGGAGGCCACGAACGTTTCGATATAAGACGCTCACTAGTCACTGAAAAAAACCGCCCAAAACCATTCGTCCCTGGCCACCGAGGGGGCGGAGCCGGGTGGTATAAGTTCTTCATCAAAACTCTTCTAAGGGATGATTACAGTTTATTTCATCCCCTATTTGATCCTAGAAATGCTCAGCTTCAGATGGTGTATGTCGCTCTGGATGACGTCCTAAGTGAGGGCGAGATCCCCTCCGAAGTATTGATGAATCAGAACGCTCCTCATGCCGGCGATATTCTGCCATGCGATCGATGATCTCTCTTGAAATCTTCGGGCGGGTTTTTGACGGCCTCGCCGATGATCTCGATTCTGCGGATGATGGCGCCCTGGAGCTGGGGCGATTCTATGAACTCCACCAGAGTTTTGCCCTCTGAATAACCCCTCGATCAAGTAGGAGCGGGTGAAGAGAAGCGTAGGTGAGGGGGGGGACTTCCACCCCCGGTCTATCGCCGCCTCAAGCTCGATTTTCAAGCCCGAGAGGTCCATCAGGCTCTTTCGACCCGCAAACTCCACCAGGATGTTCACGCCGCTTCCGTCGGTCAATTCGCCCCGGACGATTGGCCCGAAGAAGGCGGCCCTCAAAACTATCGTTTCTCCGCAGGACGGCGAGGACCTTTTCGCACGGGGCTTTAACCCAGTCGGTCACGTCTTCCGCCTCAAAATCATCTTCCGGCAATTTTTAATAAATTGTGGTGATATGATATCACCTTTTCCGCCACGCTGCTTTCGGAGATATCGCCATTTCGGCGGAGAGCGCTTTGCAGCCGGCCGGGAGAGGGGGCACGTCGGCGTCAGATGGTGGAAGGAACCGTTGAGACGAAATTTCTTGGCGAAGACCCTGTGTCCAGAATGTAAAGTTCGTTAATACTACATCAGCTTTTAATATGATATGTACATGACACTCAGCCATGACAACGAGTTCGGAATTCGAATCGGATGTAACAACAGCTATGGAGAGGTACGCCCGAGCATATTCCGCAAAAGATTTGGATGGAATTTTAGCAACAGTAGATGAATCCTTCTTCGGATATGGGTCTGGTCCCGACGAGGAGGTTTATGGCAAAGAGCAGCTACGTGCCCAGGTAGAAAGGGACTTAGCCCAGTGCGATCGGGTCTCCATGGCCATCGGTCCTGGCCACGTATCCGGAAAGGGTGACGTTGCCTGGTATGCCGGGAAGTGCACCGTCAAGGCCACCGTCGACGGCCAGGATATGAGGCTGGAGGGGAGGATTACAGCTGTTTTGAAGAAGGATGGGGACGGGTGGCTTTTCGCCATGATCCACTTTGCGATGCCCTTTGGGGCACAGGAGGCAGGTCAATCCTGGCCGCATGCTGAATGAGCATCTTACACTCTCTGCTCCTTCAAGATTCTCTCTTTTAAAAGGGGATGAAGCGAACCGCGGGTGAGGACGTCAACCTCCCGGTCGATCGCCTCCGAGAGCCGTGATCTTCTGCACCGAGAGATCCATCAGACTCCTTCGACCCTCAAACTCCACCAGGATGTCCACGTAGCTCTCGCGGGTCATCTCGCCCCAGACGATCGACTCGAAGAAGAATGCGGCCCTCAAAACGATCGTTTCTCCGCAGGACGGCGAGGACCTTTCCCAGCGCAGCTATTCAGTCTAGTCGGTCATACATTCCGCCTCAAATCTGTCTTTCGGTTATTACTTCGGGAGCACGGAGGATCACGAATACCCCGTCCTTTAGGGTAGGGTGGGCCGCACGCAATTCGCATGAAAACCCACGAAAA
>DAQG01000103.1 GCA_002502785.1 Methanothrix harundinacea | reverse complement strand
TCGATCGAGATCACCAAGACCGCTAACATCACCGGGCCCGTCTCACCGGGCGACGTGATAGAGTACACGATCACGGTCTGCAACACCGGGAACCTGACCGTCTCTGGTGTTACGGTCCAAGACAGCCTCACCGGTGACCACCCGATCGGGATCCTTAACGTCAGCGAGTGCAAGTCGGTCTATCCGACCTACAACGTCACCGAGGAGGACGCCTGTAACGGCACTGTCAACAACACCGCGAACGCCAACGGGACCGATTACTGTGGCAACCGTCTATCGGCGGGTCCGGCCTACGCCAACGCTACGACGGAGTACAACTCGTCGATCTGCATCACCAAGGTGGCCAATACCACAGGCCCGGTCGGTTTGGACGATGTCATAGGTTACAATATCACGGTCTGCAACACCGGAGACGTTACGGTCTACAACGTGACGATCCAAGACAATCGTATCGGCAACCACTTGATCGGAACCCTGAACGTCAGCGAGTGCATGTCGATCCTTCCGACCTACCCAGTGACGCAGTCGGACTTATGCAACGGTTCTGTGAACAACAGCGCTTACGCCGTGTTCGTGGACACTTGTGGCAACCAGAAGTCGACAGATCTGGTTTATGCGAACGTGACGACGGATTACACTGCCTCGATCAACATCACCAAAGTCGCTAACACATCTGGACCGGTTAATGCCAGTGAGCTGATCGAGTACACGATCAACGTTACAAACACAGGAAACGTCAACCTGACCGGTGTCTATGTCGAGGACGACCTGACGGGCAATTCCTGGTGGGCAAGCGATCCTCTGGAGCCCAACGAGACAGAGACCTTCAAGACCATCTACAACGTCACGGAGGCTGACATACTCAAAAAGCTCATCATCAATAACGCCACGGCGAACGGCACTGATCCCTGCGGTGGGGCAGTAGGGCCGGTGGTTGATACCGTAATCATAAACACGAACATTACCAATGCAAGCATAGTGGTGGACAAGGCCGCAAACGTCTCCATCGTGGACCCGTCTAACCGGGTCGAGTACACCATCGTCGTCACCAACGATGGTGAATGTCCGTTGTCCCCGGTTATCATTACCGATACCATGCCCAAGGATATCGGTTTCGTCTCTTCCGACCCGGCACCTGAAAGTGTGGACCCGCCTGTATATACCCCAGGAGTCCCCCAGACGGTGGTCTGGAACTGCACCTGCCTGGAACCATGCTGTTGCCACAACATCACTGTGATCGGTTGCGTATGCGCCAATCCAGACCCCATCATGCTCAACGAAGTTTTGGCCGAAGGTATGGCGGTAAATGGAACGTGGGTCCAAGATGACGACAACGTCACCATAACGACCTACAATTTGAGCGTAACCAAGACACCAGACAAAGACGTGGTCAAACGTGGCGAAGAGATCACCTATACCATAAGCATCTGCAACGTGGGTAACGGCAGTGTGACCAACGTCCTGATAAGAGACGTCTTTGACAAGTACGTCGAGTTCGTCTCGATATCTTACTCCTGGAGCGGCGGCACGCCTCACATCGAGGAGATCGGCGACGGCTTATGGCTGATCGATGTGATCCCCGAAGGCGAATGTGTTGTGATCACTCTCACTGTCAAGGTTCCGAAACAGGATCTCGAGTTCGAGATGGACCAGGGCGTCATAGGTGAAGGATTCGTCAACGTGGCCAATGACTACTCGACGACCCTCCAGCCCTACGTCATCAAGAACAACGTCATCGTTGTATTCAACGAATCCGATCGAGAGTACACAGACAGCGCAAAGGTCTCGGTCCTAGCAGATCTCGGAACTGAGCTTGAAACCCGCGAGCATGGTTCCGGCCTTTACGAGAGCGAAGAGCAGGTCAGGATGATATCCAAGAACAAGTCGATCTCGATGAATAAGGACATGGCGGCCACCTACAAGCCCACGACTTTGGGTCTATACAACAACCGGACAGTAGAATACTCGTCCAAGTGGACCGAGGGTGCCAATGCCAAGAACCGGGTGACGGGAGCTACGATGAGCGAGTACTACCGGTATGCGACATCGATAGATCGCGAGTCGAGCATGGTCCTCGACAAGAATGGCTCGACGATGAACGTCGACTCGGAGTTCGACGGTATGGGTCACTTCGGGTTCCTGAAGCTGCCCACCAACGCATCGCCCAAGTCGACCCCGATCTTCGAGGCTCGTGAGGACTACACTGGAAGCTTTAAGATCCTGGAAAGGGTCGACGAGTACGGTTCGAGCGTCACCTCCGACAAGTCGGCATCAGGAGAGGGCCTGGTGGCCGTGGACAAGCGCGTCAAGGACAGCCAGAGAAGCTACGAGTCGGGTACCGGGACTTACGACTCTGAGGAGCTGATCAGAACTCACACCAACTACATAGCAAAAGACATAAGCCTCGTATACTCGCCGATGAACCAGAGCCTGACTGAGGACGTCTCGATCGACGCCTCTATGAAGTGGAAGGAGGGTATGTACTCCAAGACACCGGAGACCAGCTACATTGGCGAGGAGTACACCAGCATAACTAGCCTTGACAAAGAGACGGTGGCCAAAGGCCTCAACGAGATGGATACCGAGGCCGAGATCTCAGGTCGGGCCAGGTTCAGAGCGGTTCTTGAGAAAAATCTGAGCGAGCCAGAGGTCGACTTCGATGAGCAGTACGAAGGTGACTACTCCATCGAGAGGAGGATACTCTTCACAGGAGTTCCCAAGTACGACCGGCCCCACATAACCGTTGTCAAGAATGGCTTGCTCCACGAGGAGACGATCCTGGACGCCAAGGATACGACTCTGGTGGGCGAGAGCCGTGACAAGGTGATCACCGTTGCGACCTACAACATAACCGTTGAGAACGATGGTAACAAGGCTCTTGGCCCCATATACGTCAAGGACCTCTTCCCGCCAATGGCAGTGTATATCAATTCGTCGGTGAGGCCATCGAAGGTGACCGATACGTACGCCAACTGGACCTTAACGCATCTTGCCATCGGCGACGTGTCCACCATCGTTTTGAACCTGGACGTGACGAAGCACGTTCCAGACGAACTCGTCAATAGGGTAGTCGTCACTGCCGCTTCCAACGGCGATTGGATCACCGCGTCCAACTACACGGCACTCGAGAAGGAGTGGCTTACCTGCTGCCTGAACGAGACCGTCTCTGTAACGAAGGTTCCAGAACTGGACGAGGAGAACCCGAACGTCGTCTGGTACAGGGTCGACATCAAGAACTGGGCTGACGTGACGAGGGTCGCCACCGTGACCGATTCGTTGCCTGCAGGCATGGTCCTTCTCGACTCGATGGTGCCCTTCGCATCTTATGATAACAACGTGGTCACCTGGAACTTGGTCGAGATCGGGCCATTTGAGACGGTAACGATCGCCTACAGGGTCGAGGCCCAGCAGGCCGGAAGGTTCGTCAACAACGTAGAGGTCGATCCGAGGTCCGTCGACGGGCCTGTGGTCCAGCCGGTATATGCGAGCTCGGTCATCGATGTCGGCGTTATCGAGGAGTGCGGAACTTCCGCCTGCACAGGATGGCAGCCGCCCAACTGGGACTTCGAGTATGTCGGCTATACCGCAGAATCGAGCTGCGAAGATCTGACATGTGACGAAAACTGCGGCCTTGCGCTTTGATCAAGGCCACAGTTCTTCGTATCTTCTTTTTCGCCCTTAATTCAAAAATCGAATAGCGATCTCTGATCGTCGTTTTTTCTGGAATTCTGGCGGTCTGGAAGCCTCACCTGGCCGTACTTTCCTCCACCGCCTGGCACCACCACCACATCTTTCGACCTGAAGGCTCGGATCGCATCTACGACCCCGTCTTCGCCCTCAAGCTTTGAGAGGTCCGCATACACCAGTACTTGGATCTCGCTTGTTCCCCTGATCAGCTCGTTCCAGGTCTTCTGGACCTTTGCGGAATAAACGCTCTTGACATCGAGAGCCATGGCGATGATCTCCGCGAGGGGTATCAGATGGAGGTAGGGCGGCCGGTGATCGGGATGTACCGGTTCGCAGTTGTCTGCCAGCATCACCACCCTATCTCTGACGCCTAGCTTTATCAGACCCCCGCATTCGCACCTTCCCCTTCTCTCTTTCATCTCCTCGGGAGAATAATGCTTGTAGCACCGGGTGCATGCGGTTCTGTTGTACTTTCCCTCGTCTGGATAGAAGCCGACGTTCAAAGTGGGGCCGCATCCCCCCTCGCGCTTTATCGCCTTTCTCAGATCCTCGAATCTCAGGTCCGTCATCTGCATCTGGTTGAACTCTCTTCCCAGCTTGTTCGGCCATGGCGAGTGAGCATCGGAGTTCGTAAGAAAGGTCTTCTCTTTCAGTTCGGATATCCTGTCGGCGTAATCGGAATCGGCGCTCAGGCCGAGCTCGATGTAGAGGATCTTATCAGACCTGTCTTTGTAGCATTCTCTGAGGGTGGGGTAGTGGGCGTACATTCCGGTCCAGGGGGTGAAGGCATGGCTCGGACCTATCAGGCAACCGGCTTCCAGAGCCGCATCGGTGATCTCTGGCGGGCTCATTCGGAGAGTGGGCCTGCCATCCGAGTCGAGGCTTGTGGCCCTGGCTGAAAACGCCTCTCTCAGCTCCGACGCCTTGGAAGCCTCGGGAACGATTATGAGATGATGTACTCTCGAGGAGTCCTCCACCTCGGTGGTGAGAACGAAGGCCGTATCTTCGAGCCAAAACAGCCCGTCCCTTTCGGGAAGCTCCCTCACCTCCGCCATCCATTTGGAATGGAGACAGTCCCCGGTGGCCACCATCTTGATGCCCTTCTTGGCGGCCTCTCTGGCTATGGTGGGCAGGTCCATCTTGGCCGATGTGGCCGCGGAGTACCGCGAATGGATGTGAAGATCGAGATTAACCTTCATCGCCCGCTACAACGAACGGTTCAGGATAAACCATTTATCCTCTTGAATGTAAGATTTCGGTGGTGACGTCGAACCTCAAAGAGATCCTGGAGAGATTCGCCAGGGGCGAAATCTCGCTGGAGGGGGCCGCCCGCCAGGTCAACCTCCTATCCTATCGAGAGGTGGGAAAGATGGCCAAGCTCGATCCGAGCCGGGTCGACAGGATAGGAATCCCCGAGGCGATCCTGGCGGAGGGAAAAAGCTCTTCCGACCTGGTGGAAATAGCTCTATCTTTCCTGGAGGCGTCGAAGTCGGTCCTCATAACCAGGGTTTCATCTGAACAGCTTGCAGCTCTGAGAGAGCTTCCTCTCCCCGAGGGGGCGGACCTGAGATGGGAGGAGAGGGCGAAAGCCGCGGTCATCGCAAGGGACGCTTCACCGAACTTTTCTGGGGGAAAGGTCGGCATACTCTCCGCAGGCACCGCAGACATCCCCGTCGCCGAGGAGGCGAGGGTGACCGCCGAGTTTTTGGGCTGCGAGACGGTGTCAGAGTACGACGTTGGAGTCGCGGGGATTCACAGGCTATTTCCGTCCCTGGAAAGGATGATGGACGCAGACGCTCTGGTGGTGGCGGCAGGTCGGGAGGGGACCCTTCCCGCGGTGGTGGCAGGTCTCATGGAAGCTCCCGTCGTGGGGCTTCCGGTCTCGACGGGCTACGGCGCCGGCGGAAGGGGTGAGGCGGCCCTCCTCTCCATGCTCCAGTCATGTTCTGTTATGGTCGTGGTCAACATCGACGCTGGGTTTGTGGCTGGCGCTTTTGCAGCAAAGATCGCCAATCGGGCTGCAAAGAGGCGAAATATGTAATGGCTGTTTTGAATTATTGGTAGGAAAACTATTTATACAATCATACAGAGGAATATACACGAGCGGGTAAACTAATTTTTCACTAACCCCCACTCCCCTACCCGCTCACACCTACTTTTCACAATATTGTAACTCTGTGGGCGTCATCTGCCCCCACGGTAGCCATATATAAGTTTTTATCAACCGGATATCATGTATTTCGATGGAATCCATAACATATGCACAATATGGATGAAGATACACGTCTTTACAGCTCACTTGTCAGTCTCAAAAGAGGGTTAGGGCCCCCCTCAAGTCGGCCGAGGGATGGGATCTTGACCTGTCAGGCGCTTTTGCCGGCATCGGCATGAACCGGTTCTGTGAGTTTCGCTTTGCTCTGGGGCAAACCATCGAATACGACGACCTCGATCTTCATCCCGCTCTGGTTGCAGTAATCCTCGATGCGCCTTTTGGCGTGCTCAACCATGCCGCCGTTGGTGAGGATGAGGACCTCATCTCCGCAGAGCGCCCGCAGTATCGTCCTGTCTATCACGTTCGAGGCAATATCTGTGGAGATCTCGTGCTTTTCGGCGAAGGCCCTGCTCCTGGTTCCCATGACCCCCACAAGATCGATTTTCCTCTCCTCCATTAGCCTCTTCAGGTCCTCATGATCCTGGTGGTCTGTGTCGTAGACAATGACGAACCCGAGCCTGATCGATCTCTGCAGAGTCTCCACCACGGCCCGACCCCCCTCCTGGAGGTGGATCACCTTCACCTGCTCGGATCGAGTTAACATCGTTGTTGCGTTCTCGCTCTTTTCCGGAGAGATCGTCTCACCGACCTCGGTTCCGGGAGGAACATTCATCCATCGAAGGTCCGGCGGGTTGAGGTGGCCGACCAGCTCCGGTACGTTCCTCGGCCTTTTACCGAGAGATGCAAGCTCTCTTCTTGAGATCTCGTCGTACACTTCCATTATTAGGGGTTGTCTCAGCCCAGATTCCCTCAGAAGCTTCGCATCCCCGAAGATCTCCTCTGGCCTGCCCTGATCCGCGATTCTCCCGTCGGCCAGGAGGTATATTCGGTCAGACCACCGATAGGCGAGGTCGACGTCGTGGGTTGATATGATTAGAGTCGTACCCCTCTCGTTCAGCTCTTCGAGAAGCTCCATCACCTCTTCTGACCCCGCTGGGTCCAGGTTGGATAGGGGCTCGTCGAGGATCATAACCTCCGGGTCCATCGCCATCACCCCGGCGATGGCTGCCCTCTTCTTCTGGCCGCCGCTGAGGTGGTGGGGGGGCCTGTTTTTCAGCTTCTCAATTCCGACGTATTCGAGGGCCATTTCGACCTTTTTTTCCACCTCGTCCTTAGGAAGGCCGAGGTTGGTGGGGCCGAAGCCCACGTCCTGGCGGACGGTGGGGGCGAATAGCTGGTCGTCGGAGTTCTGAAAGACTATCCCCACCTTCTTTCTCGTCTCCCGAAGGGAGCGGGTGTCGTATCGAAGGGGCTTTTCGCAGAAGAGTACCTTGCCCTCGGTGGGGCGTAGCGTCCCGTTCAGCAGCAGAAAGAGGGTGGACTTTCCCGAGCCGTTCGGTCCGACGAAAGCTATCCTCTCGCCCCTCTCGATTCTGAGGTCTACCCCACGGATGGCAGATGTTCCGTCAGGATAAATGTAGCTGAGGTTTTTCGTCTCCAGCAATGTCATCTTCGTCTCCTCAGAATAATGTCGTCCCTCGAGAGAGGTATGCCAGGGCGGCGATGATGGTGACGTAGCCCGATGCTGCCAGGAGTTCTTGGATCTTTATGGGCTTCTTCTCCTCGAAGAGAGATAGCTTTCCGTCGTAGCACCTCGCGTCCATGGCGGTGTAGAGCTTCTCGCCCTGCTCCCAGGTTCTGAGAAATAGGGTGCTTGCCATCATCGAGAAAGACTGAATTGAGCTCCTAAATCCGTCGTATCCGAGCCTCATGACCTGGGCGTGCCTCATCCTGATCGCTTCCTCGAGAAGGACGAAGATGTACCGGTAAATCATCATCGATAGCTCGACGAAGGAGTCGGGCATCCTCAATCTTTTCAGGACCGCGAAGAGCTCCACCATCGGCGTCGTCAGCGCCAAAAAGAATAGACAGCACATACCGCTGAGGGTCCTGGAGACGACGAGTACCGCTAGATCCGCGCCCTCGGCGCTCGCCCCTATACGGTTCCCCAAAAGTTCCAGGGAGAATATCTCAGGGCCAGACCCAAAGAAGAAGAGGATGATCGCGGTCCCGAAGATGGCAAAGCTGAGGGGCGCGATGGCCAGCTCCGCGTAGAATCTGGCCGGGACTTTCCCGAGGCGGATTGTGGCGAGGCTCATGGTGAGGGCGATGAAGAGCGGAGCTACGGGCGAAGTGGAGGAGACGCCGACGAGAAGGGCCGCTGCCACCAGGCCGAGCTTTAGCTTGTTGTTCTTGTTTCTGAGGGGGCTATTTAAGGCGTACTCGTCCAGGAGGGCGTGATGCAAGGCTCATTCCTCAGGTTGGCCTTTCGATTGTTTTCCACGGTAGTAGCCGAAGAAGTATCCGATGACTATCGCTCCGATCGCAGCCTGGAGGCTGAAGAGGAGGCTCTCGATCTCGCCGCTTGGCGGCTCCCAGATGGGCTCAAACCACGGCTCATAGGTGCCCCCGGTTAGCTCTTCGACAACGACCTCGGCCTCGCCGTCGGCGCCGCCCCACTCGGCCCCGGTGTTTGTTGCGGCGACGTAAAGGAAGAGGGCCGCAAAGATTACGATAACCGTTCCAGCTATAATCTCTCCCTTCATGCCGAGATCATCTCCTTCAGCTTTCCGAGCTTTTTCTCGTCGATAACCTTCAGCTTCACCATGACCTCTCCTTTCACTTGGATTATGTACTTGAATATCAGGGCGGTGATCACCCCTTCCACGATGGCGAGAGGCACCTGGGTTATGGCGAAGACCGTCCCGAAGGCGTAAAAAGATCCGACGACCCCACCGGTCGCCGACGGGAAGGCGAGGGCCAGCTGGAGGGAGGTGACGAGGTACGTGGCCCAGTCAGCAAGAGAGGCTGCGAGGAAGATCGATACGTAAAAGTTCAGGTTTGACCTAGCGCACCCTTTGTAAACCAAATAGGCGACCGCCGGCCCTGCGATACCCATGGAGAAGACGTTGGCGCCCAGGGTGGTAATCCCGCCGTGAGCGAGGAAGAGGGCCTGGTAGACCAAAACTATCAGGCTCAGAACCGCGGTTATGGCTGGGCCGAAGAGGATGGAGCCCATCCCGGTCCCGGTGGGATGAGAGCTGGAGCCCGTCACCGAGGGGAGCTTGAGGGAGGATAGGACAAAGATGAAGGCCCCGGCGAGGGCCAGGAGGGGGAGGGTCTCTCTCCTCTCCTTTACAAGCTGGTTCATTTTGTACATCCCGTAGATGACTACGGGGAGCGAGAGGGCATACCAGACCTCCCACCAGGGATGGGGCAGGAAACCTTCCATGATGTGCAAAAGATCACTTCCTATTCGTGGGGTCAGCTTCTTTCTCGCGAGGTGGGAGATCATGCCATATAAAGTTTGCTTGAGATGGAATCAATTAACTTTATTTGGGTTCGGAAAGGTCCACGGGAACCTCGCCGATCAGCTCAATGCACCCCTTTTGATATCTCGTAGCGAGGGCGATCGCCTCCACTCCTCTTGCCGCGACCTTTCTGAGAGCGGTTCCGAAGTCGGGATCGGTCTCGTCGTTGGGCATGAAGACCTTCGCGTCCTCCCTCTGGATGACGAAGATGACTGAGGCTCGATAGCCCTCTTTGTGGGCCTTCGCTAGCTCCAAGAGGTGGCGGCGTCCCCTCTCGGTGGGGGCGTCGGGAAATAGGGCGATTCCCTCTCTCACGAGGGTGCAGCTTTTCACCTCCACAAGACACAATTCATCGCCAGCGAGGAGAAAGTCGAGCCTGCTATTGCCGTAAGCAGGCTCAGATCTGACGAGCTCGTATCCCGAAAACTGTAGCAACTCTCCGGAGCTCAATGCCTCTCGCATTATCTTGTTTGGAATTCGAGAGTCAACCACCACAGCCCCGGCTTCGGTCCTGACGGCGAAGACGTCGAATTTCGTCTTGCGCCGGTCCGGATTTTTGGCTGGCCGGAGGAGAAGCTCCGTTCCGGGGACGAGAAGTTCCTTCAGCTTTCCGGGGTTTGGAAGGTGGCACTCGAACTTTCCCGCACCGTCCGCCATTTCGGCCAGGACTGAGAACCGATTCTTTCTCAACATGAACCTGGCCCTCACCATCTCCCCCTCGATCTTCAACTGAACAGCCATTTCTTTCGGCCTATGCCGACAGTCCTTAAATATGGTATAGTCTCTTTTTATGATGATTGAACCGAGTATTCAACGTCAGCGAGCTGAACTCCAGGATCAGGGAGCGGCTGACCACAGACCACCGGCTCATTGACCTATGGGCCCGGGGTGAGCTCTCAAACGTCGTGAACCACCGTTCAGGGCACCGGTATTTCACCCTCAAGGACGGGGACTCTCAGATCTCCTGCGTCTTGTTCCGCGGTCACAGCGGCGGCCTCGACTTCGAGCTTGAAAACGGACAGAACGTCCTCATCTTTGGGGATGTCGAGTTCTACCGTCCCAGGGGTCAGGTTCAGATCCTGGTGAAGGCCGCAAGGCGGGATTCTGGCCTGGGCGGAAAATACCTGGAGCTGGAGCTTTTGAAGGAGAGGCTTGCGGCCGAGGGGCTCTTTGATGCCGAGAGGAAGAGGCCCGTCCCCGCCTATCCGGCTTGCATAGGGGTCGTCACCTCTGCCGACGGCGCTGCCCTCAGGGACGTTCTGAGGGTGCTCGGGTCCTGTCCCGCCCGGATCGTCATATCCCCTGCCCAGGTCCAGGGGGAGTCCGCTCCCGAGTCGATCGCCTCGGCCATATCCGCCCTTCAGGGTACGGCCGATGTGATAATCGTGGGTAGGGGTGGGGGCTCGGCGGAGGATCTATCGCCCTTCAACTCTGAACTCGTGGCGAGGGCGATCTTCCTTTCCGGCTGTCCCGTCGTCTCGGCCGTCGGCCACGAGACGGACGTGACGATAGCCGACTTCGTCGCTGATGTTAGGGCCCCCACACCCTCTGCGGCGGCGGAGATGGTGAGGCCCGACGTCGAGAGGCTGAGGGAGGGCCTGGAGGGTATGGAGGCGAAGATGGCGCGATCTCTTTCGGCGAACCTGGAACGAAGGCGGGCGAGGTTTGCGGACCTGGGAAGGGCCTTATCCGGGAGGAGGATGCGCGGGATCGTCTCTGAGCAGAGGCAGAACCTCGACCGGGCCCTCGACCGGCTCATCTCGGCGGAGGATCGAAACGTTGAGGTCCTCTCCGGAAGGCTGGTGCTGGCCGCGGGAAAGCTGGATTCTCTGAGCCCTCTATCGACCCTCTCCCGAGGCTACAGCATCGCCCTCACCGATCGGGGCCTAGCGAGGCGGGCCTCTGAGATGGCGGCGGGGGAGCTTTTTGAGCTGATATTCGCTGACGGTGAGCTTTTGTGCAGGGCGATCGAGAAGAAGGCGGATCGGAGGTGATGGAGGTGACCGAGATGACGGATTTGACCGATGCAGCGTCTGATGATCTGAGCCTGGAAGGGTCTCTCGCGGAGCTCGAGAAGATCGTCCGGGCGCTGGAGGAGGGGGACCTCACCCTCGAGGAGAGCCTGAAAGCCTTCGAGAGGGGTGTCTCTCTGGTGCGAAGGTGCAACGCCCTTCTGGACGGGGCTGAGCAGAAGATAGAGATCCTGACCGGGGACCTCCCGGAGGATCTGTCAAGGTGATCTGACAAAGTGATGGTATTCTTGCGAGGCGGATTTAGCGTCTCGTTCTTCGTTTTGTTGGAGGTTTAGTTCTATGAGTTTCGCTGAAATCACGGAGAAGGACCTTCTCGCAGACGAGAAGAAGGTATTCGGACGGATTATAGACATGTGGAGCCTTGGGACCACAGAGGACCCCTACTCGAGCAGCACCGAGTCGAAGGTGCTCAAGTACGCCGAGAAGGATGGTCTCTCCGAGGAGGCGATCTTGGAGGTGCTCAAGTCCCTGGAGGAGAAGGGCCTGATCCACAGGGAGCTTGAGGGGAAAAAGACGATCATAAAGTACAGGGCTGAGGCTCACCATATAGTGAAGGAGCTTCAGAAGACGACGTACGTCAACAGCAGGTACAAGTTCACGCCGCCGCACCATTCGGGCCCCGGATCTAAATGAGCGAAGAGGGCAGCACTTTCACAAGGCGTACCGTCTACCTTCTGGAGGCGGGAAAGGCCGTCAGAATCGTCACCTTCGGCGATTCCATAACCGCCGGCTTTGCTGTCAGAAAGGGCTTTGATCACTTCTGGATGTGGATGCTCAAAGAAAAGTATCCGAAGGCCGAGATCGCCCTCAATAACGAGGGTGTCTGCGGCGATACCAGCCTCGACGGCCTGGCGCGGCTCGACTGGTCCGTGATAGACCACGCCCCCGACCTTGTCACCGTGAACTTCGGGATAAACGACATGTACATGGGCATCCGGCTCGGCGAGTTCAAGAGCAACCTGATCGAAATCGTGGAGAAAATCCTGGAGGGGTCGGGGTCAGGTTTCGGGTCCGGATCAGGGCCCGAGATCCTCCTCCTCAGCTCCGAGCCTCTGCTGACGCCCCGGTTCGACCGGATCGTCCTCAGCTACTACCAGACCCTCGAAGACGTCGCTGAGGAGATGGGGGTGGGGTTTGTGGACGTATACGGAGCCTGGATGAGACGGGTCGCCGAGGGCGTACCCCTCGATTCCCTGATCCTTCCGGGCCTCGACCACCCGAATGAGGCCGGATACAAAATCATCGCCGAGGAGCTGATGCGGTTCTTCTAGCCTTGTCTAGCTCTTCTGGCTTGACATCAAGCCACCCCTGCTCGTCACTCAACCCCTCTCTCACTTTTTCCCTTTCATCTCGCCGACGAAGACGTTCCACCTCTTGACGTCGTTCACCTTCTTCTTCACGATCTCTCTGCCCACGTCGGTCTTGTGCTCCTTCTTCTCCAGGATCTCCTTCAGGTCCATCAGGGTCCTGATGACGGCGGCGGTCTCCTCGAAAAGCAGGTGGGCCTCCTCGTGGGTCAGCTTCTCCTCTTTCAGCCTCTCCTCTTCCCGGATCTCCTTCGCCTTCAAAACCTTGATGAGCTCTTTGACCTCCGTCTCCTCCTTCTCGGTCAGGTCCTTCTCGTGGATCAGTCTCCAGATCAGGTGGCGGAGGTCGAGGACCCCTTTGACCGGGTGGACCTCGGGCGGAAGGTCGCTCGGCTTGATGAGGTCTTTTTCCATCTCCTCTCTCAAAAGGTCGGCGTCGATATTGAGCTTGTAGGGGTCCTGGACCCCCACCCAGATCAGCGTCCGGTGGAGGTTTGCTAGAAGCTGGTTTCGCTCTTGCTCGGTGAGGAGGTCGGCTGGGACGTCTTCGTGTTCGGGCTTAGTGGGATTTTGGGGCATGGTTACAGTGTCATGGTCTCCTTTTCATTTAAAGACTTTTGAACCGTATTGGGCACCTCAGTTTCTGGCGGGCATGAAGGCGGTGTTCTTTGCGCTCATCACCGGGGGGTCCTTCTCGTCGTTGGCGCGTACGGAAGGTGTGGTAAAAACAGTACATTGACGACATCGGAGAGATACTGATATTAACCGCAACGACGAACCATCATCTCGAGGAGCTCAATGGGATATATGAGGTCCACATGATGATGATTGAAAAGTTCCATTCACCGGCTTTGAGGCAAAAGGGGTATCGATATTCAATTAGATAAAATAAATATAGATGGCTTTAAGTCTATCAAATCTTTGGACCTGGAACTGCGCCCCATGAACATCCTCATCGGTGCGAACGGTTCCGGTAAAAGCAATTTCATCTCGCTCTTCGATCTGTTGAACCAGATGGTGGAACGCAACTTTATATTCTCGGTGAAGAAAGCTGGCGGTGCCGATACGTTTCTGTATTTTGGCCAGAAGGTCACTGACGAAATCAGGATTAGCCTCATCTTTGGGCAAAATGCCTATAGTTGCGTCTGGGTCCCGACCGCAGATGATCTACTCATATTCGCCAATGAAATCTGTTATTTCCATGATCGGAGCTATCCTCAGCCCTTTGGGCTATGGCTGGGCAGAGGACATCTAGAGAGCGAATTACCAGAAAAGGCAAAAGAAGAACGTGTAGCCCGTTACGTGCTCGATAGCCTCAAGGGTTGGAAAGTTTATCACTTTCACGATACGAGCGAATCCGCACACGTCAAAAAAACTGGAGACATCAACGATAATCTTTACTTGAGGAGCGATGCCGGTAACTTGGCGGCTTTCCTATATCTCCTCCAAAAAACCTCAAGCACCCATTATGAGGTGATCCGAGATACAGTCCGCCTGGTAGCGCCCTTCTTCGACGATTTCGTGCTTAGGCCTCAGCCGGAAAACGAGAACAAAATCCGTCTCGAATGGAGCGAAAGGGGTTCAGATCATCCGTTCCTTGCTCACCATCTCTCTGATGGAACCCTCCGATTCATTTGCTTGGCCACGCTCCTACTGCAACCCAAAATGCCCTCAACGATACTGATCGACGAGCCCGAATTGGGCTTGCATCCTTACGCAATCAACGTCTTGGCCTCGCTCATGAGAAGCGCCTCCAAAAGGTCTCAGCTCATAGTATCCACCCAATCTGTAACCTTGGTAAATCAGTTTGAACCAGAGGACCTTTTAGTCGTCGACCGGAAGGATCACGCGACTACAATAGAACGGGTTGATCCCGAGAGGCTCATTGAATGGCTTGAAGATTATGCGCTTGGCGATCTGTGGGAGAAGAACGTCCTGGGTGGGAGGCCATAGAGGTGAGCCGCCCGGTTCGTGTAAACATCATCGTGGAGGGGCCGACAGAAGAGACCTTTGTAAACAAGATTCTTGCAGTAGATTTGGGGCCCCGTGGCATATCTATTTCTGCACGCAGCGTCGAAACGAAACGCAAGAAAAGTAGGTTCGACAGATCCATTGAGATTAAGCGTGGTGGATTATCTAAATATGACAAGGTAAAACGAGACATCCAAAGATGGCTCAAAGAGGATCGTGGCGCGTACCTCACCACCATGTTTGACCTTTATGAACTGCCTCCAGATTTTCCAAATAGGCAATTGACAAGACGGCAAAGCGACCCTTATAAAAAGGTGATGATGCTGGAGAAGGGATTGGCAGAAGACATAGATGATCCCCGTTTCATCCCGTATATACAGCTTCACGAGTTCGAAGGGTTACTTTTCAGCGACGTTGAAGCCATCGATCACGTACTTGAGATCTATCAAGGCAGTTCTCATCTGAAAGAACTAAGAGATATACGCACCCAGTTTAACACGCCTGAAGAGATAGACGAAGGTCGGACTACTGCACCCTCGAAGAGGCTGCTAAATCTGTATGAGGGTTACGATAAAGTCCTTTTTGGCTCACTGATTGCGAGGAGGATTGGGCTAGAACTTATACGGGAAGAATGTCCTCATTTCAACAAATGGGTATCGAAAATGTTGGAACTTGCCTCACAATTATCTTTCGATCAAATCTTTCTCCTGTTGCAATCGCCATACGTTCTTGTTCCCGGAGATTGCAAGAAAACGTTTTCAACTTCACAAGCCACCTCTCATCCGTGAAGCTCAAGGTGACCCTCGAAGAAGACGAGGAAGGGAGGTACATCGTCAGCTGTCCGGCACTTCCTGGCTGCCATTCTCAAGGAGATACAGCTGAGGAGGCCCTGGAGAACATCAAGGAGGCGGTAGAGGGCTGCCTTGAATCTCTTTCTGAAGAGACGTTGTACAACTGGAATAAGCAAGACCGAAGATGAGGTTGTATCAAGAGGCCCAGATCATGTCCCCCACCACTAGATCCCGCGTCCTCTTCGTCTGTACCAACAACTCGGCCCGCTCCCAGATGGCCGAGGGGCTCCTGCGCCACCTGCACGGCGATCGTTACGAGGTCCAAAGCGCCGGAACCGAGCCGGCCGAGGTGAACCCGCTCGCCGTCAGGGCGATGAATGAGCGGGGCGTCGACATCTCGGGCCAGCGGTCCAAGAGCCTGAACGAGCTTCGTGGTCGGGAGTTCGACCTGGTGGTGACGGTCTCTCGACCGGGCGAAAGAGGCCTGCCCCTTCTTTCCCGGCGGTGGGAAGAGGGTCCACCAGAGCTTCCCCGATCCCGCAGCCGCCGCTAGGACCGAGGAGGAGCAGCTTCTGGCCTTCCGGGACGTGCGAGACGCGATCGAGACCTGGATCGAGGAGAACCTGGGCTAGATAGGCGGTGCTCAACGATCAGTTTTGAGATATCTGAGTATTCTAGAGCAGATCTTCTAACTCTTCTCTGTCGATCCCTGCCTGTTTTAGAATGGCAAGGGCGGTTCCTTTCGGAAGATTCTTTTTGTGGAAAGGAACTACGACTCTGCGTTTCGTCTCAGGGTTGTGGTAAATGCGGTGGCTTCCTCGGGTCCTGTCAAGCACAAACCCCCTCTTTTCCAGCACTTTGATGATCTTCTGAGGGGTGAGTGCTCCCACTTTAGGCATGTGCCTCTACCGAAAGGGTGTACTCCAGGGTATCCTCCTCTGTCGGTATCTCTTCTCCGTGTTCTCTCAGGCTCTCCAAATATAGCTCGATGGCTTCTCTTGCCATCTCCACCGCCTCTTCGATGGTATCGCCATAGGTGACGCAACCAGGAAGAGAGGGGACGGTCACGGTGTAGCCGCCTTCAGGCTCTTTTTTGAGCAGGACCCTGTAGGTCAATGTGCTCATGACCATTACTGGGCGTTTATGATATTAGAAACTCACCGAGAATCGTCGCTCACCGAAGATCGCTGGACCCTTGCAGACTTTCGCCTACGGTGAATTTAAGTCTTGATGATTCGATTACCAACAGTAGACTTTCGGAATTAGCTGATGGGAGGAGAAGATGGCGCCCGGGAGAAGTTCTTCGAGCGGACGTACCTACCTCAAAATCTGTCATCCATGGCCTCTGAGGTCGTCAGGCGCCTCTCCGGCGAGAAGACAGATTCCTCCGCCGTCTTCAACCTGAAAACCCAGTTCGCCGGTGGAAAGACCCACGCCCTCACCCTCCTCTACCATCTCGCCAAAAACGGCCCCAGGGCCGAGAGCTGGCCCGGCGTAAATAAGATCCTGGCCAAATCGGGCGTCTCTGCGGTGTCTCCGAGGCCGTCACCGCCGTCTTCGTGGGAACCGTGTTTTACTCCATCAAAAGGGCGCGGCGGCAACGACGGAACGCCCCTCAGGAAGACTCCCTGGGGCGAGATCGCCTTCCGGCTCGGCGGCGAGTACGGCCCCTTCCTCTACAAGGAGTGGATCTCCGCTTGGGATGTGGAGATCTCGGAGGAGATGTTCATCATCACGGCTGAGACGACGGAGGATTACATAAGTGGCCACAAAGATCCGCCGGTTCTGATATCGATAGAGATAAAACAATGGTATCATATGGCTCTGATCATGTCCTCCACCACCAAAACCCGCGTCCTCTTCGTCTGCACCAACAACTCGGCTCGCTCCCAGATGGCCGAAGGGCTTCTGCGCCACCTGCACGGCGATCGTTACGAGGTCGAAAGCGCCGGAACCGAGCCGACCCGGGTCAACACGCTCGCCATCAGGGCGATGAATGAGCGGGGCGTCGACATCTCGGGCCAGCGATCCAAGAGCCTGAACGAGCTTCGTGGTCAGGAGTTCGACCTGGTGGTGACGGTCTGCGACCGGGCGAAGGAGGCATGCCCCTTCTTCCCTGGCGGTGGGAAGAGGGTCCACCAGAGCTTCCCCGATCCCGCGGCCGCGGCCGGTACTGAGGAGGAAAGGCTCCAGGCCTTCCGGGACGTGAGGGACGCGATCGAGGCCTGGATCGAGGAGAACCTGGGCTGAGGCGGAAAAGACGAGGCCGATAGGTCGATTTAAGGGCGCTCCCGTTTTGGTAAAATCTGAAGAGATGCCCGTAGGCCGGGCATCTCGCTCTCGACGCGGATTTTTCGGTTAAATCGGAGCCACCATAGATCCGTATGTTGGCTGGCCTGGTGAGGCCATCCATATGTGGATCTGATAATCCTCAGGGCCTTCTCCTCCCTCCTTTCCGACGGCCTTGAGGGTCCAGGTTCCGGGTAGGGGAGCCGTGACCGTCAGGATGCCGGAGGTGGTGCGATCTACCTCGATCCCGCTGGGGTTGAGAAGGCGCAGCTCCAGATCGCCACCCTGGCGGACGGCGTATACAAAGAGCATATCCACGTCTTCAGCTATCGATATATCGTGGTCGACCACGTCTCCCCTTGATATCTCGCCCTCAATCAGGAGGGTAGATGGGGCCGGAGGGAGACTGATGGGCGCGAGGGTCACCTGGGCCAGATAGAGGCCGCTCTCTTTCAGTCCTGGACCTAGAACCCCTAGGGTCCAATCCCCGGCCATGGGGCTATCGACAGTCTTCGATCGGACCTGACCGACGCCTGTGGAGGTGGCTGACCAGACCTGCTCCATCTCGGGGCTGAAGAGGACGACTTTCAGATCGTCATCGCTGAGGGACCTGAAATCCAAGGTCAGATCGGAGCTGTATTCGGGAACGGCGAGGACGTACTCCCTTCCACCTTCCTCCCCCACATCATCGCTGACGTGGCCGATTAATATCTCGCTTTGGAGATCGGGGCCGTTGGATATGATAAACGGGCCATTTAGCAGTTCGACCCAGCCGGAGTACCGGCCGCTCGATTTCACCCCAGACCCCAAAACCTCAATCGTCCAAAGTCCGGTCATCGGAAACTGGACCCCCGTCGATATGGGCTGGTCGGGGGTGTGGGAGGTCGCAGTCCAGACGTCTTCACCGAGGGGGTTATAGAGGGTGGCTTTCAGGTCGTCCTCGGTTAGGGTGGATAAGCCGAGAGCCATGTATCCCGCGCCCTCTGGGACCGCCAAGCTGTAGGAGCAGATCTCGTCGTCGGCCACCTGGCCTGAGAAGTCGCCTCCGGAGAGAAGGTCGATGGAACCCTCGCACGATGGCCAAATTTGATGGCCTGCAAGCTTGGTCCAGGCGATCTCGTACCTTCCGCTCTCTTTGACATTTGTACCCCGGACCTCAACCTTCCAGGTTCCTGGCATCGGATAGTCCACCGTCTCAGACCTGATCTCATCGGGTCTGTGGGATGTGGTGGTCCAGACCTCCTGTCCCAGGGGGCTGGTGAGGGTGATCTTCAGGTCGTCTTCGGAGAGGGTTTTGAAGTTCAACGATAGGCTGCCGACGTTCTCTCCCACCTCGATCTCGGAGGGCTCGATCTCGTCCTTTTTGACGGCCTTTGTGACGGTGCCTGTGGACTCGCCGGAGGCGGTCCTTGCAAGGCCCAGGTAGCGGTTCGAGGAGTCACCTTCGCCTGTGACCTTGAGGGTCCAAACTCCCGGGGCGGGCCGGATCACCTTGATGGCTTGGTAATCGTCCTCGCCATCTACTGCGAGGGTGCCCTGGGGATCTTCAAGCTCGAAGATTACCGTCTCCCCGCTGACGCTCAGAATCTCGATGAATAGCTCAGAGGCGTTCTCGGGTACGAGGATCTTGTGATATATGCTCTCGCCCTTCGGGGCGATGCCCTCGAAACGGTCCTCGACGAATGACGTCGGATCGGCTGATCCGTAGGTGAGGGCCGAGGCTGAAGCTGCCAAGAGCAAAAGAACGAAAAGGGGACAAAATAGGGGATGTCTCATGGAACAGTAAATGGCGAGGACAAAATAAAGATTTTGTCTTTTTTGCCGGAATTTCGACTCTCGGCGGCGGGTCGGCTACCAGATCTCAAACCTCTTCCATGACTCTTTCATACCTCTTTCATATTAGTTCCGGGGATCATCTGGAGACCGGTGGCCTTCCAGAGCCAGAGAAGGTCCCGGTGTCCTTCCATTCCGACTGCTTCGCCCTCTTGACCGCGTCCTCCACCGCCTCTCTTATGATGTAGCCCGCCTTGTGGAGGATGGTGTCCTTAAGTTCAGGGTCCTGGTCCATGCTGGCGGTGCAGGGGTAAGCGTGATGGGCTTCCGAGATCCTCTCTCGAAGGTCCTCCTGGTCGGTCTCAAGGCCCGTCATCCTCTTGGCGACGTACCAGGTGGAGCCGCAAGGAGCACTCCTGACGACGTTGGCGGCCAGGATCGTCTCCTTTCCCTCCCTGCTTTTCTGGGTGAGAATTTCGATTCGGGGCTCGCCGAAGTGGGCTTTATCCATGAAGGCTGCAATGTTCGGCTTTGCGGGATCGGGCCGAAGATTGCAGAAAGGCTTGGCGAAGGATGCTTCGATGTCTAGCTTTTTTGCCTCCTCCTCGATCTGGGTCCTCAGGCCCAGGGGTGGCTCCTTTGGGCTCTCGGACCCTCCAATGATTCCTTTGTACCCCTTCTCTTTCAGGATGGGGAGAAGGCCGAAGATTATGTCGGGGTGGACGTTGACGACGATGGCGATATCTGCATCGGGTATACCTGGAGGGATGTAGGGCTCGACGTCATCGAGAAAGGCGTCGAGGGTCTCTGGGTCCGGCATCTCGATGACGGAGACGAGGTCTTCGGCCATGCTGTACTTTCCCGACTTGCAGAGGGTGCAGGCGTCGCCACAGGATATGCAGAAGCTCGAGAAGTTGATCAGGTTTCCGATGAGAGTTTTTCCGAACTCGCCGTTGTAGAAGACCACGACCTTCATACTTCTCCATTTAGTTGACCATCGTATCTATCCTTTGCCCCGGACCTCGAAACTTTGAGCCTCGGCCACCAGCTCTTTCAGCCCCGAAACTTCGTTCATAAGCTCGTTGAGGGATACAAACTCGCCCTCGACGTTCAGGGCTACAGCCCCCCGGGGCCCGACTACGACCACGGCTTTTGCCCTTTTTCCCCCGGCAAAGGCGGCCTTCTCGCCCAGCACCTTCGAGAATGTGAAGACCTCTGCCACGGGTATGAGGGTCGTCTCCCCCACCTTGAGGGGATCGTCGACCGCAAGCATCATCCGATTCATACGATCACCATTTATCTATAGTTGCGTTTTTGTACAAAAATGGCGAGGGTGAGAGGATGAGAAACGATCTCGGCGGCATGGAGCCCCAGATTCTCTGGGGGCATTTCAACGAAATCAGGAAGATTCCCCGGTGTTCCAAGCACGAGGAGAGGGCGGCGGACTACGTTGTCTCTGTTGCAAGGCGGCTTTGGCTCGATTGCGAGAGGGACGATGCCGGAAACGTCGTGGTCAGAAAGCCAGCGAGCCCCGGAATGGAGAGCTCACCCCAAGTCCTCCTCCAGTCCCACCTTGACATGGTCTGCGAGAAGAACAAGGACGTCGATCACGATTTCTCAACCGACCCCATCGAGGTCAGGATCGAGGAGGGCTACGTCTCAGCGAGAGGCACCACCCTGGGCGCCGACAACGGGATCGGGGTTGCAGCGGCCCTCGCCATCCTCGAAGATCCAAAGGCCGTCCACGGTCCCCTGGAGCTTTTATTCACCGTCGACGAGGAGGATGGAATGTCCGGGGCGAGGGGACTTCAGGAGGAGGAGATCGGAGCAAAGATGCTGATCAACCTGGACACCGACGACCCCCACTCAGTCTACGTAGGGTGTGCCGGCGGCGAGACCTCTCACCTACGCCTACCCATTCGATGGGTGCGACCGGGGATCGAGGGTGGGGACGGTCCGGCGGCCTTCGAAGTCGTCCTCAAGGGATTGAAGGGGGGTCACTCCGGCGTCGATATCCATCTAGAGAGGGGAAACGCCATCAAGCTCCTCGGCCAGCTACTATGGGAGGCTGGGGAAAAAGTTCCCTTCAGCCTTGCCTCCATCAGGGGCGGGGACAAGCACAACGCGATACCCAGGGAGGCTGAGGCCCACATCGTCCTTCCTCGGGAGAAGTCGGAGAAGTTTCGGTCCCTGGCGGAGGCGGTCGGCCGCGCCCTCCAGGAGGAGTACAGGAAGGTCGATCCAGGCCTAGTGGTGGAGGTCTCGCCCCTGGTGCTTCCCGAGAGAGTTGCATCTCTGGAGGACTCAAAAAGGGCCATAAATCTGATCAGGGCTCTGCCGAACGGGATCATCCGGTGGAGTCCTGAGATTACGGACCTCGTCGAGACCTCGACGAACCTCTCGGTGGTCTGGACCGAGGAGGATCACATATTCTTTCAGCTCGCTTCTCGGTCGTCGTCGAGAGTCGGCCTGAAGACGATGACGGGAAGGATTCGGGCCGTGGCGAGGCTTGCGGGAGCGAAGGTTGAGAGGGGGGACAGGTATCCTGGAAGGTCGCCGAAGCTTGACTCTAAGCTCCTAGCGGCCTGCAAGTCGGCCCACAGAGACCTCTTCGGCCGCGAGCCGGAAGTGAGGTCGATTCACGCTGGGTTGGAGATGGGGATCATCGGGGAGAAGATTCCGGATATGGAGATGGTCTCTCTGGGAACGACCATCGAGCACCCTCACTCTCCGAACGAGAGGGTGAAGATCTCGGCGGTGGATGAGTTTTACAGGTTCGTCATCGCGGCGCTGGAGAAGATCGCGGAGATGGAATAGTTCTCGAAGGAATTGCGATAAAATTGATGAAAATGATAAAATTGATGAAATCGAGGGCCTCGCATTGATGGGGCGGGGCCCATTTCCGTTTGATCAGAACGTTCCCTCTTCAGTGGCAACACTTGTGACCGTGCTCGTGTTTCTCGTCGTGGATGTGCTCGTGTGTGTGCTTCTCGCCCTCGTGCATGTGGGGGTGCTCGTGTTTATCCTTGGAATGACAACACATGCTAATCACCTCTTTTCATTTTAATGAAGTGTCTGTTTTTCGACTGTCGATCCAAATACTTTGCGGTCTTTTATGTCGTATGCGGTCTTTTCGACGTCGGTTATGTGGGGTGAATTTTTCAAAGTAGCATTTCCTTTGAGAAATTCGAGATCTGATATAATATACGCGAAGGGATCGGCAGCCGTGTCATCGCAGAGTGTCGTCATCACTTCAGGCACCTCCTCCCTCAAAGCCAGGTTGACCTACTCTATTTGGCTGACAATTCCCTGGAGGGGTGCGATCAACTTCTTTGAATGGGGGACGTTTGCCTTGCGCGGTTTTTGGCAAGCCAAACCAAAGCTTTATCGTAAGTGCTGACAAATGGATGGTTCGATGAGTAACGAGGCTGATACCTGTCGAAAATACATCGTCCCTAAGCTCTCTCAAGCAGGTTGGGACGTTCCACCTCATTCCATCGCAGAGCAGAGGGCGTTCACCGACGGGCGGATCGTCGTGACCGGAAATAGAGTCAGGCGGCGCAAACAGAAGCGTGCAGACTATCTGCTTCGTTACACTCGTGATTTAACGCTGGCAGTCGTCGAGGCAAAGGCGAGTTACAAGTCGGCTGGGGACGGGATGCAGCAGGCAAAGGAGTACGCGGAGATGCTCGGACTCAAATTTGCCTATTCCACCAACGGCGAGGGGATCGTTGAGTTCGACTATACCACCGGGATCGAAAATAAGCTTGATGCGTTTCCAACTCCAGACCAGCTCTGGTTGCGGCTGAGATCTCATGAAGGGATTGGGGACGGGAAGGTTGCAGAACGCTTTTTGACGCTTCTTGACATCAGTGCTGGAAAGACGCCCCGGTACTATCAGGAGATCGCCATCAATCGCGTTGTTCAGTCGATCCTGAACGGGAAGACGCGGATTTTGTTGACGATGGCGACGGGGACGGGAAAGACCTTCGTCGCTTATCAGATCTGCTGGAAGCTCTGGAATTCAGGCTGGAATCGGGCCGGGGATTTCAATCGCCCTAAGATTCTCTATCTTGCGGACCGGAACGTTTTGGTCGACGATCCGAAGGACAAGACCTTCGGCAAGTTCGGGGACGCCCGCTGGAAGATCGAGAGGGGCGAGGCGAAGAAGAGCAGGGACATCTACTTTTCAACCTACCAGTCGATCGCAAAAGACGAGCGAAGGCCCGGCCTTTACAAAGAATATCCCAAGGACTTCTTCGATTTGATCATTATCGACGAGTGTCACCGGGGGAGCGCCCGGGATGACAGCAACTGGCGGGAGATTCTGGAGTACTTCGAGCCGTCCTATCAGCTGGGGATGACGGCGACGCCCTTGAGGAAGGATAACCGGGATACCTATCGATATTTCGGAAAGCCGGTTTACGAGTATAGCCTTCGGCAGGGGATCGAGGACGGATTTCTCGCGCCTTACCGGGTCCATCGGGTGGTAACAGAGTACGACGCTGAGGGGTGGAGGCCCACCCAAGGGCAGATCGACCGGTATGGCCGGGAGATCCCCGACGGGGTGTACGGCACCAGGGACTTCGATCGGATCATCGCCTTGAGGGCGAGGACGGAGGCGATCGCTCGTCATCTGACCGGCTTTTTGAGCGAGACGGATCGGTTCGCAAAGACGATGGTCTTCTGCGTCGATCAGGAGCACGCCGACGAGATGCGAAGGGCGATAAACAACCTGAACGCTGACCTCGTGGTGGATTATCCGGATTACGTCTGTCGGGTGACCTCGGAGGAGGGGGATGTGGGGCGGGGCCATCTCAGCGACTTTCAGGATGTGGAGAGCAGGGTTCCTGTGATCCTGACCACCTCGAAGCTTCTCACCACGGGGGTTGACGCCCCGACCTGCAAGAACGTGGTCCTGGCGAGGGTGATCAGCTCCATGACCGAGTTCAAGCAGATCATCGGGAGGGGGACGCGAGTCAGGGAGGATTACGGCAAGCTCTTCTTCAGCATTCTGGATTATACCGGGAGCGCCACCCAGCTCTTCGCCGATCCCGAGTTCGACGGCGATCCGGCCATCGTCACCACGGAGGAGATGGATGCGGAGGGGAGGACAAAAGGAGGCTCAAAGAAGGTCGTCCAGCCCGAAGAGGAGGGGGAGGGCGGCGGCGAAGACGAGTCTGGCGCGGGGTCGCCGGAGATATTCGAGCCTCCGGAGGGAGGGCCCCGGAAGTACTACGTCGACGACGGGTACGTGGAGATCGTGGCCCAGGTGGTCCACGTACTGGCGGAGGACGGGAGTCTCCTCCGGAAAGTCAAGCTGACAGACTACACCGCGGAGAAGGTGAGGACGATCTATCCGGCCTCGGAGCTTCAGGAGAAGTGGGCGGATCTGGAGGAGCGGGCCGAGATCATATCTCGTCTTGAGGAGAGGGGGATAGACTTCGATGAGCTGGCGGAGGCGGCGGGAAAGCCGGAGGCCGATCCCTTCGACCTCCTCTGCCATCTTGCCTACGATGCCCCCCTCCTCACCCGCCGGGAGAGGGCGGAGAAGCTCCGGAAGAACAAGAAGGACTTCTTCGACCGGTATGGCCCGGAGGCGAGGGCGGTTTTGGAGGAGCTGCTCGAAAAGTACGCCGATCACGGGATAGCAGAGTTTGAGATCCCCGAGGCGTTGGAGCTTCCGCCGATCTCAGGTTACGGGAACGTGATGGAGATATCGGGGTTCTTCGGCGGACCGGAAAGGTTAAGGGAGGCGGTCAGGCAGTTACAGTCGCTCTTGTATGCGGTGTAGGCGAGGATAGCGATGGCGCGAAGAAGGACGAGCGAAAGGAGAGGGGAGAGAGGGGACCGGCCCCTGACGACGGCCCAGAGGCTTGGAAGCATCGTGAAGTCGGCGCGGGACATCATGAGGAAGGACAAGGGGCTGAGCGGGGAGCTGGACCGTTTGCCGATGCTGGTCTGGGTGATGTTTCTCAAGTTTCTCGACGACACCGAGAGGATTCGGGAGACTGAAGCGCAGATCCGGGGCGAGAGGTTTGTGCCCGCCATCGAGCGGCTCTATCGGTGGAGGGACTGGGCCGCAGATCCGGGCGGGATAAGCGGCCCGGAGCTGATCTCCTTCATAAACAACGACGAGGCGGTCCGGCCCGATGGGAAGAGGGGGCCGGGGCTCTTTGCCTATCTGAGAGGTTTGCACGGCTCCGAGGGGCGGGACCGGCGGGACGTCATCGCCGAGGTCTTCAGAGACACCAACAACCGGATGATCAGCGGCTATCTCCTCCGGGACGTGATCAACAAGGTGAACGAGATCCGCTTCGACTCCTCGGAGGAGATCCACGTCATGGGCCACCTCTACGAGTCGATGCTGAAGGAGATGAGGGACTCTGCCGGGGATTCGGGGGAGTTTTACACCCCGAGGCCGGTCGTCAAGCTGATGGTGGAGGTGGCTGACCCGAGGCTCGGGGAGATGGTCCTGGACCCCGCCTGCGGGACGGGCGGGTTTTTGGCGGTGTCGTATCTGCACCTGGAAAATCAGTGCAAGACGGTGGAGGATCGGGAAGTCCTCCAGAAGAGGAGCATCTTCGGAGGGGAGGCAAAGCCGCTCCCGTACATGCTCTGCCAGATGAACCTGCTCCTCCACGGCATGGAGTCGCCGGAGATTGATTCGGAGAACAGCCTCCGGTTCAACCTGAGGGAGATCGGCGAGGGGCAGCGGGTGGACGTGATTCTGACGAACCCCCCCTTCGGGGGCGAGGAGGAGCGGGGATATTGACGAACTTTCCCGACGACAAGCAGACGGCGGAGACGGCCCTCCTCTTCCTCCAGCTGATCATGAGGCGGCTCCGGCGCCATCCCAAGCCCGGCAGGGCCGCCGTCGTCGTTCCGAACGGAACGTTATTCGGCGACGGGGTAGCCGCTCGGATCAAGGAGGAGCTTCTGAAGGAGTTCAACCTCCACACGATCGTGAGGCTTCCGAACGGGGTCTTCGCCCCCTACACCAACATCCCCACAAACCTCCTCTTCTTCGACCGATCCGGCCCCACCAAAGAGATCTGGTACTACGAGCACCCCCTCCCCGAAGGGAGGAAGAACTACACCAAGACGAAGCCCCTCTCGTTCGAGGAGTTCGCGCCCCTCCTGGCGTGGTGGAAGGACCGCGAAGAGAGCGAGAACGACCGGGCCTGGCGGGTTTCCGTCGAGGACGTCCTGAAGTACGACGAGTCGGGAAGCCTCGTCTCGGCGAACCTGGACATCAAGAACCCTGACGGCGGCGAGAAGCTGAAGCACCTCCCGCCCGAGAAGCTGGTGGAGAGCATCCTCGCAAAGGAGGAGCGGATCATCGAAATCATGGACGAGATAAAGCAGGTGCTGGGGGAAGGGGAGAGATGAGCGCCGACTGGCCAGCAGTCCTCCTTAACGAGATTTTACAGCCCATAGAACGCCGGGAAGATGTTGTTCCCGGAAAGGTGTACAGACAGATTGGCGTCAAACTTTGGGGGATGGGGGCCTACGAACGTGAATCACTTGACGGAAGTCAAACGAGATATAAAACGCTATCATGCGTTGAAGCCGACGATGTCATCGTAAATAAGATATGGGCGCGAAATGGTAGCGTCGCCGTCGTCACGGAGGATCTTGCAGGCTGCTATGGGTCGAATGAATTTCCAACGTTTGCTCCTTTCAGAGAGAAAATACTGCCTCGCTGGTTCCATTGGTTCACAAAAACACCAGGCTTCTGGAGTCAGTGTGACGATAAGTCGCGCGGTACTAGCGGAAAGAACCGAATTCGGCCAGAGCGTTTCTTGGAAATAGAAATCCCCCTCCCGCCCCTCGACGAGCAGCGCCGGCTTGTGGCGCGGATCGAGGAGCTGGCCGCCAAGATCGAGGAGGCGCAGAAGCTCCGGCGGCAGGCGGCGGAGGAGGGGGAGGTGGTTTTATCCTCAGCTAAAAACGCTCTTTTTAACAAAGAACATATGAAAAAATGGAGAAACATTACGCTTGGTGAAATAGCTGATATCCAATCAGGCGTTACATTAGGGCGGAAATTGAGAGGGCCCACTATCAAATTACCATATTTACGTGTTGCTAACGTACAAGATGGATATCTCGACCTAAAGACCATAAAAACTATTGAAATTTTAGAAGATGAACGTGATAAATGGCAGCTGCAGTCTGGAGATATTCTCCTCACAGAAGGTGGGGATTGGGACAAACTGGGCAGAGGAACTGTTTGGCATTGCGAAATATAAAATTGTATTCACCAAAACCATATATTTCGTGTTCGTGTTAACCTCGATGAATTCGATCCAGACTATCTCTGCGCACTAATCGGATCTCCCTACGGGAAAGCGTATTTTCAAGCGGCTTCAAAACAAACAACGAATCTTGCTACAATTAATCAAAGGCAGCTAAAGGCATTCGAGATATTTTATCCCACCCTCGACGAACAGCGCCGCATCGTCGCCCGCCTCGACGATCTCCAGGCCCAAGTTGACGGGCTCAAGAGACACCAGGTCCGGACGGCGGAGGTGCTGGACGCGCTCCTCCCGTCGGTGCTGGATCGGGCCTTCCGGGGCCAGCTCTGACCCCGCGCCGCCTGGAGATACCATTGAAGCGACTACCCGCATGTCCTACTTGACCTCCTGCCGGTCGGTCACTCTTATCGCGCGGGCTCTTGGGTTTACTGATGCTGTCTGTTGATTGTAAAGATGGCTGAATAGTTACAAATGGATTTTTGCACCCGGATCACGGGCCGAACTTCTTGTACATCATGGCCTGAAAGGAGTTGACGCCTAGGATCCTTGAGACAAGGCCAGATTCATCGCCTTTCAGGGCCTGCATCCTAGCAGGGGGGATCGGCTTTCCCTTCGGTGCGTAGACGGCGCCGCCCGTCATCTTGGCGCAGATGTAACCGCCAGCGTCGCCCTCGACGAAGATCTCCCCGCCTTTCATCTCGGCTGCCGTGAAGTCGTCGCACCTTCCAAAAACGACGAGCCTTCCGCCCCTCATCAGGACGCCTGCGTTCCTGCCAGCATCTCCCCTTATCTCCAGCAGGCCCGATCCCATCAGTATCCCCGCGCTCATGCCTGCGTTCCCCTCCACCCTCAGAACCCTCTCTGCCCTGTTCCTAGCCGCCAGAGTCTCCCGGATGAGGCCGTCTTTCAGGACGAGCCCTCTCTCGTCACTAAGGTTTGGCTCCAGGACCCGGCCGTCAAGCTCCAGAACCTCGGTTATGGAGACGTACTTTCGGTAGCCTGTCCTATCTGACTCCACTTCGACCACGTTTCCGAGCGGGGTGTCAACGCTGCCGCTGACGTAAATCGAGCCTCGGATCATGCTGATCCCCATCCGGGGTCCTACGTCCCCGTCGACGATCACAGGCCCCGTCGCTTCGATGGGGCCGCCGTTTCCTCCGAAGCTGGCGAGATCCACCCCTAGGCTGGACCCGAGCCGTCCGCCGACGTCGCCCCGAATCTTTACGGTCTCGCCAAGCTTCAGGGCCTCCACCAGGTTCCGGCGGGTCAGAGATCCTGAGACAATCTCGTCGGGATCGAGGCGAGATCCCTCGTGCTGCCAGTAGAAGTCGAAGGTGAAGTCGCAAAGGCAACCGTCGCCGTTGGCGTCGACCTCGATCAGAAAAACACCCCCACGGACGTCATCGTCACCTTCTGCCCACCATCTTCCGCGAGATCTTTACCCCGATGAGGGTGATCAGGATCGCCAGGACCGCAGAGGCCGCCAGATACTCGGTGCTCTGGCCCGAGATGAGGGGGAAGGCCATACCAGCGCTGTTGACCAAAATGAAGACGCTGGCGCTCCAGAAGATGAGCCCTGTTGCGAAGATGAAGAAGGGGTACGAGTAGGCCCTCTCATCCCCCACCCCCTCTATGTAAAGGTCAAGGATCTTGCCCAAGTTTACGCAGATCCCGGCGGCTACGTACCACCAGACGCTGTAGTTGACAAAGACCATCATGAGGACCAGGTAGCCGTACCAAATATCGCCTGTGTAGTAGTCCCAGAACTTGGCGGACCCCTGGATCGTGGCGATCAGGACTAGGACCGCGGCCAGAACGTAGGTGACGAAGGCCACCTTACCTCGATAGAGGTTGCCCTTGAAGGTCTGCTTGGTGCTGTCGATGAAGTCGTCGAGGCCGAGGCCCCGAAAGAGGAGATAGACCCCGACGGCGGCGAGGATGGCGATGACGGCAAAATCCGACCGTCCCAAAAAGCTGAAGGTTGAGTATATGAGTAGAGCGAGGCCTATTGGTATGAAGAAGGTGTGGCTGATCTTCGGGTCCCTGAAAACCTGCTTTAGGAGATAATAGGTGCTCTCCAGGTTGTGGCTCTGCTTCACGAGAACCCTTCTTACGCCGTCGACCTTGACCCGAGACTGAATTATGGGGAGGATCGCCTCGTCCTCGGCCCCGTCCGAGACCACCACCACGCCCTGCGGCCGAAACCTCTCGATGAGGGCGTCAATCTGGTGGGCTATCTTTCCGTCGGATACCAGGCCCACGTTGGGGTCTCCCGCCACCGAGGCGATCTCGACAGCTTTGCCCTGGGTGACCAGATCGTCGTAAACCTTGATCCCGCCGAGGATGGTGTTCACGTCCGAGTCCTCTGGATCTGCGAGGCCCAGCTTGAGGGTCGCCTCGACGTTAGCGGCCCTTCCGACGACGGGGCTCTCGATTCTGGCCTTGCGGCCCAGGTCGTCGTCTCTGTCTATGCAGAGCACCAGGATGTCCATACTGGGAATATCATCGGTGAAGAACGTACTTAAAGATTCGCCGAACCGGGGTGGGAAAATCAACTAGTGGGTCCAAAGGAACGACAAATGATTAGAATAACTGAAAGGAGATTCGAGGCAAACCAAGTTCGAGGTCCTCTTCACCAGTGGCCCATCCTAAACTCAACGAAAAAATTTCGTACTGACAAAAGGTATTTATCATCACGTCCGTAAAAGAGGACCATGAGATATTTCATTTTCGCCCTCTTGCTGGCGCTGGCGTTCGCAGCTTCAGCTCCAGGATCCGCCATCACCTTTGACGACATTCAACACGGTGTCGACATCTACAATTCAGGAGTGGAAAACGCGCCAGAGGTTGTTAAGGCCCTTCTTGGAGACGAGAGGGTCCAGATAGACATCTCCAGAGCGAATGAGACCGCCCTCATGGCGGGCCTTGAGACGAAGAACGCCGTGATCGTTAGCACGATCGAGGGAGAGATCGAAGACCCGACGATCGTGGTGGAGGCCGAGCAGGATGCGATTGATAGGGTCTACGGCTCCGATGACCCGGTCACAGCCTTCCAGCAGGCCCAAGATCAGGGGGAGATAACCATCAGGGGTACGACTTTCACGGCGAAGCTGAAGGTGACCGCAGCCTTGGCCAGCACCCCGGCCCTCAGGTTCTTCGCGAGCCTTATCGGAAAGTGAGCTATCACTTGCGGAGATCTATGTTCTCCGCCACTATTTTGTGGGCGCAGAAGTCGCCGCACATGGTGCAGACCTTGCTGTCGGCCGGGGCCCTCTCCGACCTTATCTTCGCTGCCGTCTCTGGATCGATGGCGAGATCGAACTGCTCATTCCACCGCATGTCGCGCCGTGCCCTGCCCATGGCCAGGTCTTGGTCGCGAGTCCCGTTCTTGATCATGTCGCCGACGTGGGCTGCTATCCTGGAGGCCATGACCCCCTCTTTCACGTCATCGACGTTGGGAAGGGCGAGGTGTTCTGCGGGGGTCACGTAACATATGAAGTCGGCTCCGTAGGCGCTGGAGAGGCTTGCGCCTATCGCCGCCACCATGTGGTCGTACCCGGGAGCGATGTCGGTGACCAGGGGTCCCAGCATGTAGAAGGGCTTCTCGCCTGAGAGCCGCTTCATCACCTTGACGTTAGCCTCGATTTCGTCTACGGGTATGTGGCCCGGCCCCTCGACGATCGTCTGGACCCCGAAGTCGTGAGCCTTGTCTGCAAGTTCGCTGTTGATTATAAGCTCCTGGATCTGGGCCCGGTCGGTGGCGTCGTGGACGGCGCCCGCTCTCATGCCGTTTCCCATGCTGAGGGTGACTTCGTGCTCTTTTAGGATCTCCAGGAGGTAGTCGAAGTCGCTGTAGAGGGGGTTCTCCTTGTCGTTGTGGAGCATCCAGGCTACCATGAAGGCCCCGCCCCGGCTGCATAGGCCGCCGTATCGTCCGCCCTGCCGCTTGATCCTATCGATGCAAATCCTGTTAATCCCGGTGTGAATCGCCATGAAGTTCGTCCCGAGCTTCGCCTGCTCTTCGGTGATCCTGAAGAGGTCGTCCTCGGTCATATCGACGCCTGCGCCGTACGTCCTTATCGCCTCGATGAAGGCCTGGTAGAGGGGGACGGACCCGACTGAAAGGGTGGTGTTCTCGACAACCCTCTTTCTGATCTCGAAGAAGTCGCCTCCTGTAGAGAGTTCCATCAGAGTGTCGGCTCCTGTCTCCTCGGCGGCTTTCGCCTTTTTAATCTCCATCTCGACGTCCACGATGTCGCTGCTGGTGCCGACGGTGGCGTTAACCTTGGTCCGAAGCCCCTTTCCGATCCCCATCCGCTTCGTCTCGCGATAGGGGCTGACCGGGATCACGATCTTGCCGCTTGCGATTCCCCTTCTGACGAACTCGGGGGTTTTGCCCTCGTCTTTTGCCACGATCTCCATCTCAGGAGTGATCTTTCCGGCTTTTGCTTCTTCGATAAGTCCCATGAATCATCACTATGGATTTGTCCTGAGAAAGTCGTATTTAAAATAAGTGGAACGAGATGACGAGGACCCTCTCTGCACCATTTCCGGGCAGTGGTATATTTTAAATTAATTGCTGCAATGGAATGAAGTTGCGTATAATTTTTTGGGGAAACTGATAATTACTTTCGACTATTAAATATCCATCAAAGAAACATGGCGAGGCAAAAAATGAGAAGAATTGTAATGACGTTATTGATGAGCATCTTGCTTCTTGCTGCTCAGTTCAGTTCCGTCTCAGCTGCTGGGAATTCAGATTTGGGGTCCAACGATGGCACGACGGACGCGAGCAATCCGGGGAATCTGAAGACAAATGATACCGTGTTTTGCTCCAGCGCTGTGGTCTATCCCGTCTTCCAGGATAAAGAGTTTCATTTTCAAGTTCTCAGACAGCTGGGAATAGCGCCCTATGGCGGTTCGGACATAAATGAGTGTCTGATCTCGGCGTCTCGCATCCAGCCCGGGGATTTTGAGAGCTGGTATCGAGAGTGGTTTGCCACCGCCGAACGCGTTCGCCAAATCGCTGACGAATCTTTGGAGAGGGGGCACAACGTCAGCGCTCGGGACGCATACCTGCGGGCCTCGGGATACTACCGGGCGGCAGAGTTCTTCTTGCACGGAAATCCCGACGACCCCCGCATCCTTCAGACCTGGGAGATGAGCCGCGACAGCTTCCGAAAGGGCGTCGATCTCGTGCCGTGCCCCGTGGAGTTGGTAAAGATACCTTACGAGAATACGACCCTTCCCGGATACTTCCTCAAGCCCGACTCATCCGACCTGCCCCGGAAGACGTTGATCCTCCAGACCGGCTTTGACGGGACGGCAGAGGAGATCTACTTCAGCCAGGGGCAGGCGGCGGTGGAGAGGGGATACAACTGTCTGATCTTCGAGGGTCCGGGCCAGGGGGCGGCGCTCAGGGAGCAGGGGCTTCATTTCCGTCCCGACTGGGAAAATGTGGTCACGCCCGTGGTGGACTACGTTCTGACCAGAGAGGACGTGGACCCCGATTGCATAGCGATCATGGGAATAAGCATGGGCGGGTACATGGCTCCGAGGGCCGCGGCTTACGAACATCGAATTGCAGCCTGCGTGGCCAACGGCGGGGTCTACGAGCTGAACTACACCAGGGACTTCAGCCCTGATGAGTTGTACGCCCTATTCAACTATCCGGACGATTTTGACGCTGGAACCCGGGAGGCGATGGAGAATGATACCAGCCTGAGGTGGAGCATAGAGCACGGCATGTATTCCTTCGGCGTTGACACCCCCCACGAGTTTCTGATCAAGAGTCAGGAGTATACCCTCAAAGACTGCGTCCAGCAGATAAGCTGTCCCGTGCTGGTGGTGGATTCTGAGGGCGATTGGATGATGCCGGGAAGGGCTCGGCAGCTATACGATGCCCTCGAAAGCCCCAAGGAGTACATGCTCTTCACCATCGAGGAGGGGGCCGGGGAGCACTGCCAAATGGGGGCCAGATTGCTATCCAATCAGCGGGTCTTCGACTGGCTCGATGAGACGCTGGAGGGATGCTAAAAGGGCGGCTAAGTCGAATCTGTGGCAGTTCACCCTGCAGCGGAGCTGCAGGGTATACAATTTTAAGTATATTTTAAGTATCTATGTCGAATTGCCGTCGTTATTCTTTCTTCGATTGGATGCCTAATGAGGGGCGAGTAGATGATGTTTGATCAGTTTCATTGGTATACGACGATAAATGAAACTCAATAAATTCACAGCAATTAATCATTGATAGATAATTATCAATTCGTTTCAGTCACTCTTATCTAAAATATTATGGCAAACGTTTTGAAATTGAGTGTATGCCTGCGCGACATTATCTTCGTGAGTTCCGAATACGCCATCTTCGTGTGATAGTTCAAAAATAGGTTTGAGGCACCTTTGGGATTTGGGCGCTAAGCTAAGATAATTCTTGACCTCACCCAATGATCTAGGATTATAATTCAAATCCCGTGTTTGTAATTGAGGGCCAAATTTCTCTGATATTACTTTAGGAACTTGATTCACCCATTCTCCCCAAAATTTCGTAGGCCACTGTCTATATATATATTAAATTGTTGTAATATATATCCTAAATATTGGGGTCTTCCGGAGAAAATCTTAAAGTCAATATCTGTTTCTAGCCCTCTTCTTGCTCTTTCCCACTGATCGACCCATTCAGTAATGGTGGGACCCAAATGTTCAAGCCCACGTAATGAAAAAAGATCCGGGATTAGGGGAGTAATAAAATAATCCGAATATAAGAAGAATGTTTTATTAAGGGAACCGATATTAGGTGCCAAATCTACTAAGATAATGTCGATATTATTCTCTCGTGAGAATTTCTCTATGAGCCTGTAGATTGAGGATAAACCTCTAAACTGTCGTTCTTGACCACCAAAGACTTGAAGCCAATTTTCTGAAACGATCGATTCAAACTTACTTAATAGAACATCTCCCATATAAATCCAGATTTTTCTCCTTGGTAATTTATATGGTTCGAAGAATCTAAAATCTCCTAACCCTTTAACAAGAGGTTCAATCGCGTAATATATGGTGTGATGATTATTTTGATTATTAATTGCTTTAGTTATTATTTCATCATCAATTGAAAGCGAAGTCAGGTTTGCTTGGGGGTCCAGATCTGCAATTAAAACTCTTTTACCCATCTTCTCTAACATGAATGCCAAATTATATGTCAATGTAGTCTTTCCTACTCCGCCCTTATTGGCAAATAGCGTTATAATTTTCATGAGTGTGGCTCCGAATAGTTAATTTACACGTTACGTTTTGCTTTCACAAGTACAATTAAATTGAATGTTAGCGCCTTTTTACAATTGTTTATTGCCATAACATGCCTGTCTTTAATCTCGGCCTTCTCCGCTCAGAATGATGATAGTGTATAATAATGTTTTGGCTCTTCGCTATTTTCGTGTGGGTACCTAAAGATAGCGATAAGTGGATTGAATCATGCAAATACCTATCATAAGTCCTGCTTTTAAGGTGGTCTCTCTCAAACTGATTGCGCCGCCTGGGCATCAGGGTATTTCCCCAACCCGCGATCTCAAGCCAAGATATTTTCGGCCGCGATCTTACGAGGCCGAAAGGTGGACATACCAGAAGACACGGTGTATAATTATAGATCAGGTGGTTTGGTTCATGGACAAAAGCGACCTCCTCAGGGAGAAGCGGGCCGAGATTCTCCGAACGGCGGCCGAGCATGGAGCTTACAACGTCAGGATATTCGGCTCAGTGGCGAGAGGCGAGGCTGACGATGCAAGCGACCTCGACTTCCTCGTCGAGATGGAGCCGGGGCGGAGCCTCCTCGACCTCGGAGGCCTTCTCATGGATCTTCAGGACCTCCTGGGCTGCTCTGTGGACGTCGTGACCGAGAAAGGGCTTCGAAAGCGAATTCGGGACCAAGTTTTGAGAGAAGCCGTGGCTCTATGAGGGACGATCAGAGACGGCTTTTGGATATCGCCGAGGCGATAGAGCGAATTGATAAGTACGCCTCCAAAGGGCGCGAGGCCTTCGAAGGCGATGAGCTTATTCAGAACTGGATCGTCCACCACCTCCAGGTCATCGGCGAGGCAGCTAGGTCCATCTCGGCTGAACTCAAAGACGAACACAGCGAGATGCCATGGCAGCAGATCGTGGGGATGCGTCACATTTTGGTCCACCGCTACTTCGAGGTGGACACAGATCTGGTCTGGTCCGTCGTAGAAGATGACATGCCGGTGTTGAAGCAACAGGTCGAGCTAATTTTGAAAGAGCTCGAAGAGGAAACTCCTGACATTGATCTGAGCGGATAATTCTCGCCCCCCTCTTTTGCCATCGCCTGTTTTTCGCCGCCCGGCCTCCCCTCGGGCGGGGGAGGTCCTGCGCCCCCCTCGACGCGGCCGCCCCGCGTTCCCGCGCCGCCGGGAGCGATCGGCCCCGATTTCCTCGCAGCCCAAAGCCACCATCAGAAAAATCGCACCGGATTGACTCGTGGCGAGTCTGTCGGGAGGGTCTTGCGGCCCGGCTGGCGCGGGCCACCCATCCCCGGTGCGCCCGCCCCCCGGACCCTGACCGAGAAAAATCTACTTCAGTACCAGCTTCAGCGCCCTCTGGGGACAGGCGGTGACGCAAGTTCCGCACTGGACGCACTTTCCGGCGTCCGCCACCACCTCAGAGCCCTCGAAGTGGAAGGTCCCGGTGGGGCAGATCGATATGCAGGCCCCACAGTGGATGCACTCGTTCTCATCTTTTATGATCGGGTTTCCCAGGAGTACGACCCTTACGCCCTTCTCCTCGAAGGCCGCCTTCACCATGCTGCACTTTTCGGGGTCGACGTCTATCACGATCTCGCCGGATACGGCGTCAACCTTCGCCCGCTCGATGTTGATGAGGGACTTCGTCTCCAGGATCACCGAGGAGACTATGGGCTTTCGGACGATTCCGGGAGCCACGTGGAGCATCAGCTTCAAAGAGATCGCCTCCTGCCGTAGAGCCTGCTGACGTGATCGCTTGTTACCATCCCTATTACGTGATGGTCCTTGTCCACCACCGGCAGGGCCGATATCTTGTGGTGGTCGAGCTTTCGCGCCGCCAGCTCCAATGGCTCGTCGGGGCTTGCTATGAAGACCTTTCTCGTCATCATGTCGGATATGTGGGAGGTCTTGTCGCTGGCCACAGCCTTGGATATGTCCCAGGCTGTGACCATCCCGATCAGCTTCTCCTCAGCCGAGACGACCGGCAGGTGGTCGAAGGTTCCGCCGATGATCATCTGGGCCGCCTCCTTTATGCTGATCTCCTCGCGGACCGTAACAACCTTGGGGCTCATGACGTCCCCCACCAGGAGGAACTCCTTGGTCTGCTTCATGGGGCTGCTTTTGCCGACGGACGGGATTGGCTCTACAGACGCCGATAGGAGGAACTCGCCCTTCTTGATCGAATCGCCGAGGGCGCGCGCCACCTTTCTTGCGACGTGACGGCTCGATAGGGCCGATGTCTTCACCTCGTTCCCATCGATCTCGACAAACCCGGAGTAGAGCTGCTCGTAGTTCACCTTCCTGACCGTGGGGCGGCCACGCCTCGGGACGCCGTAGTCCACGATCTCGGTTACGATCTCCCGGTCCCTGACGGCCGTCTTTTTTGCGATCCTCTCATTGAGGACCGGTATCGGCACCCCGAGGCCGACGTAGAGGCTTGGTCCGTAGTCCTGGAAGGTGGCAGCCCTCAGAAACTCGTTATTCATCTCCTTCAGATCGCCCTTCACCATCAGGGTCGAGAAACCCTCTTGAGGCAGGTGCTGGGTTCCCGACCCCACGATGAAGCCCTGGGCACCGCAGAGAAATATTCTGGTGCCGACGCCTATGTACTCGAAGTCCGGGTCGTTTGGTATCGGCGAGAGGGCCCCGGCCCCGCTGTAGCTCACGTTACCGTAGCGGGGAAGGAGCGTCCCCATGTAGGTGTGCATCGTCCTATCCGTCGAGTTTGCGGCCGCCGCATACCTCTCGTAGGAGTTTCGGGGGTTGACCATGGTAGCCTGGTTGAAGTCCTCAAGCCTGAGGGTCGTCTCCAGGTCGAAACGCGGATAGCAGTCGGTGACAGCGCCCTGGGCCCGAAGCTCGACCTCTCTGCCCATGATCAGGTCTTCCATCACGTGGGCTCCGCCGTACTCGTTCCCCCGGTCCTCGGACGGCTGGGTGGCTCCCAAAAAGAGGTCGACGGCGGCGATCCCACCGTAAGCCTCCACGTTGTTCAGCCAGGCCTTGGAGATCTTTATCGGCGGATCGCTGTGGCCGGTGTTGAGAAAGACACCGGACGAGCACATGGCTCCGAAGGTGCCGGTGGTGACGACGTCCACCTCGCGCACCGCACCAACGGTGCCAAGCTCGTCTACCAGGTCCGGCATCTCCTCCGCAGTGACCACCCGAACGCTGCCGTCCCGGATGCGTTCGTTGATCTCCGACAACGATTTCTCCTGCACAAACCTCCAATCTGAATGCGTGATGTATTAAAGGCTTGTGGGATGTCGGTTGGCTCAACACCGTTATCTGTGATCACTGCGATGATGTCGGCAGATGTCAGGCAAAAGGATAGTCCTCACCAGCGACGCCACCATGATGAGCAACTACAACGGGGGTGTGATGCTCGGATTTGCGGCGATACTCCCGGCATCGATGATCTCCGAGAGGATATTTCGGTGGCTCTTCTGCCCGCCCGTCGAGGCTGCCCCCGACGGCTCCGCCATACTCGCTCCCTGCGGCATGAGAAAGGTGGAGGCCGCCCTTCTGGAGGCGGGATTCAGACGCGACGAGGTGATCGTCGCCCATCCCGATCATCTCGACAAGGCCATAGGACCCGATACCGAGATCGTGGGGATAACCCACGACGACCCCATGGGAAAGATCGCCATCCGGGAGATCGAGGAGATGATAGGTAGGGGCGCGCCCTACAACAGGACGAAGTTTCTTGAGCTGGTGGGCCATCCCCTCATCAAAGAGCACAAGCCAAAGGTCGTCATCGGCGGCAACGGCTCCTGGGAACTCCGGGGCGAGGACGTAGGAGTCGACCTGATCTACCTGGGCGAGGGGGAGAGGACCTTCCCTTCGATCTGCAGAAAGATCGTTGCCGGAGAGGACGTCGGTGGAGAGATCGAAGGCGAGATCGTACCTGGTGACGAGATCCCCGTCAACATGGGCGCCACCGTCGGCGGGATCGTCGAGATCGGACGAGGCTGCTGGCGAGGGTGCTCGTTCTGCTCGCCGACCATGAGAAGGCCTCGGCATCGGCCCATATCCAATATACTGAAGGACGCCGAGGTGAACATCAGGGCGGGGCAATTGGACCTTATTCTCCACTCCGAGGACGCTTTCCAGTACGGCTCCGCTGGGTCGGAGCCAAACAGAGAGATGCTACTCGACCTCGTGAGAAGGGTGAAGGACCTGGGGCCCAGGACCGTGGACGTATCCCACATGAGCCTGGCATCGGTCTACCACCATCAGGACCTTCTTGTGGAGATCACCGAGATCGTGGGGATCGGGACCGATCAGAAGTACATGTCGGCCTGGATCGGGATCGAGACGGGTAGCCCCAGGCTTCTTGCAAAGCACATGAAGAACAAGACGAAGCCAGCGCCCCTGGAGATCTGGCCCGAGATCGTGAAAGAGTGCTACGGCCTATTCAGCGACCAGTCTTGGCTTCCGGTGGCCAGCCTCGTTTTGGGCCTGCCCGGCGAGACGGAGGAGGATGTTGTTCTTACGACGGAGCTGGTCGAGTCGCTGAAAGAGAACGTTGGATTGATGCTGCCCCTTTTCTTCACCCCGATCGGAGAGACGCGTCTAGGAAACGCCAGGGGCTTTGGAAAAGATAGGGCGAGGCCCGAGCACTGGGAGCTTGTGGGAACGTGTCTCGAGTACAATTTGCGCCACCTTAAATCGCTGCATCGGTATTACAGCGAGAGGATGACGGCGGGGTTGAGCCAGCATCTGGCCCTCCGAGGGATAAACCTCCTCTCAGACTATGCCCTCAAGAAATATCTCAGAAGGATGAAGCGGGGGGAGCCGCCCAATTGAAAAAGATCAATAGCTGTCGAGAACCGAGCTGACGATCACCTTGTGATCGGGTTTGAGAGAGTAGACGTTGTGGTCGCCCGAAACGTCGATGCTGAGGATGCCGAGCCTGGTGTTCATGAGGCCCACCATCGCCGAGACGCCCCGATAGCTGACGTCGAAACCCTCCTTGTCCAGATAAGTGTAAACTTCCTCAGTGGTGTAAGACCTGTCATGCAAGAACAGCTTCAGGACAGCCTTCCGGATGCCCATTCCGTCGCGCTTGAGGTAATTTTTCAGGCGCTCACGGATCTGATCCTCATGTTTTCGAACGCTAGCCTCCATCCTGTAAGCTCACCGCCCCTACATTTGCAGCTATGGATTTATAAAGGTATTCTCTCCACCACTGGCCCGCCCTCGATCGGGTACCTCTCCTCCAGGGCCAGCCGGCACCCCGTATCCTCGAGATACGAGACGATGTCTTCCAGGATCCAGCCTGCGATCTCGATCCTGCCATCGGATAGCGTGTACATCTCTTTGGGCACCCCCAACCTCTTCAGCCTCTCGACGGCCGGGGCGAGGCCTAAGCCATCGGCCCCGCCCGTCTGGTCGGAGGGCAGGATCACGCCGCAGATCAGGGTTCCGTCCTCGGTGGGGAGGTCAAAGGGGCGGGCCGTCCTCTCCGCCCGCCGCTTCAGCCTTTCCCGCAGCTGGACTGCGTCCTTGAAGGCCGAAGAGCAGTAGTGGACCCGAAGCCCTTCAACCTTGAAGTGCTCTCTTGCCACAGACTCGCTCCCGACGGCGCCGCAGCCCAACTCCTCCGACCTGAACCCGAGGCCCCGAAGGGCCAGCTGGTTCGTCTCGGAGAACTCAAGCTCGTTCAGGTTCAGGAATGCATCATTTTTCAAAACCGCCTCGACGACGCCGGGGGCGGGGCCGATGGCGGGGATCTCGACCCCCACCAGGAGCCCTGCAGACTTCGCGTCCCGCAGCGCCTTGCTGAGCCACCGCGGTTCCGACCACTTCGACGTCGGCGGGTGGAACCTGATCTCGTCGAGCCCCGCCTCGACCAGGTCCCGGAGGGAGGAGGGTCCGGGCCTCGCCCCGGTGTAGAGATGGATGTGGTGGTCCCCCCCAAACTCCCGCTTCAGGGACCGGATCGACCTCTCAACAAAATCCCTCTTGAGGAGGGGCTCTCCCCCTGTGATCCCCGTCCCCAGGGCGCCGATGGCCTTCGCCTCCTCGATGATCTCTAGGTCGGACCTCACCCGCCGCTCGTTGGCGTAGACGACGTCTCTCCCGCGCCGCTCCTCTGAGAGAGGGCAATAGAAGCAGTCCCTCTCGCAGACGCCGGTGACGAATAATACCAGGGATGCGCCCTGGCGGCAGATCCGGCAGCCCGGCGAGAGGTAGCTGCTGAAAGAGCCCGTGAGGTCCGACTCCCACTCAGTCATTTCCCGCGCAAAAGCCCCTTCCTCTGTTAAATAGGTTTGGAGCGGGCTTTTAAAAACGCCTAATTTCGTAGAGAAAAATCCCTTTGTAATTTTTACGTTCAGGCATCTTTAAATTTAAAATTATACTGCCTCAAAATTAGGATAAATCTTATAATTCATCATTCAATTCATTTTCATTTTCTTCGCTAGAGGACTCATACTCATCGAAACTCATAGATTTTGCTCTAGTAGCTGATTGAATTATACGCATATTATTGTTGGTTATATTCCTCGTCAATTCTGCGAATTTTTTCATTTCTGCTAATCGCTCTCCTGCACGATTTGCCGCAATTATCGCAGGTGCTATTGAATTAATAGCATTTATATAATTATTATTAATCTTATTTATTGTATCAATTGTTTGATCTATATATAGCTTGTTAATCTCCACGCCTTTCATGATATTTGCAATCTGAGCATATTGCTCAGTTTTACGCGATGCCAAACTCACGGCCCCAACTTCTTCGATTATGTCTTGTTCAATTTCTAAGCGGAGGAAATCTCTTGCATGTTCAAGAAACTTATCAGGTTTATACATGTAAAATTGCTGGTTTTCCGTTTTAGATTTAAATTCTTGAATCAATTCCGGACGAGGGTCTATGGTTTGACCTTTGTGTATCCACCACCAATCTTCTTTTCTATCATCAGTGACCAGGATGATTGGCTTTTGATCATGCTTAGACTTATCGATTATTTGGAGCCATATCACAAGATCCCCATAATGTCCTTTTCCGTCCTTATATCCCGGAGGTGTTCTTTCTTCGTATCTCGTTTCTCCTTCTTTGTAAATTTCCTTCAACTTAATATTGTCGTAGCATTCTCCCACTTTGCCATTTAATAATGATGTTATTTCGTCTCTAATTTTATCTTCACCTGATATTTTCGGATAATCACTAAATTCTACTGCTAATTGCGTCTCTATGTCTTCCAACATTTTATCTATTTTTATGATAAATTCGTCTTTAGTCAATCCAGAACTTTTTTTGAATCGGCTGCGAATTCGTTTAATGTCTTCGTACACTTCTTCATGATTGCTGATGGTATCCAAACGCCTTCTTTGATATTCTAAAGCAACCTGATAAGGTACCCACAACATGTCTGATAGTTTATTTAATACTTCAATAAAATCTTCCCTAGTTTTCGGAGTATATTCATATAAATCCAAAAGTATATTCGTATCTAGAACGAAATAACAAGAACTCCAAATTTTATTAAATTCTTCATCTGTTGGTCTATAGTAACCAGCGAAACGTTCTTTCAAGGTATCAACCCTATATGTATTATTCCCCAATAATCATGAGAATAGGCATATTGTTGTGATGCCTTACATCCCGCCGCCCATCATGGGGCCGAACTTCTTCATCATCTTCTTCATGCCCATCTTGTTCATGCCCCGCATGCCCTTGATGGCCTTTTGCATCGCCTTGTGAGACTTTAATAGCTCCCTCACCAGCTCCGGCGAGGTCCCGCTCCCCCTGGAGATTCGCTTTATCCTTGAGGCGGTTATGATCTTAGGCTCCTCAAGCTCCGCCTCGGTCATGGAGGACATGATCACCCTGTACTTGTCGAGCCGGTCTTTTGTGATCTGGTACTCCTTGTCGGAGATGTCAAGCCCCATCCCGCCCAGGGGCAGCATCTGCATGATCTGCTTCAGGGGGCCCATCTTGTTGATAGCCTCCATCTGCTTGCACATGTCTTTGAGGGTGAACTTGCCCCGCATCAGGGCCTCGACGTCCATCTCCTCCTCGACCTGCGTCTCCTGGGCCCGTTCGATCAGGGTCTTGATGTCGCCCATGCCGAGTAGTCGAGATATGAACCGGTCTGCCTCGAACCTTTCCAGATCGTTTGGAGTCTCGCCGACCCCGATGAAGGCGACCGAGGAGTTCGTCTCGGCGACGGCGGACATGGCGCCGCCACCCTTGGCGGTCCCGTCGAGCTTTGTTATGATGACGCCCGTTATTCCAACGGCCTTGTTGAAGGCCTTCGCCTGCTCGCTCGCCTGCTGGCCGAGGGCGGCGTCCATCACCAGGAGCTTGTGGTCGGCGTGAACCACGGTGTCGATGTCCACCATCTCCTGGATTAGGTCGTCCTCGAGAGCGTGCCTGCCCGCGGTATCCACGATCTGAACGTCGTACTTTTTGGATGCCTCAAGCCCCTTCCTGGCGACGGCCGGGGCGTCGGGGTTCCCCTTCTCGCCGTAGAAGAATACGCCCTGCTTTTCGCAGAGGGCCTTGAGCTGGTCGTAGGCTCCGGCCCTGAAGGTGTCGGCGCAGACCACCGCCGACCGCAGCCCCTTCCTCTGGAAAAAAGTGGCGAGCTTCGCCGCGGTGGTGGTCTTGCCGCTCCCCTGAAGGCCGACGAGCATAATCGTCTGCTTCTCGAGGGAGACCGGGGAGCTCTTCCCGACGAGGTTTATCAGCTCCTGATAGACGATGTTGATGACATGCTCTCTTGGGTTCATGCCGGGGGCGGGCTTCTCGGAAAGGGCCCGATCCCTGATCCGGTTTGAGAGATTCATCACCAGCTTGACGTTGACGTCGGCCTGGAGGAGAGCCCGCTGGATCTCCCGTACCGCTTCGTCGACGACCTGCTTATCTATCCTGCTGGCGGAAGCGATCTTCTTCAGCGCTCCCCTCAACGATCCACCAAGGCTATCCAGAACCATAAAAACCAAGCATCCGACGATTTGTTGAGAAAGTACGTCCCGACCGGGACTCGAACCCGGGTCTGAGGCTCTCTGCGCAAGTCGTGCTCCGCAGGCCTCTAGGATATCCACTACCCTATCGGGACACGATGGCGAGTAGGATGGTTATGGTAATTAAGCCTATTGATTTGAGGCCGCCCGCCGTCCCCGGCAGGTCTGGAAAGCCCTTACCGCCCTGAAAAACTCGACCCGACTGAACTCCGGCCAGTAAGGTGCGCAGAAGTGGACGGGACAACTGCTCCCGTTCGCCTGCCAGGGCAGGAAGTTTGAGGTCCGGACCTCGCCGCCGGTCCTTATTATCAGGTCCACCCGAGGGAGGGGCTGGCTGCCGATAGGGTAGAGGTGGCACGCCACCGAATCCTCGTTCAGGTCCCGAGGATCGAGACGTCCTTCTTTCACCTCCAGGGCAAGAGATCTCGCAGCATCTGCGATCTCGCTTTTGCCGCCGTAGGCGAGGGCCAGATTGAACTGCATCCCCTCGTAGCCGCTGGTTGCAGCCTCCACTTTCCGGATCGCCTCCTGCAGATGGGGCGGCAAGAGGCCGATCCTGCCGATGGCCCTCACCCGGATTCGGTTTTTGTGCACCTTCTCCGATACGGCGAGCTCCAGAAGCTTCCGCTCGATCAGCTCGAAGAGGTACTCCTTCTCGGCCTCGTCCCGGTCGAAGTTCTCAGTGGAGAAGGTGTAGACTGAGAGGTGCTTTATTCCGAGCTCCAGACACCAGTCGGCCACCATCTCCGTCGTCTCGGCACCCCGGCTGTGTCCGTCAAAGCTGGAGACGCCTTTCACCCTGGCGTATCGGCGATTTCCATCCTGGATGATCGCAACGTGCTCGGGAACTCCGTCCCTCAACGCTTCCCTCTTTAAGACCCTCTCATAAAAGAATCTTAAGAGATCGGGCGACTCGGGGGCCAAGAGCGATCGGCACAAATCCATCTCCATCACCTTATCGAGTTACTATTTAAAAGGTCCTCTCCGAGGGTCTTTTCGGTCTGTTGGCCGGGCTGGAGTGTGAGGAAAAATACTAATATGCATGACGTCGTGGGAGGGATTGAGGGCCCGTGGTCTAGGTGGTTATGACATCGCCTTCACACGGCGGGGATCACGCGTTCGAATCGCGTCGGGCCCATCATCTCTTTTGGTCACAACCTTTAATTATCATACCCGGCCATTTACACTGCTGAGCGAACTTCAGGTTATCCGCCCCGAAATGTCGGATTTGAAGCTTGATTCGTCCCCAGAGGTGATATACTGGCTAATTATGCAAGTACAAAAAGGAAACGGAATGCACAAGGTCCGGAGGTCGTAACCAGAGTCCGCCTCCCGCGAGCGTATGATAGAGAGGTGTTTGGATTCGTGGAGAGCCTGCTAGGATCGAACAGACTGAGGGTTAGGTGTCTCGATGGTCAAGAGAGGATGGCGAGAATACCTGGCAAGATGAAGAAGAGGATCTGGATCCGGGAAGGCGACGTGGTCATCGTGGTCCCATGGGAGTTTCAGGACGAAAAGGCCGACGTCGTATGGAGGTATACCGGCCCCCAGGTTGATTACCTCGTGCGAAAAGGGTACCTCAAAAGGTAGCCATGACCGAGGAATCCAAGAAGCAGAGACAGTTCGAGGCGAAGATCGACCTGATGCGTGAGCGCATCAAAGATTCTGACGATTTCAAGGTCTTAGACGAGGTCTTCGACCGGCGCGTCCTGATGGACTTGTACGCCCTTGCGAGCAAAGGCGTGATCTCCTCCCTCGGCGGGGCGGTGAGCACCGGCAAGGAAGCCAACATATTTCGCGCCAAGGGAGAAGACGAGAAGGACCTCGCCGTCAAGATTTACCGCATAAATACAAGCAACTTCAAGGCCATGCAAAACTACCTCCTCGGAGATCCCCGGTTTGGGAGCATCAAGGGCACCAAGAGAGCGATCATCGCCGCCTGGACGAGAAAGGAGTTTCGAAATCTCAGGCGGGCTGAAGAGGTGGGGGTGAAGGTGCCTCATCCCATCGTCATGAGGGAGAACATCCTCGTCATGGAGATGGTGGGTGATGTGGAGACTCCAGCGCCCCAGCTCAAGGACGTGACCCTGGAGCCGAAAGAAGCGGAGCTGGCCTTTGAGAAGATCACCGAGTACATATCTCTCCTCTACAACAAGGCGAACCTGGTACATGCCGACCTGAGCGAGTTTAACATACTCTATCACGAAGGAGAGCCGGTGATCATCGATATGGGCCAGTCGGTGACCCTGGAACACCCGATGGCCAGGAGCTTTTTGGAAAGGGACATATCAAACCTCGCTCGCTACTTCAAAAAGAAGTACGCTGTCGGCTCCGAGGAGGCCATCAAAGAGAAGATCAGAGCCGGAAAGGCTGGCTGACTTTTCTATAATCGGAATGATCACGAATCGCAATTATCACTAAACATTTTCGCGGAGACTGATATTTTTGCACATCAAGATTCCAGCAGATCGAATAGGGGTTCTGGTGGGTCCCACAGGATCGGTTAAGGGTATGCTCGAGGAGAAGACCGGCGCAGAGCTGGTGATCGACAGCGACACCGGTGCCGTTGAGATCGTCGCCGGAGAGGACCCGATCATGGCGATGCGCCTAGCCGACGTCGTCAGGGCGATAGGCCGGGGATTCTCCCCCGAGAGGGCCTATGCGCTTCTGGAAGACGAGATCCTGATGCTGGACGTAATAGACCTTTCGCGGGTCTGCAACACCAAAAGCGACATGGCCCGGATAAAGGGAAGGATAATCGGCAAAGACGGCAGGACCCGAGAGATCACCGAGAAGCTGACGGGGGTCGGGATCTCGGTGTACGGCAAGACCGTCGGAATCATCGGAAACCCTGACCAGATCCGGATCGCAAGAACCGCCATCGAGATGCTGATGGACGGTGCGCCCCACGGAGCCGTCTACGGCTACCTGGAGAAGAAGAACCAGGAGCTCGTCGGTTCAAGCATCGGCGACATCTGATCAATCCAGGGTGACCCTATCCCCACCGACGTAGACGTTCATCCTGGTCTTTCGGGCGAAGCCCACCAGGGTCATGCCCCTCTTTGCGGCCATCTCCACGGCGAGGGTGGTGACCGCCCCCTTGGAGGCGATGAGGGGAACGCCGAACCTGCCCACCTTCTCGATGGTATGGCTCGTTATCCTGCCGGAGGTGACGACGTAACAGCCCCCGAGGTCGAGCCCTCTGAGGATGCCCCAGCCGAAGGCCTTGTCCAGGGTGTTGAGCCGGCCGACGTCTTCAGCGGTGGCGAGGATCGCGTCTCCCCGGCAGAGGGAGGACGTATGAGTCCCACCGGTCATCTTGTAGAGGTCCGAGTCGAGGGTGGCGAGGAGGTTTTCGAGTATCCAATCGGACCTGACGGTCCAATCGGCCTCCCCGAAGGTCTCTGTCCCCTGAGCCTTTTCGGACAGGGGTTTGATCTCCGCCCAGGCCTTGCTCCCCTCGACCTTAAGGGAGAATATCTGGGAAGGGTCCTCTATCAGCCCCCGATGCCAGAGGTGGCCTGCCACAAACTCCATCTCCTGGGATGGGGTGAGGGTCGCTTTTGCAAAGAGGTCGCCGTTTGCGAATATCTCCAGCTCGACCTCTTTTGGCATCTGCTCTTCGATCTCGAAGATCTCGCCATTTTCGATCCTCAACGTCTTGCGGGCCTTGTGCTTCACGGCCGTCGATCTGCCATGAGATTATATATGCCTTATCAAAATCGGAACGAATTCACAGAATTCGAATACAGGAGGACAAACCTTTGGACTTTTCCCTCATCCCGGAGCCGACCCTCTTCGACTGGTTTTTGATCGCGATCCTGGCTTTGAACATCCACTGGGTCCTGGCCAAAAGACTGAGCAGGGTGAAGAGCCTGAAGGGCCTGAACCTGGGGAACTGGGGTCCTGTGATCATGATCAGGACAACGAGGTGGCTTTCTCTCATTGACAGGCTCAGCAGCCCTAAGAGGTTCTGGAAAATGGCGATCGCCGCCGGGATTCCCCTGGTCGTTCTGGGGATGTTCTCCTTTCTCGCCTTCTTCCTTTTGATGACCTTTGCGGTTATGCAGTCGCCTCCGGAGCCGAGCGTCTACACAGCCCCGAGAAACGTCCTTCTGATTCCGGGGATTAACCAGTTCATACCCCTCTGGTGGGGGTGGATCGCCCTCTTCGTGACGATGGCGGTTCACGAGTTCAGTCACGGAATCCTCTGCAGGGCCGAGGGGATCAGGGTCAAGTCGATGGGGATCGCACTCCTCGCAGCCCCAGTGGCCGCCTTCGTCGAGCCGGACGAGGAGGAGCTCTTTGGGTCGGAAAATAAGAAAGCGAAGGCGTCCCGGGCCGCTAGGGTTCGGATCCTTTCGGCGGGGGTCATTGCGAACTTCGTTGTGGCGGCCCTGGCCCTCGCCCTCTTCTTCGGGCCGGTGATCGGGGCCATCGCGCCCGTGGATAGGGTCGTGGTGGTGGATGTGGTCCCTGATTCTGCGGCAGGCCTCGCCGGCTTTGAGAGTCAGATGATCGTCCTTTTGGCCGACGGCACGAGGATCGGGAATATCGAGGATCTAATAATGGCGGCAGGCAAAGAGGGGCCGGAAAAACTCAAGCTACTCCGGGGCGAGGAAGTGGTGGACCTAGAGCTTGAAGGGCCCATCCGACGGGGCGTCGTAGTATCCTACGTCTTCGAAGGGTCTCCAGCCGAGGCGGCGGGGATGCAGCCTGGGGTCACCATCTCCGAGATCGACGGCGATGCGACTCCGGACTGGGAATCCTTCAGGTCATCCATGAACACAACCCGCGAGGGGCAGACCGTCACCATCGGGACAAACAGGGGCGATTACAACGTCACCCTCACCGCCAACCCCGACGGGTCTGGGACGGGGTTCATAGGAGTAGGGTTCTCCGGCGTCTCGGCGAACGCCGTCTACTTGGACGGAGCCACCTTCCAGGAGTTTCCCGGAGGGGCCTTCCTCGCAGCCCTCCAGGAGATGCCGCGGTCCGGCCTTGTTGGCATCCTCTCCCTCATGGGCCTTCCCTTCTCTGGTATTCCCGGCTTCACGGAGATGGGATTTCCCGGCTTTTCGGGCTGGATCACCCAGCTATTCGAGCCCTCGGGCTGGGCCGAGCCCCTGGGAGGAAAGATCTTCTGGATCGCAAACTTCCTCTTCTGGGTCGGGCTGATCAACCTTTACGCAGGCCTCTTCAACTGCCTTCCGGCGGTGCCCCTGGACGGAGGCCACATCTTCAGGGACATGCTCCACATGGGGTTTGCGGCGATCTTCAAGAGCGATGCCAGGGCTGAGAGGATGACGAGAGCCGTGGTGGCGGTGATGGCCTGGCTGATCTTCTCATCTCTGATCTTCATAATCGTCGCCCCCTACCTCGCCCATGGATTTGGAGGCTAGACAGCCTCCGCTTATTTCAGCCCGACGGCTCCATCTCCAGAAGGCGCGCGACGGCGTAAGCCGGAAAGACGTCTGAGACCGCGGAATCGTACCTCTCCGAAAGCCTGACGCATTCGAGGTTGAGGTCGTGGGCGGCCTCTTCGATCAAAACCTCGCCGATCCCGGCGGCGATGACGAGATTGAGGGCGTGCCTTTCCGCCAATCTGCCAATCCCCTCCGTCAGGAGCCTCGTCTGTCGGTATCTCGCCTGGCGGGCGATCTCGAAGACCCCTTCAGAACCGATCTCCTCAGGGTCGGCGCAGACGGTCCGAGCGAGCCTCCTTCCGGCCGAGATCCGATCTTTTCCGCCGCCGTCGGGGGCCTCGACGGTGTAATCGCCCTCGGCGATTTCGCCGAGGATGAGATGGGCGTCGGCGGCGATGGCGAAGAGCTCTGAAGAGAGGGGGACCCTCCTCCCCCCGATCTCCACATATCGGAGAAGGGCGGCCAAGTTCGTCCTCAGAAGGCCGGAGTAGATCAGCTCTCCCTTCGCCAGCCGCTCGAAGTCGGTTTTGGCGGCCTTGGGCCCATCTTTTATCGGTATCAGGTCTGTTGTCGTTGAGCCCATGTCGACGAAGATGCAGTCTCCGATCTCCTCGGAGACGAGGCTTGCCGAGGCGGACCAGTTGGCGGCGGCGAGGTCGCTGAGGTCGCGCCACCGAAAGCCGTCGACGCCCCAGAACTTGACGGGACACGAGAAGGACCGCTCGACAGCCTCCTTGATTTGGACGATGCCGGACCTTTTATCAGAGAAGCAGTCGGCCAGCTCGCCGGTCATGACGACGCCGAGGGCCTCGGGCTTTGCTTCATTGGAGATCCTGCGGAGGAGCGGCTTCAGGGGGGCCTCCTTCCAGAGAGGGAGGTACTCAATCATTGTGAACAAACCGTCGGAACTGGCGGCTTTGGTATTTGCTCCGCCCACGTCAAGGCCCAGGATCATGACCAAACTCGCCCCGATATACCATAAAAGCTTTAGGCTAATTGGCCGCTATCTACGCACCTAGCTTTTGGAGAGATGATCATGGCTGCCAAGGAGAAGTATCCCGAGCCATCATATCTGGAGTACGGATTTGGTGAGCTTGAGCACGACGTCATCAAGAAGGAGCTCTGCTGTTACTGCGGAAACTGCATCGCCTTCTGTCCCAAGATCGACAAAGAGGGTAACAGGCCGGAGCTCATCGACTACGACCCCCTCTGCGGCCTCTGCTACGCCTACTGTCCTCGGACCATGCTGGACATGCCGAGGATGGAGAAGCGGATCTTCGGTAGGGAGAGAAAGGAGGATGAGCCCTTGGGCATTTACAAGAAGGCCGCATCCGCCAGGATCAAGAGTTCCGGCGTCAGGGCCCAGGACGGTGGCGTCGCCACCGCTCTGCTCATCCGAGCACTGGAGTCCGGCGTCATCGACTGCGCCGTCGTCACCGGGAGGGACGAGAAGTGGAGGGGCGTCCCCAAGATCGCGACTACCGCCGAGGAGATCGCCGCGGCCGCCGGGACGAAGTACACCATCACCCCCAGCGTCACCGGGGTCCAGATGGCGATGGACCAGGGGTTCAAAAAGATCGGCTTCGTCGGCACCCCCTGCCAGATCCAGGCGCTGAGGAAGGTTCAGCTTCTGGAGGAGCCCTACCAGTTCGGCCAGAAGAAGATCGCCCTCCTGGTGGGTCTCTTCTGCATGGAGAACTTCGAGTACGAGCGGCTCTTCCCCGAACTCGTCCAGGGCTCCTTCGGCCTTTCGCCCGAGGATGTCGATAAGTTCGAGATCCAGAAGGGGATGTTCAGGGTCCTCTCCGGCGACCAGGTGAAAGAGGTCCCCATCGACCAGACCGACGATTACGTCTGGAAGGGGTGCGGTCCCTGCTTCGACTTCTCCGCCGAGCTCGCCGACATATCCGTCGGGTCTGTCGGGTCGAAGTCGGGCTGGTCGACGGTTCTGCCCAGGACCGACGCTGGCGCCAAAGTCTACGAGGAGGCCCTCAAGGCGGGAGCCATCGAGGAGGCGGCCGTCTCTGAGAAGGGGCTCGCCCTCGCCGGGAGGCTCGCCAAGGGGAAGGAGGAGCGGTTCACGGCCAAGACCGCGGAGCTCCTCGGGCGCGGCGTTCCCGTGAACATAAGGAGATGAATAGAGGGAGATGAAGCAAGCCCGAAAAACGACGGGCTTGAAATCAGCTGTAGATCAGAAGACCAGGATGGTATCCCATGTTATCAGTGGGGCTGGCTGGAAAGCCTAACGCCGGCAAGTCCACCTTCTTCAAGGCGGCGACCCTTGCCGAGGTGGAGATAGCAAACTACCCCTTCACCACGATCGATGCGAACCACGGGGTGTCCTCTGTAAGGGTACCCTGCCCCTGTCGTGAGACTGGGACAGAGTGCGGCAAGTGCAGGGACGGGGTGAGGTACGTCCCCGTGGAGCTGATCGACGTGGCGGGGCTCGTCCCCGACGCTCACCTGGGAAAGGGCCTGGGAAACGAGTTTCTCGACAGCCTTCGGGTCGCCGAAGCCGTCATCCACGTCCTGGACGCCTCGGGATCCGCCGACGCGGAGGGTAACCCCGTCGGCGTCGGAAACTACGACCCCATGTCAGACGTGGAGTTTCTGAAGCGCGAGATCGGGATGTGGCTTTACGGCATCCTCAACCGGAACTGGGAGAGGCTGATGAGGCGGGTCCGGGCCGAGGGGATCAAGATCGAGCCCCTCATCGCCGAGCAGCTCGCAGGAGCCGGGGTCACAGACCAGCACGTGAGGTGGGCGCTCTCGGTGATGAAGGGCGATCCGACGAAGTGGGGCGAGGAGGAGATGAAGAGGTTTGCAGAGCTACTCCGAGATGCAAGCAAGCCGATGATCATCGCAGCCAACAAGGTGGACGTTGCGCCCCCCGAGTTCGTCGAGCGCCTGAAGGCCTTGGACGAGATCGTCGTCCCGACGAGCGCCGCAGCCGAGGTGGCCCTGAGGATGGCGGACAAAAGCGGCGCCATCAAATACCGCCCCGGCGACCAAGACTTCGAGCTCGTAAAGGACCTCTCCGGCCCCCAGAAAGCGGGGCTTGAAAAAATCCGCGCGATCCTAAAAGGGATGGGAGGAACGGGGGTCCAGGAGTGCATCGATCGGGCGGTCTTCGAGCTTCTCGATTACATACCGGTATTCCCGGTGGAGGACGAGGGGAAGTGGACCGATCGGAACGGTGTCGTCCTACCGGACGCCTACCTGATGAAGAAGGGCTCGACGACGAAGGACCTCGCCTATCGGATTCACACCGACATCGGGGACAGCTTCCTCTTCGCCCTGGATGGGAGGTCGAAGAGGAGGCTCGGGGAGAAGCACGAGCTGAAGGCTGGGGACGTCATAAAGATCGTCTCGACGAAGTGAGGGGGCGAAGGGAGCGTGGCCGACGAGACGAAATCGGGGGCAGTCTCTGCCGGTGATTTTTTTCGGAAAGGTGTTCAAGTTTTCTATATTGATTCTCGTGCATATGTTCAGCTTCCCCAGAATCAATTGTAGGATGTTGGTCGAAAAACACGTATTTCTACAAAATATGATAGCTAATTTTTACAGAATTTGCCTCCTCTCTGGAATTAGTTATGTGTTACATCATAAACTGGGTTTAATGATGGTTATTTTTGATAGTTAAACACGTACGAAATCTTTATATGAGAACATTGACTGTCAGGCTACTATGGCCAAAGACAACAAAAACAAGGGAGAAAAGGCATTTTGGGATGGATACAGCGATTCGAAAAGAGAGATGAAAGATCGGCCCGGAGTTATTGATACCCTTACTGGTGGCGGCAAATGTAGATGGAACCCAACCAGTGGAGAGAAAGATGCTTACAAAGCTGGATGGGATCATGCTAGGAAAGAAGAAAAAAAGAAACGCTAATTTCCGAACTAGGATAGCCTATCATCCTATCCTTTTTCGATAAACTATGCTTAAAGATATACATCAACATACCTTTTAGCCACATAATATATAAAAAGTTTGAATGGCAATTCCGCCTGACGTCGATATAATCTGGACGATCTCGATGAACTATATCACTCACATCAATCAAAAAAGCGTCGATGATATCAACGCAGCCGCCGTTAGCTTCATCTCCATGCGAGGTTGGCGGCTGGGATCGTTTATCGCAATTTTTGACCCCACTTTAGAGAAGGTTCTAATGACCAAGCTGGGCAGGTATGCCCAAGACGCAATCGGCGGCTTACCATGGACCCTTCCTGGTGGTGCTGTTGCCTCCGAGGAGATGCCAAGCCAGGCAGCGTTGCGGGAGTTGAGGGAAGAGACAGGGTTATCGTCGCCTTCAAACTTGAATGTGGCAGCATGGCTTACTCGACCATATTTTAAATCGAGACGTCGAAACATTAGAGGGGAGCTGATTATTCTATTCGCAGGAATAGACAAGACCTCTGGGGCAGGCCTCCGCCCTGCGCTCCCCGAGACCCTCGACTGTAAGTTTTGCCGTTTCAACCTAGAGGAGTGGTTATGCATTCCTGCGCAGGGAAAAGGTGTACACCCTCTGGCACCCCTTCCAAGGCATTGGATATATTGGACGCTTATGGCACAGCGTGTCCTAATTAACCCAGATTTACTCCCTTTCCTCTACGAGTACGAATCACCAAAAGCTATGGCGTCTCCCCCGAAAGGTCTTCAGCTAGAATAGCAAACTTCCGGCGGTTGTTCTCGTCTCCAAGCTCCTCACCGATTATTTGTCCTAACTTGGCAAGATCGGCAATCCTGCAAAGGCAGTCTCGATCCTCGGTTCTTCGGGCGGCAACACTGACCTTATGGA
>DAQG01000038.1 GCA_002502785.1 Methanothrix harundinacea | reverse complement strand
TAGATCTTGGAGAGGGGTAGGAGGATTCTCCAGATTGTAGCCCGTCTCGACCATATGGTTCATGATGCGGGCCACGCTCTCCAGGGTGTCGAGATGGGCCCCCCCTCCCACGGAGGCCTCCACAGATACGCAGGGGTTGTTGTGCAGAATGAAGGCCACCCGTCTCTCCGCAGCGGGCTTCTTTCGGAGAGAGATCCAGGCAGAGACGCGCCTGCAGACCTTGGAGACCCTTTCGTCAAGAGGGACACGCCTTTCTATCAGAGCGCCATCTGAAACCGATTTATCGGTCACGCCAATTATCAGAGGCTCAATGATCCCCTCGAACTCCGGCATGGCCACAGACCACCCCACCTCGCTGCTGGAGAGGCCGTGTACGTCCTTCTGCCAGTCCTCTTCCGTCTTATGATAGACGGTGAGGGGATGAAATACTGGGACGTCCAGCTTTGCGAGATGACCAACGGCATCCTCCAGATTTTTGGTGCGGAAGATGGGCTGAAGGTTGATTATGGCATCGACCCTGCCGAGGAAGAACGCTTCTGATGCCTGGCCGCTGGACCAGGCGCCCAGATCCTCATCTCCCATGCCGAAGCAAAATACGGGGAGAACAGAGAACTGCTTTTCCAGCTCTGCGATGAGGGCATTGACGAGGGCCAGATCACCGTTGGCCCAGTAGGTACGCGAAAAGATTATGCCAACGGTCAAAGGCATCAGCGGGCCATACCACTTCAGATATTCATCGAGAGTGGTGAAGGGCGTTTCATGACGGGGATGGTACAGCCCCTGCCAGAGCAGTTCTTGAGGCGGATCGTAGTTGAAATCGAGACCGAGGACCTGGCTGCAGGCATATTTAAGCATATTCTTGTAGTTCTCGGTCCCGCCGAAGAGGATGTATCTGTTGACGGTGGTGGTGATCTCCGAGGAGACGGTAGAGAGAACCCAGTGAGAGGGGTCCCGCCCAAAGGAGATCACAGGCGTCTTGGGGTCCAAAGCTGGAATTATCTCATCCCAGCAGGCATCGCTGGAGGGATGGAGGAGTATGATTTGAGCTCTTTTAAGCGATTCGAGGCATCTTTCCATATCTTGAGGTTCGGCGATCTGGGAAGAGGACCAAGCTTCCAGCTCCAGGCCGAGCTCCTTCGCGCTCTCCAGCAGGACGGGCAGTTCGCTGCTCCAGGTAACGGATACTATCAACATTTCGGCATCACCAAGAATGACGTTTTTGAGATATCATCGCTGACTTTCTGACTAGATCTCACCTTATTATTAACAATTTTGGTTAAATTGTTAATATATCGTTCTAAAAAAACGTCCACTAATTTCATATACTATTTTTAAATTTTGAAATAATGTCAAAATGTAGATGGGCATCCGGCTCGTCCTCCTGCTCCATCAAAGCCACAGCTAAATAGACTGGGGGATCAGGTCGCCATCATCAGCAGGAACAGCACTGTCAGCCTCACCATGATGCTGATGAACGTGGAGATCACAACCAGTGAGACCCCCATCCGCATGCCGAAGATCGAAGTATAATTGGGGATCTGTGATCTGAGGGCTATAAACGGGAGCATGAACATGCTTCCCAACATCAGGACTATCAAGGCCTTAACTTCCGAAAGGCTGCCGTTTTGAATCATGGGGCCGAGAAGGGACATGCCAGCCTTGGGGATGGCCACGAATACAGTCAGCGGAACTATCGTCTCAGGAGGGACCTGAAAGATATGGGCGATGGAAGCTGCATCCAAAGATGCGAGAACGCCCATTTCATCGAGGTAGAGAACTGAGAAGGTCGTTATGAAGAAGATGCCGGCCATCCTGAGAAATATCGGGGTCTCACCTCTCAAGGAGCCCTGCGCGGCCTCCAATATGTTCGTCTTTGGTGACAGTTTAATCGGTCCTTCTAAGACCATCGGATCATCGAACAAAAATTTTCTTCCCAGGACCACCACGATTAACAGCTTTATAATCCCTGTAGCGAAAAATATAATCGCATACATCCCACCCGCAAGCGGGCCCAAGACGGGGATCACAAAGGCCAATTGATATGTGAAGAATTCGCGAAAATAGACCGGAACGGTGTTCATCAAGGCGCTGAGGAAGGTCTGGCGACTCGAAAGACGCCCTTCCTCTGCCAGCCTGGCCGTCATGGTATTGGCGGCCAAAACAGAACCGAAGCTGATCACAAAGGTAGATGCCGAGATGGCAGGCAAGCGCGATATCGAGACCAGGGGCCTGGCAATGAACGAGACTCGATTAAATAACCCCATCTCCACCATTATGCCTGTCAGAAAGAGCATCAGGAATACGATCTTCATGGTGGAGACCGTCGAACTCAGAGATTCTGAAAGGATATCGAAGAAGGCCAATATGACACCTGCTATCTGCCAGCTTAGCTTTCAGATCAGACTCAATGGGCGCTCATGCGACGACCGACATTCTGGCCTTCTTCCTTGTCTCCTCCCTGATCTTCTGCGCCATCACCGCTAGGCTATCTCTGGTGAGAGGCTTGGGAACCACAGCGCTACCATTCTCCAGAATTGAGGTGGCAAGTATCCTGAACCTCTCGGCGGCCAGGGACTCTCCCGCATACTCTATGACGGTCTGGCCGTAAAGCTCGCTCTCAGTGATCAGTGGATCGCTTGGTATCGATCCCGTCACCGTTGATCCGATCTTGGCGGCAAACTCCTCCACCAGCTCCAGATCGTCCAGAGGCCCCCGGACGTTGTAAACGATGCCGCCCAGAGTCGATCCGCCCCTTCCAGCATGCCGCTCGATCCCTTTGCAGATGTTGTTCGCGGCGTAGATCGCGAGATAATCGGCTGACGTCACCACGTAAACGTCTTCTGCAAGCCCCTGGCGCAGAGGCATGCCAAAGCCTCCGCAGACGACGTCTCCCAAGACGTCGTATATGACCACATCTAGGCCGCTCTTGTAGACGCCCAGACGCCTGAGCAGCTCTACTGCAACTTTTATTCCCCGTCCAGCGCAGCCCACGGCCGGCTCAGGTCCACCCGCCTCAACGCATAAAACTCCCCCGAATCCGGAGAAAACCACCTCGTCAAGATCTATGCTCTTGCCCCTGCCCATCTCCGTCAGCTCGAGCTTGTCTCCGCCCTTCTCCCTCATCACATCCAGTATCGTGGGAATATCTCGATCGCCTCTCAGGTTCCTGGTGCAGTCCGCCTTAGGATCGCAGCCCACCTGCATCACCTTCTTTCCCATTTCCGCTAAAGCGGCGGCAACATTGGATGAAACGGTGGATTTTCCAATGCCCCCTTTTCCGTAAAACGCAATTTGTAAAGGCTCTTTCATGCTTTTACCTCATTTCTATTTCGGGTTAGATTACATCCATTACAATATAAATATAATATATTAGGGTGCATATTAAAACTTTGAGGTGAGACGGATTGGCCAAATTTATATCCCATAACCCGTCTCTGACCGCGCTCCAATTTTGCGGCCTCAGATCTCCGGATATACGAATATCCTGCCCTCTTCCTCCCCGAGGCCCATGAACTCCAGATACTCCCCATAGACCTCGTCCGCATCAAGCTCGATCCCGGGATGGAGGATCCCTGCCAGAAGCTGAAGGCCAAATACGCTGTCCATCCCGAAGAGGCTCTGAGCCTTTACGATGTATACCCGGCCGTTCTCCACGGCAGATATCTCCTCGGAGCCGGGCCGGCTCAAGAGCTCGTCCAGCTTCTTCTCCAGCTCATCGGAGTCTTCAGGGGAGGAGGCGCTCCAACCCGGCAGGCCATCGGATGACTTGAGATAGTCGGTCTTGATGATCACGTCGGGGTTCTGAGATACAACCCATTCCCAGTCCACTTTGGGATATGCCAACTCCTCTTTTACGACGTTCTCTCCGCCCGCCTTCTCCAAAAGCATCGCAGATCCGGATTGAGCACCGAAGGTGGTGAGCTCGCCCACGCCCGTTGAGCTTCCACTCTCCACATAAACCCGAGGACGGTCAAGATCCGCTACTGTCGACTCCACCTCAGCCACCCTTTCATCATGCCAGTCCAAAACCTCCTTAGCCCGTTCATCCTTTCCAAGAATCGATCCCAGCAGCAAAAGCTCTCTGCTCAGGTTCTCCTCTTTATAAAAGTCAAGACCGAAAACAGAGATCCCGTCGATGGATTCGAGGTTCATTGAGACTGCCTCAACTCCATTCGGTTTGCCAGGATAGACATACCCGACGACGATAATATTGGGCTCCATATCCTGGCTGCCGTTGTACGCGATCTCTCCGATCATCTCGTAATCAATCTCGTTCCAGGTGCCCACTGAGGGACGATCCTTCAGACTATAAAACTCGTAGGTTTCCTTTATCCCCTCCGCCAGGCCGACGATCGTATTGGAGGCGCCGAGGATTGTGACCGCCTCTGCCGCATCGGTATTTAGTGCGATGGCCCTCTGGACAGGCATGGGGATAGTAACCTCGCGCCCCGCCGAGTCGATGACGGTCATCGGATAGCCTCCGGCCTCCGCGGAATCGGCTCCCAGCACCGTTCCCGGGAGCGACGAGCTCAGCATGATGACGATTGCCATCAAGACTGCCAGTTTGAATGGTCGATTCATGTTTTTTCACCCTTTTTACGTCTCCTTCGGTTGATCAATCGCAAAAGCGCCTGTGCTTCAAAAAGGAGGAGATTCAGCTCTCCCCCTGGGGCGGATAGACGAAAACACCGTGTTCATCCAGGTCGTAATCCAGACCCTGGAACTTGGTCAGATACTCCTGATGGATCGCCTGAGGTTCCAGGTCCTCGAAGATATCGGGGTGTAAGAACTTTGCAAGATACGCAAGAGAGACAAACCAGCAAGGTCTGCTAGTGATCTCGGTGGTAAACAGGTAGACTTTCTGCTCCTTTATGGCGGTGACGTTGGCCAGCTCAGGACGGCTGGTTATCTCGACCCATTCCGCTTCCATCTCGGAGATATCATCCACGTTATAACCTCCCGGCGCACTCCACTGAAACATCACTTCAGGATTAGCCACGATAAGCCATTCCAGGTCCACCTCCGGATACATTCCGCCGGTACCGCCCCTCAGATCAGTCGCTACATTCATCCCGCCCGCCTTGAGGCACAACATGTGAACGATAGAGCCCTCAGAGCCTGGCTTCCAGATGCTGTACATCGGATATACCCGAGGCAACTCTTCATCGGATAAAGTGGCCAGGCGATCTTCTATCAGGTCTAGATATCCCTCCTCAAACTCCACGAATTTCTCTGCCGACTCCCTTTCATCCAGGAGGTATCCAAGGATCATCATCTCCTGGAGGGAAAAGTCTGGATAGGTGAAGCCCATGCGGACTACGGGAATTTCAAATCCCTGCAGCTTATCTTCCAGCTTTTCTGGATCTGGCCATCTAAGATCTGCTATGACGAGGTCGGGGTCGAGGCTGACTATCGCCTCTATATCAGGGTCCGACCATTTTCCAACTGCAGGAAGCTGGCTGAGATGGGGGAATATGGCCAGGTTTTTATCCTCAGAAAAACCGCTCCCAACACCCACCACCTTATCTGCCGAATTGACGCATTTCGTCGTCTCCCCGCCGGATATTGCTAAGACGACCACCCTCTCCACAGGTTTGGGCACTGTCACCACTTCGGCCCCCTCGTAGATGGTGAACGTCTCGATCGTCAGGCTTCTCTCATCACCGCTGATGATCGCCTCTATCCGAGCGATGTCCTCCTCATCGATCTGGCCGTCATAGTTGGCATCAGCCAGATCGGTAGCTTCGTTCGTTCCATCGATGATCCCCAGGGCGTATTCCACGTCATCCTCGTCTATCGTGTCGTCCCTGTTTGCATTCCCGAAGATCCCCAGCGTGGAATCTGCGGCTATAACGGGCGTGATATTCGGAGAAATGGAAACCAGAAGTATCACGGCCAAGGCTATTTTTTTCATAATTTTCCTCATATGTATCTTATAATGCCAGATTCGTATGATTATCTCGTGTATTATAGCTTATAATTTATAATCATTTCGACGAGAGCGGTTCGAATGATAGGGATTCGAAATCCCCCTTACATACACTTTTCCGATGAAACCAGCTAGCCACTATTGCTAGCGGAAACCTGTCATTATCCAGCCGATGTCAGAATTCATGTCAGAATGCTCAACACAAACTGGTGACATTAAATCTTAAAAAGTAAAATATTATGGGACGGCTTCAAAATAGTCAGCGTCCCGTCAGCATGAGAGGACAACTCACATCAAGGATACACATAGACCCCCTGGTAGGGTATCTCCATCCAGTCCTCCAAATACTCTCGGTGTAACTCGGCTGGGTCCATATCCTCGAAGAGATCAGGATAAAGCCACTTGGCCAGATAAGCCGCACCGAGGGGGTCCTGCCCACCTGAGGCGGTGCCATAGTAGCTCATTATGAGGACCCTCCCTTCCTCAGCCGCCCTGGTTTTGCCGAGGGTATTCGATTCGATCACACGTTGCCATGATATGGCTGCCTGGCCGTCATCAGTGGGCGTATAACCGAGACCGTCCTCGGTATTGTAGGATGCGAGGACAAGGGCATCGGGATCCTGGTCGAGGATCCACTCCATCTCGAACTTCTGTCCAGACGAATAGCCCGAGCTTATATCTTCGGCCCCACCGTTCTCGATGATCATATGGCTGCTGAGAAGGCCGGGCGCGAACTCGGTCTCCCCCTTCCATACGTTGCTGATGGATGTGGTAAAGACGCAAGCTTTATCCTCCCCCAGGCTGGCTGTCCTCTCTTTGATAAGATCCATAGTACTTGAACGCCAGTCAACGAAACCTCTGGCCCTCTCCTCCTCGCCCATTATCATGCCGAGAAGGGCCAGCTCTTCATCGTACCTAAATGGTTTGGCGAGGTCGAGGCTGACTACGGTGATGCCCATCGGTTCCACGGTCTCCAGGACCGAGTCCAGATAGGTTCCGGGTGTGGTCACAAGGAGATCTGGGTTCGCCTCAGCTATGGCCTCGAAGTTTGGCTCATAGATCGTTCCTATATCGACCTTGTCCAGAAGCCGGGGGTACATGAGCGGATCATCGAAGATATAAGAGGTGACGGCAACCACTCTATCTTCCACCCCGAGCATGCAGAACTCACGACATGGACTGGTATGAAGCCCTGCCGCAGCCTTTACAGGCAAGGAGACGGTCACCGTGCGGTTTGCGGAGTCGATCACTGTTATGCTGTCCGCCGACCCCACTATGATCTTCTCGATCTGATCGATATCTTGGGCATCGATATTGCCATCGTAGTTCGCATCCGCCAGCTCAGTAGCTTCGTTTGTTCCGTCGATTATTCCCTCTACGTATGCGATATCCGTTTCATCTACGGTTTCATCCATGTTGGCGTTGCCGAATACGTCCAACGTATAGTCAGACGCTGCTGCAGGAATGACCGCCGACAGCGGAGATGATGCCAGAATTATCATCACAAAAAGCGTTGATATCTTCATCTCAGCTCACCTCCAGCGGCGGATAGAAGAATATGCCATGCTCGTCCAGGTCATAATTCAGCCGTTGGAATCTGGCGAGGTATTCCTGATGGATCGCCTGGGGATTCAAGTCCTCGAAGAGATCTGGATGTAACAGCTTCGCCATATACACGATGCCTATCCAATAGTTAGATCCGGTTAGGATGTCGGTTGAATAGCAGTAAACGTCTCCATTCTTTATCGCCGTAACGTTGACCATCTCAGAACGGTTCAATATCATCTCTCTCAGTTCCATCATCTGTGTAGGATCATCCTCATCATAACCGCAGGATGCGTCCGATTTCAATGCTCTCCTCACGATAATATCTGGATTCTGGGTAATCACCCATTCGGGATCGATAAAAGGGACGCCACTAGGATCAGTTGTAATATCAGATGCTATATTTATCCCGCCAGCCATTATCAGCACATCATGAAGCCCAGACCCGTTTGCATGCGTTCTATAATCTGTATACTCAGAGTAGACTCTCGGCTTTTCATCGTCTGGAAGGGTTGCAACATTTTCTTGGATTGTGAATAACGGTTGTTCAAAGAACTGAATTAGTTCTTCGGCTTCGTTCTCCTTTCCGACGATGTATCCAAGAGTCGTTATATCTTTTTCAGTTGTGCTGAAGGGACGGTATGTTAAACGAACGACTGGGGCAACGTCTTTTAAATCGTTCTCAAGATAATCTGCCCAGGCACCATATACGACAACGAGGTCGGGATTCAAGCTAACGATGGCCTCGGAGTCAGGCGTAGAGGCTCCGCCGATCGGTGGCAGTTTGCTGAGGTCAGGATAGAAGACAACGTAATCGGCCATGTAAGACGGAATGCCGACTATTCGGTCTTCGGCCCTAAGCGATCTCAGCACTTCAGCAAACATGGCGTGACAGATGACAACTCGCTCTACTGGTTCCTTGATGGTTACGATTTTTCCACTCTCATCTATAATCGTCAGGTCATCTTCCTCACCTCTCATGATAGACTCGATCTGAGCGATGTCCCGCTCATCGATCTGACCGTCGCGGTTGGCGTCTGCCAGCTCAGTCTCCTCGTTTGTTCCATCGATTATTCCTCGAACGTATTCCACGTCGTGTTCGTCTATGGTGTCATCCATGTCCGCGTTCCCGAAGATGTCCAGAGTGTAATCCGCAGCTGATGCCGAAGACATGATGAACAGTGGCATAGATGATGCAAACAGCACAACCAAAAATGAAAATATAGATAATTTCATTTATCTCACCTTCAGCGAAGGATATACAAACACCCCGTGCTCGTCCAGGTCGTAATCCAGTCCCTGGAAGCTGGTCAGATACTCCTGATGTATCGCCAGAGGGTCCAAGTCTTCGAAGAGGTCTGGATGGAACCACTTTGCCATGTATGTAACCCCGACAAAAAAGGCCGGTTGTGTGTTTATGTCTGGTGCGATCAGATACACTCTGTTATTTTTCACCGCTTCGATGTCGCTGAAGCCGGAGCGGTTCATGATTTCCTCTCTTATCGATATCATTTCAGCAGGGTCATCTTCAGCGTAACCTCCGGAAACGCTGGTTGATACCGCCTTTAATATGATATCCGGGTTCTGTTCTACTATCCATTCAGGATCTACCACAACGCCGTTTTCAGGCAGATCTGCGGCGATATTGATGCCACCCGCCGTAGTAACCATCTGGTGGCCACCAGAACCGTTGCCATGTGTGTGGTAGTCGTTGTACCATTCAAAATATACTCGCGGCTTGTCGTCCTCGGACAGCCCTTCTACCCTCTCGTTGATGTTGATCAAGTAGCTCTGGAAGAAATCGACGAACATTTCTGCTTCGATCCTTTTATCCAGAACGTATCCAAGTTTCGTTACGTCCTCTTCCAACTCAAGCGGCTTGTAGCAGTCTAAGCAAACCACTGCGATGTCCGCTGGCTCGAGCTTTTCTTCAAGCTCATATACCGGATCTCTCCAGAATTCGTATGTTATGACAACGTCAGGCCGTAGCTCAAGTATCTTCTCGCAATCTGGTGCCATGCAAGAGCCAACTGGTCGCAGTTTGCTAAATTCCGGAAAAAATACCTCGTCATTTATGTGGATCGTCCTGCCGATAGCTTTGTCTTTCGCTCCAATCGCTTTGATAGCTTCAGCGCTATCGCTGCTTAGAATGACGATAGTTTCTACCGGCTTTTTGACTGTCACAACTCTATCAGCAGAGTCGATGAGGCAGCGTGCCGAATGTGAT
>DAQG01000107.1 GCA_002502785.1 Methanothrix harundinacea | reverse complement strand
CACATTCGGCACGCTGCCCCTGGCTATTGGAGGAATGGTAACTATCAAGCCGAAGAGTGGTATTATCAGCAGATATATCCCAAGTAAAGGCAGCATAGTTTGCACGGTGTTCGGACCAAAACGGAAGCAAAAGACGAAAGAAACAAGAATATAACCGATTATTGATATAAAACTAATTAATTTTAATAATCTCGACAATCTCTTGTATCTTTGTTCAAATTCTGGGAAAATTGAATATATTTCCCAGAACGTCTTATTCATCTGTTGCCAAACCGGTGCTACAGGTGCATCTAATAACCACCAGCTAGATAACGTGATGATCATCACCAATAGCCCAAAGGCTAAAAATAGCCCAACAATCTTAAAATCAAATAATATCCATGATATCCAGATAAACGCCACGAAACCTAGAAGATCTGCTAAAAGCGATATTCCTTCTGTCGAAATAGTGCGCTGTCTATTGTATCTATACATACAACAAGAAATTATTAAAAATAAATATATGATTAAGAATACGATAAATACTATTGATTTTGTTTCATCAGTCCGCTCAAGGGATTTAGAGATGGCTGATGCAATAGCTGCATCTGCTGAATGACCTAGGCGTTCCAATGAATTGCTTTTGCCTTTCCAGGCTTCTAAAAAACTCGGATTTATCTCGATGGCTTTATCAAAACACTGACGGGATCTGTTGTACTTGCCCAAGCTATATAGCGCAGCGCCTTTATTGCACCAAGCCAATTCAGATTTAGAATCTATCTCGGTGGCGTTGTCATAAGCTCTGATGGCCTCATCGTACTCGCCCAACCTGGCGAAAGCAGAACCTTTGTTATTCCAAGCCTCGAAAAATGAGGGCCTTATCACGATAGCCTTGTCATAAGCTTTAATCGCCTCGTTGTACATACCCTGCGCACTGAGAGCATTGCCTTTCCCATACCAAGCATTTGCATATTGCGGATTTATGTCAATCGCATTCTCAAAGCATTTGATAGCCGCATCGACCTCGCCAAGGTGCGCGAGAGATGATCCCTTATTATTCCACGCTTCTGTAAAATTCGGATTTATCTCGATGGCTCTATCAAAATTTTGGATAGACTCATTATATCTGCCTAGGGCATATAGAGCACGACCTTTGTTGTTCCAGGCATTTGCATGTTCTGGATTTATCTCAATGGCCCTGCTACTAGCTTGAAGAGATTCGTTATACTTGTCTAGCTCAAAGAGAACGAGTGCTTTACCGTTCCAAGCTGACCCATATTGCGGATTTATCTTGATTGCCTTGTCGTAAGCGTTGATTGCCTCGTTAAACTTACCCAGCTCATTGAGAGCATGGCCTTTATTATACCAGGCTTCGGCAAATGACGAATCTATTTCGATAGCCTTATCATATGCTTTAATTGCCTCATCGTACTTACCCAAACCAGCGAACGCTGCACCTTTGATCTCCCATGCTACTGATAGTGCAGGATTTAGTTTTATAGCCTCATTGGTAGCCTCAATAGACTCGTTGTATTTGCCTTCTATATAGAGAGCAACACTTTGACCAAACCAGTAATCTGAAGTATTTTCTTGTGCTAACGCTGGTGCAACGACCGATACGATTAGCAAAATACCAACGATTACATTTGCTCTCAGCATTAGTATCCCATATGTCAAACTGCATTATGCTATAAAAACAATACTCTTTCTCAATTTCTAAAATAGTCTTTAGATATTTAATTTACGAAATCGGTGGTAGTATACCGCAACTGAAATTAATCTCTGATCAGATGGCCTACATAATGAGCTTCTGATTGGGCACTCATAAGTGCAATTATTGGACGAGGTTTTCTGTGGAGGTCTTCGTTGGGATTCAGAGAATTTAGAGACCGACAACTTAACCCCCAAAAATCTCCATCTCCCCCTTCATGAACTCACACTCCCCCTCCACCGTCACCCGCTCCGGCAGCGTCGCAAACCTCGCCCTCAAGATCAGGTCCGCCAGCTCCTCGCGCATCACTTTAGCGATCCCGACGATGGAGGTGGTGGGGCGAGGGTTCACGTCCACGACCCGGGGGAGGTCGCCGACGACGAGGTCGATCCCGGCGTAGCCCGAAAGATCCAGGGCCAAGGCCGCCATCTTCGCCGCTTGCAGGATCTCCACCCGGTCCGAGCGGCGGGGGACGATCCCGCCCTCGTACTCGAAGCTCGCCTCGACAGATGGCACCAGGCATCCTTTTGCAGAGAATATTTATATTCTGAAACGCGAAAATAACATCCGATGAAGCGCCTTCACGACTATACAATCGTCCTTCGTCCGGACGATAACGGCACCTTTGTAGCCTACGTACCCGCCATCCCAGGGTGCCATGCATGGGGGCGAACACCCGAAGAGGCGCAGGCTGAGATCGTCAACGTCTTCGAGATGATCAAAGAGGAATACAGAGAAGAAGGAAGACAATTGCCCCAGGACGTCGACCTGGGGGCGATCCATGCCTGCCAAAGCTAAGGACCTAGAAAAGGCGGCCGCAAAGCTCGGATTTCAAAAGATCCGACAAAAAGGCAGCCACGCCCGTTGGAAGCATCCGGATGGACGGGCGACGACCATTCCCATCCACGGCAACAGCGAAATTGGCGGATGGCTATTTTATGAGATCCTCAAGCAGTTGGGCATTTCTGAAGAGGATTTCTGGAAGCTGACGCGGGGCGACGACAGCAGAAGATGACCGATCCGCTTTTGGCCTAGATCTCCGTGCTCGTAAGAGACGGTTCCAGCTCCCCCTTCCTGAACTCGCATTCCCCCACCACAGCCACCCTCTCCGGCAGACTGCTGAACCTCGCCCTCAGGATCAGGTCCGCCAGCTCCTCGCGCATCACTTTAGCGATACCGACGATGGAGGTGGTGGGCCGGGGGTTCACGTCCACGACCCGGGGGAGGTCGCCGACGACGAGGTCGATCCCGGCGTAGCCCGAAAGATCCAGGGCCCTCGCCGCCATCTCCGCAGCCTTCAGGATCTCCTCCTCCCGGTCCGAGCGGTAGGGGACGATCCCGCCCTGGTACTCGAAGCCCGCCTCGACACAGACGAGCTGCTTGTTGACGGTCAGGGGGAGGACCCGGTCGCCCGAGGCAACGAGGCTCACGCTGAGGGATTCGCCCTCGTGGTACTTTGTGGCGATCCGGTCGTCCAAGTTTTCCGGAAGCGTATCGACAAGCTCCATCCTCTCAGAGCCGCAGCCGAACCGGGGCTTCAGGACGAAGGGGCCGTTATCTGGCTTGTCCGGATCAGCGATCTCGACGACCGGAACACCCGCCTCTTCGAGATGGCGCGTGCAGGCGAGCTTGTCGGCGGATAGCTTCGCGGCGGCGGGAGAGCAGCCGAGGTTGATTGTGTTGCCGTCTTCCAGGAGTTCCAAAAATCCGGGCAGAAGCTCGTCGGGAGCGATCACGAGGCCCGCGGTTGCTTCTAAATATTCGAGGAGATCCTCGAAATCCTCTTCGCCCCTGATGTGAATACCCTCTCCCGCGCCGATGGTGGGGCCCACCGTCGGATAAATCACTTCATGACCGAGCCGCTCGAAGCTCCGGGCGAGGATAGAGAGCATTGCCCTCCCCTCCACTTGGTAGGTTCCGGGAAGGCCCGTGGCGACGGCGTACTCGGCGATCAGAACCTTCATGATCTTCTCTTCTGCTCGGGATCTCTGATTGGTATCTCAGTACTGCCTCGCGAGAAGGGCGCACTTCTCGGTCTTGGCGCCGCAGACGATGCAGCTTCCCTGATATGTCTCTTCAGACCGCCACGGCTCGCCGAGAACGGCCGCCCCGACTTCGTCCTCGATCCTGTGGCCGCAATCCTCCAAGCCGCACCACCCGACCCTTGCGACTCCGGCCTGGGTCTGCTCCCTCGCCTCCTCGATCGTCTCGCAGTCCTTCACCTTGCTCTCCTGGAAGGCCTGGGCCTTCGCCAGCATCGCCTCGTGAAGGTCAGCGGCCTCTGCCTGGATCGTTGTCTTGAGGTCATCGAGGGGCACGGTCAGCTTTTTGCCGTCGCGCCTCGCCAGGACCGCGACACCGTTCTTGATATCCCTTGGCCCGATCTCTATTCTGATGGGAACGCCCTTCAGCTCCCACTTGTAGAACTTGGCGCCGGGCCTTTCGTCGCTCTCGTCGATGGCGACCCTCATCCCGGCCGCGGTGAGCTTTGCTTTGAGGTCCCGGCAGACCTCCAGGGTCGCCTCCTTATCCTTGAAGAGGATCGGGACTATTACCACCTGGATTGGAGCCACCGACCATGGCAGGACCAGCCCCTTATCGTCGCCGTGGACGGAGATGAGGGCGGCGATGCACCTCTCGGAGACGCCGTAACAGGTCTGGTTTGCAAACTCCTGCTCGCCAGCCTCGTTCTCGAAGGTGATATCGTAGGTGGTGGCGAAGTTCGTCCCCAGAAGGTGAGCCGTCCCGATCTGAAGCGTCCTTCCATCCGGCATCACAGTATCGAGGGCGATGGAGTAGTCGGAGCCAGGGAACTTGTCCCAGGAGGGGCGCTTGGCAAAGAGGAAGGGTATGGCAAGCCGCCGGTAAAACTCGGCGTAGATGGTGAGGGCCGCCTCGACCTGCTCTGCCGCCTCCTCCCATGTGGCGTGGACGGTGTGGGCCTCCTTGAAAGACGTGATCTCCCGCAGCCTTATGAGGGGACGCGTGTGTTTCGTCTCGTACCGGAAGGTGTTGACGATCTGATAGATCTTGAGGGGCAGGTCGGCGTGACTTCTCACCCAGAGCTTGAATATGGGGTATATCGCCGTCTCGCTGGTGGGCCGCAAGGCCAGCTTGATGTCGAGAGGGCTCGTCCCGCCGTGGGTCACCCAGTAGACCTCGTCCTCGAAGCCCTTGATGTGCTCGGCCTCTTTCATGAACTCCGTTTCGGGGATCAGAAGGGGAAACTGGGTCTCCTGATGGTCGGGGTCGAGAAGCTCTCTCATCAGGTCGTAGACGTTCCTTCTTAGGGCGAAGCCCGAGGGGTACCAGACGCACATCCCCTTGACGGGATACCGCACGTCGATTATCTCCCCTGCCTTCAAAAGCTCGTGATACCATTCGCTGAAATTTTCTTTGCTCGGTAGTTTGGACTCGGTCATCACATCACCGGAGATGATTGAGAATCTATAAAGGGTTGGATGAAAGGCTGTATGAGAATCGGAGTTATGAATGTCTCGATCAAAGCCGCGACAAACAGGAGGAGTACGACCCATCGAAGGAGGCGTATCGCGGCCAAGAGCTCGCCCTCCAGGTCGCCGTCCCTTCCAAGAAGCGTTTTGATCATGAGATGGCCGAGCCGAAACCCGACGCCTATGCAGACTAGAACTGTGGGTAGCTCGATTATGCCGTGGGGCAGGATCGCGACGATCACGAAGGCCAGCCCCCCGGCAAGCATCGCCTGATGGACTACGAGCCCCACCACAAGCCCGTTCATGACTACCACGATGAACGGGACGATCCCAAATCCAACTCCCAAGAGGAGGGCCATCAAAGACGCGAAGAGGTTGTTCAGGAAAATCGCCAGCATCATCTTGGGCGGGCTCAAATCCAGGATTCACTGCAACTTCTCCGCCACGTCACCTACATAGGCCGCCGCGAGATCTGGATTTCGAACCGAGGCGACAAACCCGAGAGCTGCCGTCGCACAGAACAGGTAAACTGACAGGAGTATGTAGGGGCGGATGGACCTGAGGTACGCAGCATCTTCTTTCCAGTTCAAACGAGATCTCCTCCCCTTTCACCCTCCGACATCGTATAAGATTCTGGCGATTTTGCCGAAACTTGCCGGCGGTTGAAAGCGCGGCTAACTAGCCGGACCAGGCCCCAGTCAAATAGCTGGCCCCGAAGAGGACCAGAAATACGCCGCATAGGGCGAGGGTCCTCCTGTAGTTCGTCTCTGATAGGAGAGTCCTTCCTCGGTTCAGGCTCGTCGAGACGAGGGTATACCAGCCGAAGTCCGCGCCCCAGTGACCGATCATGAATATCATGGCGAAAACAAGCCCCACTCGAAGCTCCGCCAAAACCAGGGCTGACCCGACGGATAGCCACCAGATCCAGAAGTATGGGTTGGCGACGCTGGTGAGGGCTCCCGCAAGGTACGGGTTTGAGGTCGCATCCTTCGAGGATACCTTCATGGTGGCGGTTTTGCTCCCCTTCAAAGTGAGAATGCCGAAGAGAACCAGGGCCGATCCGCCTACGGCAGCGACTATGCCGGTCTCTTCCTCTGCGACGGTGGCCAGGCCCTCGACGATGAGGAGGAATATCACCACCTCGGTGAGAGCGTGGCCTGCCGCCACTTTCGGTCCCATCGTCCACCCTCTCTGAAGGGATGAGTTTATGGTGGCCACCAGGGTCGGGCCGGGCGCCAGGGCTCCGGTCAGCCCGATTGTAAAGGCCAAAATCAGGGTCTCGATAGCCCCTTGCATATCCATCTCCCACTGCTTATATGGTATCTTAACCTTTCGACCTAGAACTGATGGATGAATCCCTGGAATATAAGGTTCAAATTCTGTTTTTAATCTAAAATGGCAGAATTTTTACCAAATTACTTAAAAATACATCATTTTGAGACGAAAAAGTAACAAATCGTGGAAAACTACAGATTGAATAGGATTGCACCTGGATAAACGGCGGAAAAGCGCTATGGACCGGTCGGGATTTGAACCCGAGGCCTCTACCATGCCAAGGTAGCGATCTACCCCTGATCTACCGGCCCTCTGGGCGGGGCATATGCAGACCTATCAAATAAAGATGTCGGTACCCCGACCGCTATGCGACCTGCCCGACTGGGCCCACCGCTATCTTTTCAGGGTGGACTGAACCGCCTCCACCGCCGTGACGACGTTTCTTCCCCAGCGGATCCCGTTCAGGACGTCTTTGACCGTCATATCGTCCACCTTCGGGTAGTTCAGAAGCTTCTCGTAGTCCTTCGTTACGGCGTAGTTGTAGTGGCCGTAGGCCACCGTCACGCCGTAGGTTAGGAGCTTGTGGGCCCGTCGGGATGAGGTGTAGACCGCCTGATCGGGGTCATAGACTGCATCGGCCCCTATCTTGAAGAGCTTCACCGAGAGATCGTAATCGTCCAGGAGTGATATGTCCCTGTGGCCTCCCGTCTTCCGATACGTCTCTCTTCTCATGGCCATGTTGGAGCCGATCATGTAGCAGAAGTTGAAGGCTTTCAAAAGCTTGTAGGAGCTTCGCCACGCCCTAAGAATCTCAGTCCTGAGGTCCCTGTCCTGGAATATCACGGGCCCGGTGCTGGCCTCGTGCCGCTCAAGGTTTCGGCTTATGACCTCTAGCCAGCCTCTGGGAAAAGCTGTGTCGGCATCGGTGAAGGCCAGTATCCGGCCGGACGCAGTCTCGGCCCCGTCCCTCCTGGCCCCGCCGATTCCGGGGTGAGTCTGGACTATAACCCTGTCCGCGTACTCCTCTGCGATCTCGACGGTCCCGTCATCTGAACCCCCATCGACTACCACGATCTCGTAGCTCTCTTTGCCCATGGATTGGTTTGCAAGGGACCTTAGGGTCGCTGCAATCTGCTCCTCCTCGTTCAGCGCGGGGACGATGACTGATATCATTCAACATACCTCTGACCGAATAGGTCGGATATACCATCAGATAAAGGGCCGAAGCTGCCGCCACCGCCAGGGAAAGCTGGTAGAGGCGAGCCGCCGCGAAGGTGAACACGATGGAGAGGGCTGCAAGGCCGCCCAGCATCAAGAGGCCGTTCTTCTGTCCGATCCTAGTCACGGTGGTGGCGGTCGACCCCAAATCCTCTTCGTAATCCACTATCTGATGGGCTATCAGGGCTTCGCAGCCGACTATAAAGAAGAGCAGAGATATCAAGATTATCCCTCTAGAGGGTTCTCCACCGCATAGCAGAAAGCCGGAAAGGAAGGGCAACGCCCCGAACATCAGGCCGTGGCTTACCGCATCCAAAATGTAACGTTCCTTGAGCCGGACGCATCTTGCGGAATAGGCGGTCAAGAGCAGCAGGTTAATCACGACGAATAGTGCGCCCGTCGTGTCCAAGCGAATGGAGAGGACCAGGGGGATCGATACCAGGACGAACATGAGCAGCATGACTCCTCTCTCGCCAACCTTTCCCGCGGCCATGGGGTTTGTTCCGGACTCAACCTTGCGGCGGTGTTGCCTGTCGATCTCGGCATCGAAATAGTTGTTGACTACGAAGGCGTAGCTTATGAGGCAGATATACGCGATCAATACAAACAATATCTGACCTTGTCCCCCTCCAGCCAGATAGGCCCCAGCCAGCGGAAATAACGGATAGAATTTGATCCAGTCTTTGATGCGAAGCATTCTCAGGTAATCGATCATCTTTTGTCTCTCTCCCCGCTTGAGAGGACTGAATTCCTGTACACCCTTATCTACCTTTTCGAATCCGGCTGCTGCGTCCTGGGAGCGCACACCCGATCTATAGTCGGGATCTACGGGCTTCATCTTTTCCTGGTTAAATCTTTATAGATTGTTCATCTAAAAGTGTATTCGAGATTATGAGGTCGTCGTCTTTCCTTCTGGTCTGTTCTCTGATACTGCTTGCCACAGCCTTCGGTGAGGTTGAGGGGGACGAGGACTACCTGGAGGTCATCGGGTCTGCTGGGACTATGACCAAAGCCAACTATTCCGAGTACGGATCCGCCTTCGAGGAGTTCATGGCCAGCGCTCCTGGGGAGCGAAACCTATCGTCTTATCCAGACTACCTGACCGACTTTCTGGAGGGGACGCCTGAGACCGCTGCGACGAACTACAGCATCTACTCTCCCGCCTTCGAGGACTTCATGAACCTGAGCGCTGAAGGTCGTCTTAACCTCTCGTCCTACCCGGATTATCTGAGCCAGTTTTTGAACCAGAGCAAAAAGAGGTCGAGCACGAACTACAGCCACTACAGTCCAGCCTTCGAAGATTTCCTGAATCTGAGCACAGAAGGCCGTTTGAACCTCATGTCATACCCGGATTATCTGAGCCAGTTTTTGAGCCAGTAGGCACGATACGGCGAAGAAGAAAAAAACCGGCTTCCGCCTTTATACGGCCCATCGAAATGCCAAAGCCAAAAATGGGCCGAAAATAGTCGCGCATCCAAGTCGTATGGACAATAGCAGGTGAGATTATGTTGAATCGAGAAACGTCAATTGGCCGATGGCTTTTATCGATCTCGGCCCTGGTGATTCTGGCCGCGACGGCGGCAAATGCTGCCGATTACGAGGTATTCGAGACAATCGGCGGAGCTAACGTCCTGGGCGGCCAGGCCCCGCGCCTGGCTTACAGCCTATCCCCGCCGCGTTCCATTGCGATAGAGATCGACGACCCCTGGATGGCGGTCGATCTCAAGGGCGAGGGCAAGCTCCAGCTTGGAGGGAGCATTCCCACGACCGGCTCTTCGCCCCTCTCCAGGGTCATCGTCAATATCTGTGATAGCTGGAATCTCTGGCATCCCTACGGAGGTACAGTTTACCAGATCCGGCCAGATCCGATCACCTCGAACATCCAGTGGACGAACTACGCTCTGAACATCGACGTTCCGAGCTTATCCTGGGGCGCGACGACGGCTAGCGCTTCCATCATCAGAGCCAGCGATTACATGAGAAGTCAGTCGACGCGGATCGCCATCGACCCCGCCCCGACGGTGGAACTTGGACCCGGGCTGCCCAGGGCGCGGAGCCGCGCCCGTACATGGCGATGATCGGCTTCCCCAAGGTCAGCCTCGAGTGGTTCAGGGCTGCCGACCAGGCGAGGGTGAGGGCTGGAAACCTCGTTCTGGTCAACGGTTACGGCTTCTGGTGGGACGATCTGGATCCGAACGTCTTCCACTTGGGACAGTTCAAGATTGACCTCGATCAGCGTCTGGTCTACTACGTAGAAAGGGACGGGACCGAGGTGTTGACGTCCCTGGGGGTGACCGTCGACGACTCGACGGGAGGGGATGTTGTTTATCTGGAGCCCGATCTCTGGTGGTAGGAGGCAAAGCTGAAAGCTTCGGCATTAGGGAGAGATGGCTGAAAGCCTTGAAGCCCAGCTGAAGAGCATAAAGGCCAGGATGGGGGAGCTGAAATCCGAAAAGTAACTTCCTTCCTGGCAAATCCTCTATTTTCGCTTTATGTGTCACTTGACTTTATGACTTGACCTTACGATCTCTCTGGTTCGAGATCGATCATATCCCAGATCTTCTCCATGTCGAGATATTTTTCCGTGGCGGAGGCCAGCTCATCGTAGCCGTCGCCCTCCAGGGCTGATCTTCGGACAAGGTTCTTCCTCTTGTAGAGGTAGTCCAAAAAAGCTTCTTTGAAGTTCTGGTTCTGGAAGATCCCGTGAAGGTAGGTTCCTATGACGAGCCCATCGCCGCCCACGGCACCGTCGTCCCCAAAAGCCGGGGGTTCCTGGGAGGTCGTCATGCCCATGTGAATCTCGTACCCCCAGACCTTCTCCCCCTTTATCGGTCCCAGGATCGGGCCGTCTCCTGTCACCGTCTTCTCCACCTGGACGGTCCTTTTCTCGTAGCGGTCGAAGCGAGTCTCCAGGTCCAGGAGGCCCAGGCCGGGTATCGAGTCGGTGGTGTTCTCGATTCCCATATCCACGATCTTCCTTCCCAGGATCTGGTAGCCGCCGCAGATACCCAGGATCGGGACGCCCTCGTCTCGAAGGGCCAGGATCTCCCGGTCTGTACCCCTCGTTCTCATCTCCTCCAGGTCCGCGACGGTGTTTTTGGTACCGGGGATGATGACGGCGTCCGGCCTTCCCAGGGGCTGGCCGGGGCTGACGTACCGGACCCTCGCCTCCCGCTCCAGGGGCTCAAAGTCTGTGAAGTTCGATATTCTCGTAAGTCTGATGACGGCGATCTCGACCTTTTCGCCCCCCTTGTCCCCCTCGCCGTCGCCCCTCTTATCCCCCAGGGAGACAGAGTCCTCGCTAGGCAGGTTCAGGTCGAGGTAGGGCATGACGCCGAGAACGGGAACGCCGGTCAGCTCCTCCAACATTTCGAGTCCAGGATCCAGTATCGCAGGGTCGCCCCGGAATTTGTTAATCACAAAGCCCCTGACGAGGGGCCTGATGTCCGGCGGGAGAAGCTCGATCGTTCCGTAGAGGCTCGCAAAGACCCCGCCCCTCTCGATGTCCCCAACCAGGATTATGGGGGCTCCTAGCTTTTTGGCGACGTAGATGTTTGCGATGTCCCGGTCGTAGAGGTTGATCTCGGCCCCACCGCCGGCCCCCTCGACGACGATGTAGTCGTACTCCCTCTCCAGCTCCTCGATGGCCCGGTCCACCACCGTCTTCAATCCATCGATCCCCTGATAGTACTCCTCAGCGGACTTGTCGGCCGTTGGCACGCCGAAGACGATCACCTGGCTGGTCCGGTCGCCCTTCGGCTTGAGGAGGATCGGGTTCATAAGCTCCGTTGGCTCGACCCCCGCGGCCCATGCCTGGACCGCCTGGGCGATCCCCATCTCCTTCCCCTCTGAGGTGACCCAGGAGTTGAGGCTCATGTTCTGGGACTTGAAGGGGGCGACCTTCAGACCCCGATTTCGGAGGATCCTGCAAAGGGCGGCGACAATGGTGCTCTTTCCGGAGTGGGAGGTGGTTCCAAGGACCACGATGAATCTCGTCATGTCCTTTGCTGAGGGGGTGTGCAAGTTTATTTGTCTTTTGGAAGGGGGGGTTTTTTGATAAGTTGAAGAAATATCAAACGTTCCCACTCTGATTATTTTTCAGGAAATGCAGGAAATACGTGTGAGTGAATTGATTTTGAAACCCTATTTAATTTCAAATTTGGCATTTGATCAATTTTAAGAGCGTTTATAAGAGTATTCTCACCAGAAGGTAGACCGAAATCGGTAGGAAAATATATCAATAATATTAATTATAAAAAATACGAACCGTTATCTGCATCTAAGCGATAATATAATAAAATATGTGGCTACATGGTAGCCAAATTACAAACAAATTTAAGGCTCCTCGCTGTTTTATGT
>DAQG01000114.1 GCA_002502785.1 Methanothrix harundinacea | reverse complement strand
CACATTCGGCACGCTGCCTTATAAAAAATACAAATCGGTCGACATTATCTTTATCCAACATCCTCCTTACAACTTTCCATCCTGGTGTAATGGTATCTTCTCTACCCCTGCTATGACAAATAAGTAAATTATTATCAGATACTATTGAAATGACGTATTTATTTTTCTCCCTCATACGAGTCATCATTGAATTTGTAAAATCATTTAAAAGATACTTAAGTTTTAAATCAAGATCTTGCAAACTATTGTATAATATATCGGTTACCCACTCTTTGCAATTATCATTTAATTCCAAATTATTAAAACATCGCTGTTTACCAATCGCCTTTAATGATGAGATTACATTCAGAATATTAGTCTTATCTATATTTCTTGTAACCTCTTCTCCGATAATTTTAGTCTCATTAATCTGTTTTGAATAAACATACATTGTGCCCGAATGGATTTCGCGGCTATCTTCAGAAAGGCTCATTTGGATCGATTTAACTGATGTTAATGATCCAGTCTTTATATTATTCGCATACCCGGAATTGCTGCTTGTTTCACCCATGTGCCACACCAAATTTTTATATAATACACTACATCCTGCCTTAATGCTTTGCCCATCGCATGAATCATATCATAGGTACTCCTCGTTAGTAGACGTAAAGCTACCGAGCAGGTATTACAAGTATGTAAACACCTAACTATAAAAATTAGCAGGTATGAGATATTGCTCTAAGATCCCCCTCAAGCGTTCCTGGAGAGAATGTTCATGGATGACGATGATCCGGGTGACAGCCCGCTACCTCATGGACCATGAAACGAGACTGAGAACCCTATAGCCTGTCTTTTTCAAGCTCCGACAATCCTTGTATTCAGTCCCCCACCCTTAGGCCAGATACCATCGTCTTAATTGCTGAACCGTCGCTAAAAACTAGAATATACATCCTCTACAGGCGATACTACCGCTAGATCTTAGGCCGCCAAGCTGACCCGATCGAAGAACTCGAAGTGGGGGGCAAAATGTTTTGTGCCTCAAAAAGATCTGGTTCAGCATGTTTTACAGGTATACAGATGAAGGCTATCTTTTGGCGTTGGAGGGCATCTATCAGAAGACCCTGGTATATGGAGATAATACCTTATTAACCGAGTTCAAACTGGAAAAAGGAAGCCGCCTTCCAAATCATAGTCATCCTCATGAGCAGACCGGCTACCTCATCTCGGGCAAAATACGTCTGTCCATCGGGGACGAAGAGTTCGATGTCCTGCCGGGAGACAGTTGGAACATCCCCAGCAATGTGGAACACGGCGCTTTAATCCTGGAAAATTCGGTGGCTGTGGAGGTATTTTCGCCGGTCAGAACAGACTATTTGCCACAACGTGGCTAGTGAAACTCTAGGTATCGATATCGATGCAAGGTGTTTCGCGGAGAATATTATTTTATTAAGTTCTCTAGCGCTGCGCGAAGCTTTTTGTAGGTCGCCTGGATGTGCTCAGGGATCACTCTCGTATCCGCGAAGACCGGCATGAAGTTGCAGTCGCCTGACCACCTCGGGACTATGTGCAGGTGGATGTGACTTGCGATCCCCGCTCCTGCGCACTCACCCATGTTTATGCCGATGTTGAAGCCGTCGGGGTTCATCGTCCTCTTCAGGATCTCGACACCGAGATCGGCCAGCTCGAGAAATTCGACCCTCTCCTCTGGGCTCCAGCCTGCGAGGGTTGACGTGTGGCGGCGGGGAACGACCATCAAATGGCCGTTGTTATAGGGGTATGCGTTCATGATGATAAAGTGGTGACTGCCTCGGTATAGTATCAGGTTCTCTTCATCCCGATCCTCATCTACCTTTTCGCAGAATATGCAGTCTCCCGACTTGTCGCCGAGGATGTACTCCATCCTCCACGGCGCCCATAACGTTTTCAAGATATCCTCATCTCCTATCTCTCAAAAACGACCTTTCTTCCCATCAATTTCGGCCTGCCCTCGATGAAGAGCTTGAGAGCCTCGGGGTAAGCTATGTACTCTGCCTCCTGGACCCTCGCCTTCAGGCTCTCGTGGGTGTCGCTCACCTCCACCTTCACGGGAACCTGATGGATAATGGGGCCGTGGTCGACGTCCTCGTCCACCAGGTGGATCGTCGTACCCGTCACCTTGACGCCGTAGTCGAGGGCTTGCTGGAAGGCGTCAAGACCCCGAAAGGCGGGAAGAAGAGCGGGATGGATATTGATCGTCCTATTTTTGAAATGCCGGACGAAGGCAGGAGATAAAATCCTCATGTAGCCGGTGAGGACGACGAGGTCGACCCCAGCGCGGTCCAGATGGTCGATTAGGATATCGTCGTACTCGGCCCGGGATAGGCCAGAGGGATCCAAAAAATGGGCATCTATCCCTCGATCGCGGGCTATCTTCAGGGCGCCTGCATCCTTCTGGTCTGCCAGGACGACAGCGACCTCTGCGGCCAAATATCCCGAGCGTGCAGCCTCTATGATGTACCTCGCGTTCTCCCCGCGACCGGAGGAGATGACTCCGATCCTGGTGGTCAATGCCAACCGCGCTCCCCGAAGAGCTCGACTTCACTTCGAGAGGGTGATCTCGATGGTCGAGACGTTCGTCTCTCCACGATCGGTATTCAGGGTCTCGGTGGAGATCTGGATGTCTTTGACGTTGACGTCGCCCAAAAAGCGGCTTCGTGAGACCTCTGCAACGTCCACTGCTCTTGATATCGCTCGTCCCCTGGCCATGATCCTCACCTCTTTAGCGCCACTGTTGAACTGGGTGACCACCGCCAGTACGTAGTTCATCACTGGTTTGCTGCCGACGAATACCACATCATCTTCTGCCATGTACCATCACCACTTTGGAACTAACAGCTCTGAGATTGTTGGTACGAACCGTTTACTACATAAAGTTAATGATTTGGTCAGAGATATCTCCCTCTCGCCTCGATCTCCTTGACCCGCTTTAAAACCTCTCCAGCTCTGGCGTAGGTTTTGGTGTACCCCCGGCCGAAAGCCTCGATCAGCTCCTCGGGCTGGTCGTGGGTGCTCTTCACGGTCTGAAAAAAGACATGTACGTCCACCCCCTGAGCCTCGGTACTCTGGTCGTGAAAGGCGAGGCCGAAGTCGATGAAGCATATCTTCTCCCTCCTGAGGATCATGTTGGAGGTGGTGAGGTCGCCATGAATGATCCCGCAAGCGTGGAGCCTCCCTACCAGCTCCCCCACCTTCTCGGATAGTTCTGGGTCGATCACCTCTTTCAGCTTGACCCCCTCGATGTACTCCATGGTGAGGCTGAACTGATCTACGTCGAGGACGATCGGCGTGGGAACCCCACACCTTCGGGCCTCGGAGATTATCCGGGACTCCATCACAGTCCTCTCACGCCTGATCCTCTCGTCGAGGGCTGGCATCCTGTAGCCCTTCGGCCTCCTCCACTTCGTCACCCGGTCCCCGTCCCTGATTATAACCGCCTCTGCGCCTCTGCCTATCTCCTCAGCCACAGCTTCATCCCCCTCTCAAAGCCTTCCAGGCCTCGACCAGGCCCAGGCAGCCTGTTATCATCATGTCCCCACCCGGAGCCGCAGAGACCACGGTGCCCAATTTTCCGAGGAGGCCGGATTCTAAAAACCTCTCCCGGTTGGGACCGGTCACCACCACTGACCTGATCTTCCCGGTCCCCGGAGCCTCCACCACGTGGGCCCCGTGGCCTCCGTCCTCGAATACCTCGCGGTTCGTGATGGTTCCATCGCAGAGCCGCTCCGAGAAGCGGAGGAGCTTATCTGCCGTCAGGGCCGAGGTGTGATGCTCAAAGAGGGCTGTGATCATTTCGTCGTCCACCACCGCCCCGATGGTATGGCCGTTTCCCATATTCAAAACCAGAGCGGGCTCTGCAGAGCGGGGATCCAGGATCGCGCCGAAGATGGCAACCGGGCCGGTGTCCATGATCGTTGGGCGAAAACCGGCACGATTCAGCATCTCTTTGAGGGCGGTCATTCGATTGAAGATGGGCGGAGGATCGAGATAGGCGAAGGACCGAAGGTCTCCCCCCGAATTGAGAATCCTCGCCATCTCCTCGAACCTCACGATCCTGTTGCTCTTTTTTGGAGAGTAGCCGTGGTCTTGGACGGCCACGGCTATGTCCTTTGGCATATCAAGGCCGAACATCTCAAAGGTCGCCTTTATGGCGAAGAGATCGAGGTCCGCCATCTCCACCACCTCGGCCTCCGGCGGAGCAAATTCGGTGACGAGGACCCCCATCTTCTTGACCTTATCCAGGTCGTCGTTGAAGGTCAAAGCCGCCTTCGGGGTGGCGAAGATCTGGTGGCCCGCTTCTATCTGCCGTTTTGCAGCCCGAGCGGAGGCGCCGCCCCCCATCGTCGTTCCCGTGAGAAATACGTCCTGCCCCCGAAGCCTCGCCCCATCAATCCTCTTACCCACGATCACCGTCTGGCTCGGCATCACCATCTTGGCCGAGTTCTCGATGGGCATCCCCTCTTCAAAAAGGAGGATGTCCTGGGTTCCCGCGCCCACGTCCACCGCCAGAAACGTCATGGTGGGTCAATCGGCCTTCTGAGATAAAACCATTGGGCAGGTGGAGAAGAGCTATATCCCTTTGGAACGAATAATAGATCATGATAATCGAGGTCGTCGTCGTTAGCACCTCACGGTTCGAGAGGTTCGGGGACGTCGGAAGCCCTGAGGAGGCCGAAGACCTCTCGGGACGGGCGATCCAGGACCGGCTCACGGGCGCTGGCCGCGACTTCACCTACCGGCTCATCCCGGACGGGGTGGAGGCTGTGAGGGGGGCGATCCTTGCATCGAAGGCCGATGCCCTCGTCCTATGCGGCGGCACGGGCCTTGCACCCAAGGACCTGACCATCGAGGCGGCAGAACCGCTATTCGATAAGACGATCCCGGGCTTCGGGGAGGTCTTCAGGCTGAAAAGCCTTGATGAGGTGGGGACGAGGGCGATCTTATCAAGGGCGTCGGCCGGGATAATCGGGGGCGTTCCCGTCTTCTGTCTTCCCGGATCGCCCTCGGCGGCAAGGCTCGGGATCGAACTGATCCTGGCTGAGATAGATCACATACTCCAACATATTTCAGAATGACAAAATTATAATACGTTTTGAATTAGATAGAAAAGGATGCAGTGATCCTTTTATAGAGGGAATCTCTTTAATAAGAACGGTAATCTGCCGCGGAGGTGACTTGCATGGAAACAGAGATTCCGGTGCGGGATATAATGGCCCGACCTGTGATCACCATCGATTCCGAGGTTGATGTGGTGAAGGCTGCGAACAAGATGTTTTCCGCAAACGTGGGCAGCTTGATCGTGATTCACAACGACCAGCCGACGGGAATCATAACTGAGCGAGATCTGGTCGGAAAGATCGTTGCCAGGGCCGCAAACCCCAAAGATGTAAAGGTGGGCGAGGTGATGTCCTCACCCCTGATCACCGTCCTTCCAGATGTCAGCTTGAGCGACGCCGCCATAAAGATGCTCAAGTCGCGGGTGAAGAGACTTCCGGTGATCTCGGGCGAGGGGAAGCTGATGGGCATAATCACCGACACCGACCTGGTCTCCGGGTCGGCCTCAATCGGAATGGGCGAGATCCTGAGCCACCTCATAGAGATGCATCGGGATAGCGTCCATTTCGAAGAGCAGAGAGAGATGATAAGGGGTATCTGCGAGCGGTGCGGTCAGATCTCCGACTCTCTGGAAGCGGTCAACGGTGAGTTACTCTGCTGGAGCTGCAGAGACGGGAATAAATGAACATTTTGGAATTTTCCGGACTTGATCAGGAGGGCGTAAAATGGGAATTTTAGTTGGGGAGATCATGTCAAAGGATCCGGTAAGCGTGGAAGAAGGCGACTTCGTGACCCGGGCGCGGCAGCTGATACGCGACAACCAGCTGCGTGGCTTGCCGATACTGAACGGCGAGGGACATGTAACCGGGATAGTCACAGACCGGGATATGCTGAAGATAGCGTCGACCCGTTCGAACGTCACGGTCTCCGGTTTCTCAGTGGAGACCCCACTGGTCACCACAGAAACGGATGTCGTGGAGGCGGCGAAGTTCTTACTCTCGGCCAATTACGCGATACTGCCCGTGGTCCGGTCTTCAGAAGACCTACGCCTCGAAGGTGTGGTCAGCCCCATTGACATATCCAAGAAGATAGACCCCGATAAGTTGGCCGACAAAAAGGTCAAAGAGACTATGAACACCACGACGAAGACCTGCGGTCCCCTGGACTCGGTGACCAAGGTCTGGGACGCGATGCTCGATTTCGACTTCACTGGGATGCCCGTGGTGGATGAGAAAAGCAAACCTCTTGGGATGATCACCCGTATCGACATATTGAAAACGGGCGGAGCTCGGATAGGCAAAGACACCAAGGACGTAATGAAAGTGGAAAAACTGATGAGCACACCCCTCTTCAGCATAAGTCCGGAGGCCAGCCTCCGTGACGCTGTAAAGACGATGCTGGATCGCGAGATCGGCAGGATATCCGTAGTGGACGACGGCAAGCTCGTTGGAATAATCGACAGATATGACGTGATCAAAGCCATCTTTGGTGAGGGACAATGAAGAGACTATCAGAGGATCGGAAGGATTCCAAGATCAGGATGCCAGGAGCGATGGACAGGGGACCGGTCCAGTTCGATTCCAGAGCTGCCAAGCGCACAGGAGACGTTCTCACCATTGCAACCGCTGAGGTGGTGACGGCACCGCCCACCACCACCATCATCGGCGCCATCAAGATAATGACGTCTTACGGCTTCGGGAGGCTGCCGATAGCCGATGCCGGAACCCGGCGGCTCCTCGGCTTCGTCACCGGCGTCGACGTCGTCGACTTTCTCGGCGGCGGCATAAGACACAATCTGCTGAAAAAGAAGTATGAAGGAAACATCCTCGCCGCCATCAACGCCGACATTCGAGAGATCATGAGCCCAAGTCTCATATCCATCGGCGAGAAGGCCTCCGTCGAAGACGCCCTAAAGTTGATGTACGAACAGAACGTCGGCGGTCTGCCCGTGGTTGACGAGGAGACCAGGATAAAGGCCCTGATCACGGAACACGATTTCGCAAAGCTCGTTGCAGGGGTGAACACCGGCATCAAGGTCGAGGAGTTCATGAGCCCGAACGTGATCACCGCCAACGGTCAGATGTCGATCGAGAAGACCACCAAGATGATGGTTCAGCAGGGCGGTTTCCGAAAGCTTCCTGTGGTCCAGGACTCGATCCTGATAGGGATGGTCACAGCCTCCGACATAATGAGATACCTCGGAAGCGGCGAGGCTTTCGGGAAAGTGGTGACCGGCGACATCGGAGAGGTGATGAGCCAGCAGATAAAGATCCTGGTCCGAAGAGACCTCGTATCCACGGATAAAGATACGGATCTCGGCAGTGCGGCAGAGATGATGATGGAGAAGGGCGTCGGATCCCTGCCGGTCATGGATAATGGATCGCTGGTGGGAATCATTACCAAAAGAGACTTCATCAGGGCATTTGCGGAGGAGAAACGAGGGATCATACCATGAGCAAGGTAAAGGATTACATGCAATCTCCCGTCTACGTCATCGACAAGGAGGAGCCTGTGCAGCGTGCGAGAAATTTGATGCTCAAGCACTATATCAGTAGGCTTCTCGTGATGGATGGAGACAAGCTGGCGGGAATTGTCACCAAACACGATATATCACACCGTATGAGCCAGGCCGCCCCGGAATGGCGGAGGCGCCCCATCAGCAAGGTCCCCATCAAGCTGGTGATGACCGACAGGCCCATAACCATCTACCCGGGTGCCACAGTGGAACAGGCCGCAGAGATCATGGAAGAGAACGGGATCGACGGCCTGCCCGTCGAGAGAGATGAGGGAGAGATCGTGGGGATCATAACCTCAAGAGACCTCATCTCCTACTTCGTCGAGAAGAATCCCGATTCGAAAGTGGGCGACCTGATGGCTCAGGGCGTCGTCAGCGTCCACAGGCATCATACCATCGATCACGTCCTCGATGAGATGGTCGAGAACGGCGTTGACAGGGTCGTGGTCTGCGAGGATAACGCCACCCCCGTTGGTGTGATAACACACACCAACCTCGCTATCTCAGGTGTTTCCGACTCAAAAGACGAGCTCAAGAGCAAGAACATCAAGATGACGAGGAAGGATAGCACCGCTGGAAGGAAGGGGTACAGGTACGTAAAGGAGGTCCCCCTGGTGGCAGAGGACATAATGTCCTACCCGATAATGTTCACCAACCCGGACGTTTTGGCCGTGGAAGCCGCCAAGATCCTTCTTGATAAGGAGATATGCGGCCTGCCGGTGGTGGACGGGGAGAAAGTAGTGGGATTCTTCTCGACGCGTGACATAACCATGGAAGTGGCGAGGTGGTCTTAAACATGTTGGTAAAAGAGATAATGTCAACACCGGTGACGATAGACAAATCTGATAGGATCACGTACGCTCTGGATGTCATGGAGAAGCACGATCTTCGAAGGCTTCTCGTCACCAACGACGGCAAGCTCGGCGGCACCATCACCATGAGGCAGATCGCTCGGGTTCTGGGAACCAGGCAGAGGCTGGGGCTGCCCGCCTCCTCGCTCCACGTCACCTCTGCAACCCTGGACTCGGTGATCAAGGTCCACCCCGAGATGAAGGTCGAGGACGCTGTCCTTCTCCTCCAGAAGACCTCGGTTCTGGTGGTTATGGAAGACGAGAAAATCCTGGGTTGGGTGAGGCCAAAAGACATGCTCAAAGCCCTCCGGATGACTGGGATAGCTGCCGACGCCATGCGCACCCCCCTGACCGCCACCCCCTCCGACAGGCTGATTCACGTTCGGAGGGTTATGCTCGACCAGGACGTGGGACGTCTTCCGGTGATGGAGAACGGCAAATTGGTGGGGATCATATCGGAACGGGACCTGGCAAAGTCTCTGCGGGCTTTCAAGGAACTGGTCCCGAGCAACCAGCAGGAGTCCAGGATCAAGAACCTCCTCGTCTCGGACGTGATGAGTCGGGACGTCAAGTCGATCCGCATCGACACGCTTCTCGAGGAGGCGAGACAGAAGATGCTGGAAGAGGACCTTGGCGGGATGCCTGTCTTAAACCAGAACAACGAGCTTGTGGGGATGCTAACCAGGAGGTGTTTCTTCGACTACCTGGTGAAGCCGAAATGAACCTTCGGGCCGTGGCTGAGAGGCTGGATATTTCAGCCGATAGGATGGAACGGATGCTCGGGCGGGTGGTCCGGGCTTCCGACTGGCCAAAGCCTCGGCACCTCAGGTTCGACAAGGCCGTCTCCGGCATCGAGGCCGGGACGGTCGTCTTCGACGAGAACGAGATCGTCTACGGCTACCCTAAGATAAAGCGGGCGATGATGCTCGCGCCCGCCATCAAAAAACATTTTTCTGACGGTGTTATCGTCGAAGAGAAGATGAACGGCCACAACGTCAGGGTGGTGAGGGTGACGGGAAAGATGATCGCCCTCACCAGGGGGGGCTTCATCTGTCCCTACTCAACTGAAGTGGCCAATGATCAGATACCTCCGGAGATCTTCGACGCCCATCCAGAGATCGTCCTCTGCGGCGAGATGGTGGGTCCAAAAAACCCCTACGTCCCAAAGGAGGTCTATCCTGCAGATTCGATGGATTTCTACCTCTTCGACGTATCTCGAAAGGGGAAGAGGGATATGGAAGGGTCCCGGAGAACTCAGGCCCTCGCCGAGGAGTACGGGATGAGGTCTGCCCACCTATTCGGCGAGTTCGGCCTTGATGAGGCCGCTGAAGAGATTAAAGAGATCATAAAGGACCTGGGCGTACGGGGACGAGAGGGAGTGGTCATAAAGGACCCCGCGAACATGAAAAGCCCCATCAAGTACACCAGCTCCGAGAGCAACTGCAGAGACCTCGAGTTCGCCTTCAGGTATTACAACGACTACGGCCAGGACTTCTTCTTCTCAAGGGTGGTGCGCGAGGGGTTCCAGGCGGCGGAGTGGTCCGAGGCCGAGGCCGAGTTCGAGGAGAGGTGTCTGAGGCTTGGCAGAAGCATGCTCGGACCCATGAGGGAGACGGTGGAGGCCAAGATCGCCGGGGACTTGATCGTCCAGGAGGTCGAGATAAAGGTAAAGGACCTCCAGACGGCGACGGACTTCGAGGAACACTTCAGAAGGATGGGCGTTCGGGCGGTCTTCGATCCGCCCCAAACCTGTCCCGGAGGCTACCTGGTGAAGATAAAAAGGCTCGTAATGAGCACCAACGACAAGACCGAGTCCGTCATCGAGGGGCAGCTCTGGTAATCCTCGAGGGCGGAATTGGCAAAATGTTAAATTCAAACAGAATGTTTCTTAGGGGATCAGATCGACCTCAGAGGATGGTCACCATGAGCGAAACCTGTGACATAGAGATGGAAGGGCACCTGATAGATTCGCTCACGCTCACAAAGGCGCTGGACAAGATAATGAGCATGGGCGGCGAGTTCGAGATCAAGACGTTCAGAGTTGGCAAGAAGAAGCACGATACGAGTTACGTGAAGATCGCGATATCAGGAGATGACACCGATCATCTCGACCGGATACTCCTGGCGCTCCACCCTCTCGGCGCGCGGGTGATAGAGGCGGAGGACGTCCGGCTCGAGATTGCGCCTCAGGCCCGGGTGGTGCCCAGAGGCTTTTACTCCACCACCAACCACCTCACCCACGTCCGGTACAAAGGCACCTGGCTTGTGGTGGAGGACATTCAGATGGACTGCCTGATCATCGTTAAGGACGGTCGGGCGATATGTGTACCCATCGGCCAGATCGAGAAGGGTGATTCGATCGTCGTAGGAACCGCTGGGGTCAGGGTGGTGCCGCCCGAGCGGCCCCGGGATAAGACCTTCTTCGAGTTCATGTCCAACGAGGTCTCTTCAGAGCGGCCCTCCGGCGAGATCGTAAAGCAGCTGGCAGAGGAAATCCTGGCCACAAAAAGGGCCGGGGGAAAGATCGCTGTAGTTGGAGGGCCCGGCATAATCCACACAGGGGCGGCGGAGGCCCTGGCAGAGCTGATCCGGGACGGCTACATCGACGTCCTCCTCGCTGGAAACGCTCTCGCGGTCCACGACATCGAACGGCAGCTATTCAGAACCAGTCTCGGGATGGACCCCCATGGCAACCTGACCTCGGCAGGCCATAGAAACCACATCTACGCCATAAGCGAGGTGATAGCCAGCGGTTCCATCAGGCGGGCCGTGGAGGACGGCAAGTTGAAGGGCGGGATCATGTACCAGTGCATCAAGAGGGGGATCCCCTACGTTCTCGCCGGATCGATCCGGGACGACGGACCCCTCCCCGACGTGATCACCGACACCGTCGAGGCTCAGAAGGCGATGTTCGAAGCCCTCCGTGGCGTCGACATGGTGATCATGATGGCGACGATGCTCCACTCCATCGCCACCGGAAACCTCCTCCCATCGAGGGTCAAGACGATCTGCGTCGACATCAACCCCTCTACCGTGACGAAGCTTATGGATCGAGGGACGGCTCAGGCCATCGGACTTGTGACAGACATTGGCATATTCCTGCCCAGGCTTGCCGAAGAGGTCCAGAGGCTGGCTGAGGCATCGTGATCTTCGAAGCTTTGCATCAATTGAAAAACGGATCGCAACGCTTAAATTGAGTATGGCCGCTATATGCCGGGTGTGCCTGTGCCGCCGTGGCTTAGCCCGGTAAAGCGGCTGATTCGTAAGGCGTCGTGCCCGATATATCAGCAGGTCATGGGTTCGAATCCCATCGGCGGCTTCTCTTTTTGTATCCCACCTTACATTCGTCTCCGCCTCTCGCGCCCTCTCTGAGCTTAGCATCCTCGATGGGAGCTGATCTCGGATCACGCGCCCTCTGCCTTCCGCCGTTCTGTCAACTCCGCAATACTTTATATATACTAAGTTTAAAAAGGGGATTTCCGGAGAGACGTGATTATGGAGTCCACCATCAACATAGAGAACCTCGTCGCCTCGACAAAGCTCGCCGAGGAGTTCGATCTGATCAAGATCGAGTCGGAGCTGGAGGGCGCCGAATACAACAAGGAGAAGTTTCCAGGGCTCGTCTACAGGGTAAAAGCGCCCAGGGCGGCCTTTTTGATCTTCACCTCGGGAAAGGTGGTATGCACCGGCGCGAAGAACGTCGCGGATGTGAGGACGGTCATAACTAACATGGCCCAAACCCTGAAGTCAATCGGGTTTGAGGACGTCAACCTGAACCCCGAGATCCACGTCCAGAACATCGTAGCCAGCGCCGACCTCAAGACCGACCTCAACTTGAACGCCATCGCTCTAGGCCTAGGCCTTGAGAACATTGAGTACGAACCTGAGCAGTTCCCGGGACTAGTCTACAGGATCAAGGTGCCGAAGGTGGTCGTCCTGATATTCAGCTCTGGAAAATTGGTGGTTACCGGAGGGAAGTCGCCCGAGGAGTGCGAGGAAGGCGTCAAGATCGTGCGGGTCCAGCTGGAGAACCTCGGACTTCTCTGATCTTCAATTACAATTCCCGATCCGGGCCGGGTCCGTCTCTCATTGGGTCGGGGTCGGAATCATGAACGCGGTTGAAAGCCGGGCTTGGAGCTTACCCGACTTTCGCCCAAGGCACGCAGCCAAAGCCACCTAGCACTGTCATCTCGTAATCACTGGGCGGTCTATTCGCCCAACCGTTCTCTGATCTCTTTCAGGGTGAGGCTCTCCTGAGATCCCGTCGACATGTCTCTCAGGGTGAACTTCCCCTCTTCGACCTCTTTGGGACCTATTATCACGGCGAAGCTTGCGCCGATGCTGCTCGCCTGTTTCAGCTGGGCTCCAAGCCCTCGCCCCATCACGTCCAGGACCACGGGGGCGGCGATGCCATCGCGAAGCTCTTTTGCGGCTCTGACCGCCTCGGATCGGACCTGGGGCACGAAGACAACGGCCACTGGTGCAAGCGGCTTCTCGTCGAGGGCGACGATCTCCATGATTCGATCAAAGCCGATCCCAAATCCGGTCGACCTCGTCTCCTGGCCACCCAGAAGACCTGCAAGCATGTAGGTCCCGCCGCCGCAGATCTGGTTTTGGGCCCCAAGGCCCGAGGCGTAAATCTCAAAGACCGTCCCCGTATAGTACTCAAGGCCCCGAACGATCTCGAAGTCCACCGTCGCCTCGACGCCGTAGATCTCCAGAAGGCCCACCAGCTCCGAGAAGTGGGCGAGGTCCAGGTCCGAAGGCGCAGCCCGATCGGATCTTGCGGACCGGTCCCCGGTGACATCAGGTGAAACCGCCTCTGAAGTGCCGGCCAGCACCTCATCGGGCGGAAGATTCTCCGACAATCTGGCTAGATCTTCGGCCATCTCCATCGCCCGATCGAGGGCCTGTCTCCCCTTAAGGTCGATCAGCTCGATTAAGCCCAGGTGGTCTGCGCCGATCTCCTGGAGCTTTTCAGCGAGAAGGGTCCGCTCCTTTTTGTCGATGAACTTCATGACCGCTGGCCTCTCAGAAGCAGGGATCATCTTCATCATAGTTCTGATCAGGCCGAGGTAGCCGAGGTGAAGGTCTCCTGAGACGCCGGCGCTCTCGATCAGCTTTTGGGCGAGGGCGATCACCTCCGCCTCGGCGTCGGGCCGGTCGCTTCCGATCAGCTCTGCCCCGAGCTGCCAGAACTCCCGGAACCGGCCTTTCTGGGGCCGCTCATACCTGAAGCAGTTTCCGAAGTAGTGAAGCCGGAGGGGCTTTGCGGCCGTCTGAAGCTCGTTGACGTACATCCTCATCACCGGGGCCGTCAGCTCCGGCCGCAGCGCCATGTCCCGGCCGCCCTTGTCCTTGAAGGCGTAGATCTCTTCTGTGATCGACGCGCCCGACTTTATGGTGAATAGCTCCAGATGCTCGAAGGTGGGGGTAGATATCTCCTGGTAGCCCCACCGTTCCAGCAGGTCCTGCATTCGCTTCCTGACGACGCCCCTTTTGAAGGAGTCCTCGGGAAGGAAGTCTCGTGTCCCTCTCGGTCTTTGGATCGTCATGCCACACCGCCCATGCCTCGGGGCTCCTTATAACTTTTGGGAGCCGAATTGGCCCCGGCCGAACGGGCCCCAATACTTTCGCCCCGCGAGCCTCGACCTTTTGTAGGTCGGATGAGATGGTATAGGTTGTGAGGTCGCCTCCCCAGGGATGCGTCCTCCATCGCCATGATCGGATCGAGGCAGGGAGAGGTCCCGTTTAAATCCCCCTTCATTTCCCTCTCCCGCAAGCCTCCATTTTTCCCAGATGGTCGATAGCAGGATCACGAACACTGATTATGCGATTTTCGTTATCATGGTATCCCTTTTCCAGGCGGCATTACTTCCGCTCCGCGCGAAGAACTTCGATATAAAAAGACCGACCTTACGGATCTTTGATCGGCTTTCCTCATAAGATGGACCCTGAAGGGTCCCTCTTCGAGGCGGAAAAATGGATCGGTGAGATGAAATTGGCGATGGTGGAGATTGACGAAGGGTCCCTGATGGTGACCATTATAGGCACGATGATCGGCGCCTTAGTGACTCTGATCTTCTGCTACCTCGCCTTCCGGGTAAGCCTCGAATCGAGGCTGAAGGACCTGGAGCATCAAGTGGAGACCCTACAGGATTTGGAGGTGGCTCTTCTCGCCCAGGAGGATAGGATCAGGGATCTCGAGATGGAGGCGAGCCGCCTCGAAGCCTTGCCGAGCCTTGCCAAGGGATGGTATGAAGCGGAAAAATAGAGAAATTCAGGTCGAGCTTCGGCTCAGTGCTCGCCTTCAGCCTGAGCCCCGAATGTTACCCCGAGCCTGAGAGTCGGCTTGATCGGCCATCTCCTCGACCCCAGCCTCTATATTCTCCACCTCTTTCATGGGGGCGGGGGCCTCCTCCTCTTCTGCGCTCACGGCGCTCTCTTGGTGCGACTCCTCGGTCGCTGCTCCCTCTTCAGCCCCCTCCTCGCTGACGCAGCCGCAGGCGAAGGCCGCGACGAAGACGAGAAGAATGGCCAATATCCAGCTGTGCTTGAACATGGCAGGGTAATAGGCGAGGAGATGTTAAAACGTTTACGATAGATATTTGTTATCTCATCGTTCCAGCACGGATCAGAAGAGCGAACTCGAATTTGTAACCCCTTCTGTCAGCCTACTTTTCTTCAGACTTCGCCGCCCTCTTTCCCTCCGCGATGAGCATAGCCTCCTCGGGGCTCTCGGCCTTGAGCATCCCCTCGATGTTCCAGTCGCCGAGGTCGATCACTTTCTTATCCATCTTCAGCGCCAGGGCGATCTCAGAGAGGGTGCCGTAAATGCCGGGAAGGGCGATCACCACGTCGGCGCTCCGGACGATGATGGCGTTTCTCCCGTGGCCCATCCCGGTGCCGATGGCGACGGTGACGAAGGGGTTTGCCGTCTCCTTCTCCCCGGGAAGGATGCCGACGGTGACGCCCCCAGCCTCCCTTGCGCCCTCGGAGGCGGCCTCCATGACCCTTCCGAGCCCTCCGGTGATCAGGACGTGCCCGTGCTCTGCGATCTTTCGGCCCATCTCTCGCGCGAGAGTGCACCTATTCTCCTCGTACTCTCCGGCTCCGACTACTGCCACCTGCACAAAAATTCCTCCACGCGAGGCTATTATTAGCCCTTCGAGAACTTATGATTTGTGACCGTCTTTTCGAGGCTCCGGCCCGAGATCAGGGGGATGCTCGCCCGCCAGGGGATGACTGAGCCCACGCCGCCCCAGGAGAAGGCGATCCCCCGGATCCTGGCCGGCGACCACGTCCTCCTCATCGCCCCCACAGGGACCGGCAAGACCGAGGCCGCAGCCCTGCCCCTATTCCACAAGATTCTACGGGACAAGGCCCGGTCCGGCGAAAGGTCGGCGGGGAGTGGCGAGAGAATAGGCGGCCAGGGAAGGGCCGGAGGAGGTGGTGGGGAAGCTGACGGCCAGAACCCTGGAATTCGGGCCATATACGTCACGCCGCTTCGGGCCCTCAACCGGGACATGCTCTCCCGGCTCCTCAGGTGGGGTGATGAGCTCGGAATTTCCGTCGCCGTCCGCCACGGCGACACCACCCAGGCAGAGCGAAGGGCTCAGTCCCTCCGACCCCCCGACCTCCTCATCACGACGCCTGAGACCCTCCAGGTGATGCTGACTGGCAAAAGGCTCCGCCAGAACCTGCGGGGCCTAAAAACGGTCGTCATCGACGAGGTTCACGAGCTGGCAGCTTCAAAGCGGGGGTCCCAGCTCGCCGTCGTTTTGGAGAGGATGGTGGAGGTGGCCGGAGAGTTTCAGAGGATAGGCCTCTCGGCCACCGTCGGCTCGCCTGAGGTGGTGGCCGAGTTTCTGGCCGGATCGAAACGGAGGTGCAGGATCATCCAAGCCGAGGTGGAAAGGAAGGCCAGGTTCAGGGTTATCTCCCCCCAGCCGAAGGGCGGCGACCGCGCCCTCGCAAAGGAGCTTGAGTGCGACCCAATGCTTGCAGCCCAGATCCGTTGGATCAGAGCGGCGGTCAAAAAGGAGAGGTGCCTGGTCTTCGTCAACACCCGGCAGGCCGCCGAGGTTCTGGGATCCAGCTTCCGAATTTTGGGGGAGAAGGTCGGTGTCCACCACGGGAGCCTCTCCAAAGAGGCGAGGATCGAGGCCGAGGAGGCCTTCAAGACGGGCCGCCTCCAGGGCCTGATCTGCACCTCATCGATGGAACTAGGAATCGATATCGGCGACGTAGACCACGTCATCCAGTACAGCTCGCCTCGGGAGGTCTCCCGCCTCGTCCAAAGGGTGGGAAGGGCAGGACATCGGATGGGTAGGGTGTCTGCGGGAACGATCATCGCCACAGGGCCCGACGACGTAGCCGAGGCCGCTGCCATCGCGAGAAGGGCGAACTTTGGCGAGCTGGAGGAGACGAGGACCCACGAGAAGCCAAAGGACGTCCTCGCAAACCAGCTGGTCGGGCTCGCCCTCGACTTCGGCGAGATCACCCTTTCAAGGTGCTTTGAGATCGTCACCAGGTCTTCTCCCTTCCGGGACCTCTCATTCTCTGAGCTGGAGGAGGTCGCCCGCGAGATCGCCGACCACTGGCTCGTATCTTTCGATGAGGGCGTTCTTCGAAGGAGGCGAAAGTCCTGGCAGTACTACTACCAGAACCTCTCGATGATTCCCGACGAGAAGAGGTACAGGGTCTTCGACGTGGTGGGAAGAAAGCCCGTAGGGACCCTGGACGAGGCCTTCGTCGTCAACTTCGCCGAACCCGGAGCGACCTTCGTCGCCAGAGGCGAGATGTGGGAGATCGTGGAGATCGCAGACGAGGAGGAAGAGATCAAGGTGGCACCGATCCAGAGGGGTGGCGAGATTCCCTCTTGGTCTGGGGAGGAGATACCCGTCCCCTGGGTGGTGGCCCAGGAGGTGGGCGAGATCAGGACCATGGTGACCCGATGCCTGGAGGAAGGATGGGGAGAGAGTGCGAGAAGCGACGATGGCGAAGAAGGCAACGGCGAGGTCGACAGAGGCGAGGCTGCCGCCGCCGCCCTCCTGATGGAAAGGTACCCGGTGGACCCGGAGGCGGCCAGGTTCTTCATCAATATGATAAGGTCTCAGTTGAAGGCTCGTCTGCCTCTTCCAGACCACAGAACGATCGTCGTCGAAGGGGACGGGACATATCTGACCGTGAACGCCTGCCTCGGCCACCAGGTCAACGAGGCCCTGGGTAGAGTCATAACCGCTCTCTTATCAGCGAGGCTCGGAACTAGCGTCGCCCTGGACGTCGACCCCTATCGGATCGGCCTTGAGACGCCGAAGACGGTCATGGCAGAGGAGGTGGCCGCCCTTCTAAGGGGGACGGAACCCGAATACGTGGGCCCTATCCTGGAAAAGACCCTCAAGAACACTTCGCTTTTCACCTGGAGGATGGTCCACGTGGCCCGGAAGTTCGGAGCTCTCCGGCGAGACGTGGACCGACAGATGGTGAGCTTGAAACGGGTCCTAGGCATCTTCGTCGACGGCCCCATCGGCCAGGAGGCGATGAGAGAGGTATTCTTCGACCGGCTCGACGTGGATCGGGCAAAGGAGGTTCTGCAGTCGGTTGGAACGGGCGAGATCGCCATCCTGACTTCCCAGCCGAGCCCCATAGGGTCTGAGGGGAGGAGGGGCGGAAGGGATGTAACATCGCCGGAACGAGCCGACGGTGCTGTCATCGATCTGCTCAAAGATCGGATCATGAACGATCGGGTGATTCTCGTCTGTGTTAGCTGCAAGAAGTGGAAGTCGCTTCGGATGGTAAAGAACGTCCCCGAGGTCCCCGAGTGCCCGATCTGCGGCTCGAGGATGGTGGCGGCCCTCAAGCCCTGGGAGGAGGAGGAGATAAAGGTCGTCAGAAAGCCCGAGGAGTCGAAGACCGCAGAGGACCGGCGAAGGACGAAGCGGGTCTACAGAAACGCAAACCTCGTTTTAACCTACGGCAAGACCGCCGCCGTCACCCTCGCCAGCCGCGGCCTGGGGCCCGAGACGGCGGCGAGGCTGATGCGAAACCTCCGCCAAGACGAGGAGGATTTCTATCGGGACATTTTGAAGGCGGAGCGGGAGTACGCCAGGACGAAGCGGTTCTGGGCATAGAATGGGGCGTTTAGAAATTTGTCGTTTCAACCTTCTGGTTTCGCCGCTTCAGATTCAGATATGATCCATGTTTCATCTACGTAACGAGCAGAGATTTAAATGAAAAATTACAGAGTATAATCTGTCCGATGAATGGGCGGTTTAAGCCGGTTTCGGACGATCCGGAGAGATGAAAGATCGGAGGACAGGTTATGTATAAAATTCTGGCAGCGTTATTGGGCATATGCCTACTTATCGGTTCGGCCCCCGCCTGGGCTCAGAAAGAGGCGGTCACAGAGATGAAAGCCTTGCCCCTGGATACCAGGATCTCCTCTGAAATGGCGGCCCAGCTGAGAGAGCTTCCCGACCTGACGGTCGAGTCCGCCAAGGTGCTGGCAGCTCCCTTCACATACGATGGGAAAGTTCTGGTGCCCCTGGAGATCTCAGTAACAAACCTGGGAGCTGACACAGACGGTGAGTTCAACGTTGGGGCCTGGGGTAAGGCCACCGACGGAAACGCTTACGGCTTCAGCTACTTCTCCCCCGGCGAGAAGGTGATGCCCGACCCAAGGGGCGGCGTGCTCTGCGAGGGTCTGGCATCCGGCGAGGTCAAAACCTACCAGGGTTTCCTCTTCCTCGGGCCAAACCCCGTCAATGAGCCTCTGGACCCTGGCACTCAGTACGAGATCCATGCCCTGGTGGACTACAACCTCGACCCGGACGCCTCATACTACGAGTGGGGGGTCGCTGAGAAGGACGAAGCCAACAACGAGCTGGTGATAAAGTACCCCCAGCTTCTGACAGCGATCGCGGTCATGGACCTCAAAAAGTAGAGCTGAGTGCCAGGAACGAATTTATTTTTTATATTTTTCTCCATCATAGGCTTTTTTTTTCCTCGATTACCTCGATCATCTCCTATGCATCTCAAAGTTATATATGGCTGAAAAACATCGGCCAAAGTATGAGTTTTGATCTCTTCCCCGCGGTCGATCTACGCGGCGGAAAATGCGTGCAGCTCGTCCAGGGGGTGCCGGGCTCTGAGGTCGTATCCCTCGACGACCCCCTGGCCCAGGCGATCCGCTGGGTCGAGATGGGGTCCTCCGTCCTTCACATAATCGATCTGGACGGGGCGATCCAAGGCGTCCGTATCAACGGGCCGATACTTCAGGAGATCGTCGAGACCCTGGATCTATTCGTCCAGGTGGGCGGCGGGATCAGGACCCGACTGGATGCGGAATCCCTTCTCAACCTCGGTGTCGATAGAGTCATCCTGGGGACCGCGGCCCTCGCCCGACCTGAGATGGTGACGGAACTTGCAGCCGACTTCGGATCTGAGAGGGTGATGGTGGCCCTAGACGTGAGAAGGGGCAAGGTCACCACCGAGGGGTGGCAGAGGGATCTAGAGAAGGGTGCCATCGAGCTTGGCCACCTATTCCAGGAGAGGGGGGCGGGCTCGATCCTCTTCACCAACATCGACACCGAGGGGCAGGTCAGGGGGATCGACCCCGAGCCTACGCGAAGGCTCGTCGAGGCGGTCGATATACCTGTGGTGGCCGCAGGGGGCGTTTCGACCGTCGAGGACGTCCTCATCCTGAGGGACGCGGGTGCTGCCGGGGCAGTCGTCGGCACGGCGATATACACTGGAAAGCTCGACTTCAGGCAGGCTCTTTTGGCTCTTCGGTCCTGATATGAAGCCGTCATGGAGGGTTTGTAGAGGGTCGATGTGGATTCGTCGAGGGTTTGTGGAGGATGCGTATAGGTGATCTTATGAGGAAGGGAAGGGGAGGATCTGAAGTTGGCGGGGCACGGGCCATAGTCGAGCTGAATCTCGACGGGAAAGGTGAGGTGGATCTAAATTCGGGATCGGGATTTCTCGACCACATGCTTCACGCTCTGGCGAAGATGAGCGAGATCGATCTTTCGGCGAAGGCCGAGGGCGGGATCTCGCCCCAGAGGGCCAGGGCCCTGGGCCTAGCTCTGGGGACGGCCCTGGCTTTGGCCCTGGGAGAGAAGCGGGGGATAAAACGGTATGGTTGGGCGGCGGTGCCGATGGACGAGGCCTTGGCCCAGGCGGCCCTAGATCTGAGCGGTAGGCCCTATCTGGTGATTGAGGGCGAGTTTAAAAACGAGATCATCGGAGACCTGGCGTCCCAGGATGTCAAGACGATCCTATCGGCCCTGGCGGAGGAGGCACGTCTCACCCTGAACGTGAGGTTCGAGGGCGAAAATGATCACCACAAGGCAGAGAGCATCTTCAAGGCCTTGGGCCTCGCCCTGAAAGAGGCTAAAAGGGTCGAGGGGACCGAGGTCCTCAGCACCAAAGGTGTGCTTTAATATTCGCGGTCTTGCCATTCTTCACTCGAACTCGATCGTTCCCGGAGGCTTTGGCGTCAGGTCGTAGACGACCCTTGAGACCTCTGGGATCTCTCCGGTGATCCTGTGCGATATCCGCCTCAAAACGTCCCAGGGAAGCTCCAAAACGTCGGCGGTCATGGCGTCCCTCGAGGATACCGCCCTCACCGCGACGACGTAGCCGTAGGCTCTGATGTCTCCCTTGACCCCGGTCGCCTTGCCCAGGATCGCGCCGAAGGCCTGCCAGGGCAGAAAATTCTTAAGCTCCTCCTCGACGATGGCGTTGGCGACCCTGACGACATCGAGCTTCTCCCGCGTCACCTCGCCGAGGATCCTGACGGATAGGCCCGGACCGGGGTAGGGCATCCGCTCGCATATCTCGGTGGGCATCCCAAGGCCTCGAGCCACGTCCCTCACCTCGTCCTTGTAAAGTTCGCGTAGTGGCTCGATGATCCCCACAAACTCCATCTTGAGTGGCAGGCCACCGACGTTGTGGTGGGACTTGATCCCTCCCTCGGACTCGATCAGGTCTGGGTAGATGGTGCCCTGGATCAGGTACTCGGCTCCGATTTGCCTTGCCTCCTCCTCAAATACTCGGATGAAGGTCTCTCCCACGACCTTCCTCTTATCCTCGGGGTCGGTCACCCCTTCCAGGGCTCCCAGGAACCTCTCCTCGGCATGAACCGTGATGAGATTGAAATCTGAGAACATTTCGGCTATCTTCTTCGACTCATCCAGCCGCATGAGCCCACTGTCCACGTAAACCGGGAGCAGCCGGTCTCCGATCGCCTCGCGGGCCAGAAAGGCGCAGACCGAGCTGTCCACGCCGCCTGAGAGGCCTATGACCGCTCTTCCCTCCACCTGGCGGCGAATCTTTGCTATGGCTTCATCGATAAACTGGGGGACGTTCAGACCCATAAAGATCTGAGGCCGGTTTCGAGAATAATAGGCTTGCGGTTATCGGCGGCGATGATTTCAGATGAAACCAACATGAACCGTACATGAAAAATAATCATTTAAAGGGGCGGGTAGTAGGTTCTTTCAGCGGGAAGGGGAGTGGGAAACGACAGATCGCCAGACCTCCTATCGGGATGAGAGGGCATCTCCCTCCGCTCTCTCATCCATCGTCCCTTTTGCTCTTTTGGTGATCTGCCTTCTTCCTGCGTTTTCATTCATTTATAGACCTCGCTGCCGCTTTTGAGGGAATAGCTCCCCTCAAGGACGCTCGTCAAAGCAGCGTCTCTCTTTTTGGTGTGGCTTTCTATCTCGTATATCGCCATCCCACTGAAGTTGGACTCGGAGTCGAGGATCAGCCTGGTGCTCCGAACCTCGGCGAGGCCCGTGCAGTTCAGCCGGTCTGCGTAAAGGTATTGCTCCCTTATGATCGAGCCCCTCTTCTCGTCCATGCAGAGATGGCTTGCGTACCAGCTGGAGTTGTAGCTGAGGGCGCGGCCAAAAGACAAATTGAGGACCGCCGGAGCCTGGACGGCGTCGAACTCCCGCTCCATCTTCATCCGGCTGGACTTGTAGCTCAAAACCTCCTCTGAATCGTAGCTTCCGGAGCCGTGCTCCGAGAAGCTGAGGGTGGTCCCAATGATCGCCCTTACCGGCGTTTCGACCCTGCCCCCACTCTCAAACTGGTCGCAAAATATCCTCACCTGGTTGATTATCAGGTGGGGACTCCTCTCCATCGTGAACCTTCGCCTGACGGAGACAAATCCGGTCCCAGAAACCCGCCCGTCCACATCGGCGACGAAGTTCTGCTTCTGCATCTTCATCACCAGGACGATCTGGCCGTAATGGCCTGGGGGGAGGGTCCCTATCGTCCAGACGTTATTTGTACCCCGGTCCGGTGGCGGGTCTGCCGACAGCAGCGTCATCCTGGGATCGAACTCCTCTACGATCACGAGGTTTGTCAGGGGCACCGTCAGATCGTTTCCGTAGGTTATGGTGTAGGTTATCTTGCCGCCCTGGCTTATCCTGCTGGGCTTGCCTTTTTTAGTCACCTGGTCTTCAAAGGGCTCAAAGCTCAAAGTAAAGCTGCCGAGCTTTATGTAGTCGATCAGACAAGATGGCAGCGTGCCGAATGTGA
>DAQG01000100.1 GCA_002502785.1 Methanothrix harundinacea | reverse complement strand
AATTACTTTAATGTTTCGGATACTTAATCAAATTATAAATAAAAGAAGCCCGTGAGCTTATTTCCTAACGGCAACCACAGCTCCATTCATCGCATCGATGAACAACTCCCAGCTGCCACTGGGGTTTCTGGTGTCCATAAGCATACGCCATACGATGTAGATTTGACCTCGCACCCCAGCACTCATCTCCAACATCTCACGCCTAATCGCAGGCAAGGGGAAGGTGGGCTCGAAGACGTCGTCTGTGACGTGTCGGTAGACGTATAGTGCCGGAGATCCTATCTCGAGGTTCTCGAAGCGAGCTGAAAATTTCTTTCGGACCGCGGCCATAGCCTCATCGGCTTTAATGGCGATTTTATCAGGGTCTAGCTTGGCCGGGACGTTATAATCTACCTCGTTGACTGCTGATATGATCGCGCCGTCTTGCTTGCGTTGACCTACAACGAGTTGAGCACCATAAACGGGGATTCCCTTGTGCATTTGCAAGTAGCGGACGGAGCGAGTGTCTGCCCCCTCTCGGACGTCGGATTTCTGAAGGGAGACGTCTTTGAGTTTGAACAGATTACGATTTACTTCAAGAAAATCGTCACTCTTTCCGGCCGGGGACAGCGCACGCTTCGTCTCGGAGATTGGCGCGACGAGTTCGGCGCCAAAAAAGCTCCGAACAGCCCCAGTCTTTTTGTCGTAAGTCGTTCTGCTATCCTTTGTTGGTTCTAACTTCGACATAATTTAACCTCGTTCATTATATTGAGAGCTCCGTTACGTCTCAGCCGCCAAATTTCGAACCCTCCAGCACTATTTGGTTTGATCGTCATACGACCACACCGCGGGCAGCGTACGATCCGCCTATCGTCATGCGTCAGCGGCGTGCTTTATCGTAACAGGTTCGATAAGATTGCAGGGATCTCTCTTCAGTCTGTTGTATCTCTTCGTGTATTTCTTTCTTTCGTTGTACCATTACCTTTCGGGTATTTTAGATCAATTCATTATATCAGTTCATCGTACATACCTTCTGATGAATGTGACAATAATATGACAAATAGCTTCAATACATGAATACCTGGTCAGCTTTCGAGTGGAATCTGCCGCTGCCGTTAGATTATCGGAATTAGCCTGAACAAATGTTGAGAATGCTGAGCTGCTTACTTTCCGCATTTTAGAGATGATGTTGCCGCGCGCAATCGCGGGTTTCCTGTCGAGATATTTTTGGCAACTTGTTCTGATAGCTATTTAATGGCTCTTCGCTATTCCGTGTGGGTAACTTCAGGATGGCGGCGATTAAGCTGACTCGATCATGCCCATATTGCCATGAATCTCGTTACGGAGTCAGAAGGTTGCGATATGCCTCATGATCGTCCCTAATTCCGGCAGTGATGAGGTTATTGGGGTAAGCTATAGGATTAGAGAATCCCTAAATCCACCCACATAAAACAGCGAGGAGCCTATTTAATTCTGTTTTCTTGGCCAGTCTTGAGAAATGAAGTTTGCATAAAGAAGGACATCGGCGAGGAACGCGAGGAAAGATCCCACAGATGAAACAACAAAAATACGGAACGTTTGAAGCCGTCGAGATCAAGACCTCGGTCGAGCCAGGGCCGAAAAGCAGAAGCGATTTGTCATCGTGGAGCAGCTCATCGGGTCTGTCTTCTCGGCCCTTCTGATAACGGCCAAAAGCAAGATTCGCCTGATAAGGCGAGGTGGGGTTAAGAAGGCGGTCTAGAAAAATCCCCAAATCCCAGAGCATTTTTTGGCGCAGAGATGGATCTCATGCGGATACGCGATATCGGCCCCGAACTTCAGCCCCCATTTACCTCTTCCAGGTATTCAAGGGTCCTCATCTTCATCTCGCGGGCCTCGGCGTTGGTTGGGTCCAGGAGGATGGCTCGGTCGAAGGACTCGACAGCCCCGTCATACCTCTCCAGGCCCAGAAGGGCTATCCCCCTCACCATCCAGCCTGGGACGAAGTCCGGCATGGATTCGACGAGTTCCTCGGCAAGTTCCGCCACAGCGTCGTACCTCTTCAGCTTCGATAGAGGTCCGAGCTTGTTGAACTTGTAGCTCATCTCCTCAGGCTCCAGGCCCAGCAGGAAGTCGAGAAAGTCGATGGTGGCCAGGTAATCTCCACGGTCGAAGATCGCTCCCGCCAGGTCGTTCCACTCCTCTGGGTCCTTGAGGCTCGGGGCCCGCTCGACGCCCTCCCTGTAGGCCTCCTTCGCCTCCTCGATTCTGTCGAGGGTGCGAAGAGTCATGATCTTCGAGATCCAGCCTCGGGTGTGGTCGGGCCTCGCCTCGATCGCCCTTTCGAAATACTCGAGGGCCGCTTCGTCGTCGTTCTTGAGGGAGCATATCCCGCCCATCAGATCCAACAGCTCCGGGTCGTCGGGCTTAAGCTCGACAGCTCGTTCGGTGCTGGCGAGTCCCTCGTCCAGCCTTCCCGCCCCCAGATACGCGACCGCCAGCTTGTACCACGCCTCGACGTCGGACGGATCGGCATCTACGAAGCTCTTGAAAAAGTCGACCGCTTCCTCGAACCTATCCGTGTGCATCAGGAAAATGCCGTCATCAAACCTGTTTTCTGCCATCTAAAGCCCCCTTGGAACTGGTGATCCGATCCGGTCCCGCAGGACAAATCTCGATCCGCCTGGTCGGCTTAGCCAATCATCAGTGCAGATCCGGCGCTCGAACCCTTCTGCTTTCGAGCCTTCCGGGACTGTACCGAAGAGGAAGGCGAAGCCGCAAGTGGACCGAGTTCTGACCTCATATGATAAAAACCCCTGCGCAGCTTTTAGAGGCGGAACCGCTCTAGGGAACAATTACAGATAAGAACAGTATGATAGAAGGCCAAAAGCCCGTGTCATCCGAACGCGAAAAGGCCAATTATATCGTCTGTGTTATATGCTGGAGGGACGACAAAGGATACAGTTTTTTGTATTCGGAGGAGACATGTATCAACACCGTATAAACTATTACATATCTACTTTATTTTGAGGCGCTGCTTGACTCTGTTGCAGACTTGTGTTTGTAACAGTTATCTCAACGGGTATAATAGTATAAATATTATTACTTACATTTGTGATATTTACTGCTCCTTTATATTCGCCGTTTTTAAATTCCTGATGGGCCTTAATTTCAATCTTGATGAACTTTGTCTGATTTTTATCAAGTGGGATTATTCCATTGGACAGCATTAACTCCTTGATAGTACCTTCAATGCTAGAATTCAGAATAACTTGCTCCGAACCTTTATTAGTTATCGATATTGTCTTTATATAGCCATTTGCCACTTCTTTATCGCTTAAATTTAATGCTATACTCTGTGGATCGGCGGCTATTTGCGGAGTGGCAGAACCATTTGATATAATTAATAGATTAATCATTATGATATATATTGCAGTTAACATCGAGAAAGTTACTCCCATCGCATCCTTCGAAATATAATCTTTCAATTTTTTCAGTGAATATTTTGATTCAATAGCGTACCCGGTTACATCATATTCGTTATATAATTTAAG
>DAQG01000078.1 GCA_002502785.1 Methanothrix harundinacea | reverse complement strand
CTGACCAGGACCTGGCCACCGTCGACGGTATCTGGCAGATCTCCGACACCTACGCCGATGTTGAGGAGGACACCGAGTATGACAAGATGACGATCCAGACCGTGGATGCTGACACCAAGTCCATCATGATGAACAATGAGGACAACAAGATCACCCTCAGCAAGAACAAGGACACCCTCCTGATGGAGAACATCAGGATCAAGACCGCTGACCAGGATGATGTCACCGCTGAGGAGCCCCTCAGGTTCTACATCTACAAGGAGGCAACCATAGAGGCAGAGATGGCAGAGGAGCCCGCTCCCGAGCCCGTCAAGGCCCCTGAGCCCGCTGTAGAGCCCGCCCCCGCCGCTGAGACTCCTGCAGTCGAGGAGCCTGTAACCGAGGAGCCCGCCGCTGAGGAGCCTGTAGCTGAGGAGCCCGCAGAAGAGACTAAGGAAGAGGCTGGCGGAATCCCCGGATTCGAGGCAGTCTTCGCCATAACTGGCCTTCTGGCAGTCTCCTACCTCGTCCTGAGGAAGAGAGAGTAAGTCCATTAGTGGGAGAGCCAAAAGCTCTTCCATCTTTCTTTTTATTCATCCAGCTTTTTGTTATATGCGGATTTTATGAGTTGGGTTTGGATCTACCCAACGATCCGGCATCATAGAATGCTGATTTGTCCAAGAAAAGTTCCTGATTAGGTGGCGACGGATTCACAAGCCTCAGACCTGACTCGGTTTTTCACTTGCGACTCTAATTTGACCCAGAACTAAACGGCTTTTGGGCGATGGTTTTATATGAATTATCTAATATAGTTTGTTGGAACTTGAGGTGATCTATTATGGACCGGTTCTCTTTCTCCCCTTTTCTGTCAGTCCTCTTCATGACAACATTGTTCGTCGCGTCAGCCAATGGTGCGGAGATCAGGGGCGAGATCGCCGAGGTCGTCGACGGTGCAACCTTCGTCTGGACTTCGGATAACTTTCCGGGCTTTTACTACGACTCGGCCACCACCACCGGGACCGAGTCGCTCAGCATGACCATAGAAGGCAGAGCGCTTCAGGAAGATATTGGCGCGATCTATAAAACCAATGCTCAGGCCGTAAGTTTCAGTTTTGAAGATTTTGGTCGATATTACGTGATCGGATTCATGGGCATGGGTCGCTTCGCAGGGTACGTTGACGGCATCCCGTTCCGGGAATCGGATTCTGAAAATCTCCTATCCCAGGGAGCGTTGTCGATTGTGCTGTTCGATTCTGATCGGAAGTTGGACCTCGGGTCGGGAACTACATTGAAGCTTAATCAGGGCTACGAGCTGGCCGTAAGCTCCATCGATCTTGGCGGGAACAAGGTCTTCGTCCACCTTTACAAGAACGGCGTCAGGGTCGATTCCGGGATCGTGTCTCCATCGGACCAGACGACCCCCGAGAGCACGTACCTCTACAAGACGAACCTGGTCGGAGGTGGCGACATTGTAATTATGGCCGTCCACTTCAGTAAGGCCATCGGCGGCGTTGAGAGCGACCTGGTCACCATCGATGGGGTATGGCAGATCGCGGACCAGACCCTGACCGTGCGAGAGGGGGACGAGTACGATAAGATGACGGTTCAGGAGGTGGACCCAGAATCGGTTTCCATCACCTTGACTAACGAGGATGAGTCGATATCCTTAAGCAGGGACAAGGACTTCGCCCTGATGGACGGCATAAGGATCAGGACCGCGGATCAGAGAGATGTCAGCCCCGAAAATCCTCTCAGGTTCTACATATACAGGGTTGTCTGACATCTGAACAGAGATTTGGGGGCGAAGATCCATTTGCAGCCGGGAAATATGGGAACCATCCGAAAGATAACAATTTTATGCCATCGTCTGACTATTATGCTCATATGAGGACGACGGATGAGGACCGCGATTGAGATCATTTTATTCTGGCTTGCGTTGTTGGCGGCGATGTCGACGGCCGGGTCAGCATTCGAGATAAGGGGCCTCGTGGCCGAGGTCGTCGACGGCGCGACTTACAGGTGGGGCTCCCAGGATTTCGCTGGGTTCTACTACGACCTGGACGACGACGTGGGTGATGAGCGCCTGAGACTCTCGATTTCCGGTGGGGCCATCGAAGATTCGGGGGCGGTTTACACCACTCGGGCCCAAGAGGAGATGATCGAGTTTTCGGGATGGGGGAGTCGCTGGACCATCGGTTTTTTGGGCGAGGCGTATTTCGCTGGTTATTGTGAGGGGTATCTTCTGGACGAATCCGATGGCAAGGTACTGCTCCGGGACGAGAGGATCGCAAGAGTTCTCCTTGACGATGACGAGGAGAGGACGATTCAGAGGGACGTTCCCCTGAAACTAGAGGATGGGTACAAGCTTGCGGTCGATGAGGTCGACCTCGAGGGCGAGAAGGTCTCCCTGGAGCTTTTAAGGGACGGCGTCAGGATGGATTCTTCTGTTGTGGAGCCCTCAAAAGCGAACGCGACGCTGGAGGATAAGACCTACATCTACAAAAGGCCTATTGGTGGTGAGGATGTGGTCTTCATAGCGGTTCACTTCAAGAACGCCTTCTCAGGGAACGGAGACGTTCTTGTGACAGTCGACGGCGTGTGGCAGATCTCCGAGGAGGCGGTCTCCATCAAAGAGGGTGGCGTGTGGGGAGAGATGACCATCGACGACCTGGACCCGGATAATATGACCTTCACCATGACCAACGAGGACCGCAAGATCAGTTTCACCAGCGGCAGGTCCAAACTCCTGATGGGCGATATCGGAATCAAAACCGCAGATCAGGATGACGTCGACAACGCCATCAACGCCACCACCGGACGGCCCGAAAACCCCCTGAGGTTCTGCATATATAAAGAGGTCGAAGATCCCGGAACTTACGAAATTAGAGGCCACCTCGGAAAGGTCGTCGACGGCTCGACGTGGACTTGGAACTCCACCAGTTTCTCGGGTTTCTATTATGACATGAACGAGGGGCTGGGGGATGAGTCCCTCACTCTGAACGTTGCGGGGGACCTTCTGATGAAGGATACTGGTGCCGTATATGTCGCCTGGGCCCAGAAGGATAGGATGGAGTTTGAGGAGTGGGGGGACCTCTGGACGATATCTTTCCTGGGCGAGGCCGGCTTCGCAGGGTACGCTGACGGCCTATTTCGAGACGAGTCCGACGACCCCAACATGCTCGCAGAGGGGCAGCTCGTCAGAGTCCTCATCGACGACGACCGGAAGGAAACCTTCGACACCGACAGCCCCCTGGGCCTCGAGGAGGGCTACAAGCTCTCCCTCGAGTCCGTAGACGAGAACGGGGAGAAGGTCTCCCTGGCGCTCTTCAAGGATGGGGTTCAAACGGACTCTGCGGTCATAGAGCCTTCAAGGTCGGGATCGACTTTGAAGGATCAGACCTACATATATTCTCGGCGGGTGGGAGGAGCCGACGACCTGGTCGTCATAGCCGTCCACTTCAGGAGCGCCTTTGCCACCGGCGACGATGGCTTTGCCGAGGTAGACGGCATCTGGCAGATCTCTGACGAGGCCGTATCCGTCGAGGAGGTCGATTCCAGAGATATGACGATCACCATGACCAACGAGAAGGAGATCGTCCTCAAACCTGATGACGACTTGCCCCTGCTCGAGGATATAAGGATCAGGACAGCGGACCAGGATGTCAGCGGCTCGATCAACGCCTCCGCGGGACTGCCCGAAAACCCCCTCAGGTTCTACGTCTACAAGGCGGTGACCATCGAGCCCTGAGTTAGGAAGACGGCATAGCTCTCATCCTTGTGGGTCCCGCCTTTCTTTTTTCCTTCAGAACAAGAATTATAAGGGATCATCACCACTTATTTAGAGAGATCTTTTTCCCAACGGTGGGTGGTGTTAGCGATGACTGAAGCGATGTTTTACGAAAAGCTAGACGGGGGGGATGTTCGGTGCGGGCTTTGCAATCACTTCTGCCGAATAAAGCCCAAAAAGAGGGGGATATGTGGCGTCAGGAAGAACGGAGACGGGACCCTCGAGACCCTGGTCTATGGGAAGCTGATCGCCATGCACGTCGACCCGATAGAGAAAAAGCCCCTATACCATTTCATGCCCGGCCATCTCAGCTACTCCATCGCCACTGCGGGCTGCAACTTCAGGTGCTTGCACTGCCAGAACGCCGATATATCTCAGATGCCTGCCGAGAGGGGGATCATATCGGGAGAGTTCGTCGAGCCCGAGAGGGTGGTGGCAGAGGCCCTGAGCGCGAGGTGCAAGTCGGTCGCCTACACCTACACCGAGCCCA
>DAQG01000087.1 GCA_002502785.1 Methanothrix harundinacea | reverse complement strand
AGATCTTGGAGAGGGGTAAAATATTAGGGTATCATAGGGTCTCGATCTCGAAGAAAACCTTCGAAGCAACCAACTACTTGACGCCGACATCCTATGATGCGAGAGCCCGATCGCCAGCCAGCCTGGGACCTTATGGGGCTTAATCTCAGAGACGCGCTCAACAGGTGTTATAACTCTGATGATCCTGGATTTATCCGAGGGAAAAACCAAAATCTTTATGAGACATGAGTGTGGCTTTCATCCAAGTGATAAATATGGACATCGTAACCACTATCGAATACCTTCAGTCGTTGGTCGTGCTGGCGCTCTTCTTTGGAATTCTAGCAATAGGGTTCAAGGTCTGGCGCTGGAATTACGCCTGACCCACCCAAAAAACTGCCCGTTAACCCTTTTTGGCATTGACCGCATTGGATTTAGCAACGGTTCCGTCGCCGTGGTCGACTTTCAGCTGTACTTTCCCGACCCAAGGACTATCACCTTGCTCCCTTGGAAATCGAGCTTTGAGCCCTGGTCTGCACGTATCTGGACCGACGCAGTGCTGAACTTGTAGCCGCTGGCATCCACCGTTATCGAGTGCCATCCGGGGCTTAAAGAGACCCAGTAGCCGCCATTCTCATCCGTCGTGACGGAGAATAGGCCGTCAATTCGGACTTTTGCACCAGGTATGCCCACGCCGCTTTTGTCGGTGACCACACCTTCCAGCCATCCAGACTCGTCCTGGTAAAGCTCGGTGGAATAGACCGTCCCTCCGACTGGATATCCCACTACCGTTCCCGCCGCCGATACGGTCCCGGTCCAGACCCTGGCCGTCGACTGGGTGAAGCTGAATCCATCAAGCTCCGCGGTCACGGTGTAAGTACCCGAGGGCAGATCCATCCCGTAGTAGCCCCATCCGTTAGTGACGGTGCTGAAGATGCCGCCTCCAGCTCCCGAGATCCTGGCCCTGGCACCGGGAATGCCGTTCCCATAAGAATCGATCACTCTCCCCACCAGGCCGTAAGAGGTCGGATACCCGGCGGAGCTGACGGAAAGTGTGACGTTGTTGCTCCAAGTGCTGGTGTTGAACCGATAATAGTGGGATTCCAGAGTCTCTGCATAACGATCCAGCCTGTACCAGCCGGGGCTTATAAAGCCCTGGGATATGATCCTCCTACCCCTGTCATAAAGGGTGAAGGGGCCCCAGTTTGCGACGTATAGCCAGAGAGAGTAGGGTGTGCCCAGGTCGACCTGCCCTCTGGTGACTAAAAGGCCGTCCGACTGCAGGTAGAGCTGGTTGGGGCTTAGCACCTCGTCCCCGATCAAAAGGTCCTGATCCGGAGTGAAGGGGTTTGCAGAGATCAGCTGAGGCACGTCGTAGCTGCTTGGAGAGTATGGGTCCCAGTCAGGCCTTCCGACGGCGTAGTACGACTCCTGGTAAGGGCCGAAGGGGTCCCATTCGGGCATGTCTGCTGCGAAAGGGTTTTGCAGGTATTCCACGGCAGGCTCGTCGCCAGCCTCAAGACCATTCGCGCAGAAGGCTGCCGCGAAGACTAATCCTAATAATATGTAAAGTGTATATCGGCTTATCGGCTTCAAAACTTCAACCTCCCCAAAGTAAAAGCGCCCGCAAGCGACTTAAAGATTACGGGAGGTAGACGTAGTGCGTTTTGGGATATATTGATGCAATAGTCGCTTTTGAAATCAAATGACCATAAAAAAAGGCCTGCAGCAGCACCCCCACATACCCGGATCGAGATATGAAAACACCAACCATTCAGAATCTGGTGGACCGACTATGGATGTTGGTTCTTACGATCATCCATTTGCGACATTTGTCGGGAGGAATAATTCCCGTTTCGTCGAGATGATCGCCACAATGTTTAAGTACGTCCAATTTCATCCGAACAAACTGGAATTTCAGAATAATCCGAAAGGATGAAACGACTGTTATAAGGTGAAGATCAAGATATGAGGGATAAGATGGCCACCTGGTCGAGCCTAATTCGATGGGCATTCAAAAGATCATCTATCCATGAAAACGCTTAACTCAGAGCAGGTTTATCAAACAATATCGCAGGTCGAAGCCCAGAAAAAAGGAACCGGTTTTGCGAGACCGACTGCTGAGTTGACTTGGGACGTAGTACATAACTTATATATAGAACTGACAAATGGCCATTATATTAAAATCAATATAGGTTGGAGGAGAGTCATGAACTACCTTAGGGCTGGAGGACTGCTTTGCCTGCTCCTGGTCGCCATGGCGGCAGTTCTGCCAATGGGGGCGTTGGCACAAGATGATGCTCCAGATGGATCGGTCCCGCCGGGGGCCGAACCCTCGAGCGGTGCCGGCGCTGAAAACGCGACAGCTGAGGAGGCACCCATCGAAGAGGTGACACCGCCAGAGGAATCTGAGGAGACACCCATCGAAGAGGTGACACCGCCAGAAGAGTCTGAGGAGGCACCCATCGAAGAGGTGACACCGCCAGAAGAGTCTGAGGAGGCACCCGCTGAAGAGGTGACTACGCCGGAGGCCGTTGAAGAGGCGCCGATTATGGATGCGCCCATGGAAGATGCTCCCATGGAGGACGTCGCCCTGACAGAAACCGCGATGGGAACCGTCGTCTCTGAAGAGCTGAATTTAACAGACGCTGGCAACGCGACTCTCGCGGTCACCAACGATACCGCTAACGAAACCCTCGAGGAGACGCCGGAGGAGATCGTTACGGAGGAGGAAGAGCCTGAAGAGGAGCTCTCCGAGACCGATCGAATCTGGCGCGAGGGGAAAAATCCGGCCGACTACACCTGGGACCCGCAGACGTTCTCGGGCTTCTTCTACGATCTCGATGACGACGTGGGAACTGAAACCCTCACCATCCACTTGAGAGAATCCGGCGACGAGTACGACAGGTCCGTCGATGAGGGCGACCTGGAGTACGTGACGAACGCCGATTCGATAGAGTTTGAGTTCGGCAGGTGGGGCGAATATCAGGTCATAGGCTTCATGGCTCAGAAGTACTTCGCCGGATACATGGGCACAGATCCAGACGTCGTGGACAAGGATATTAGCCTCCTGGATGAAGAGGAGCTTCGCGAGGTTCTGATCGACGACGACGAGGAGTACACCGTCGACACAGGCTCGGTCCTGCCCCTGGAAGAGGGGTACGAGTTCCGGATCAAGGAGATCGACCTCGATGGGAACAAGGTCTGGCTCTCCCTCGCCAAGGACGGAGAGGAAGTCGACAGCAAAGTTATAGACCCAACGGACCTTGGATCGTCGACCTACAAGTACGAGATCGACCTGAGCGGTGAGGACATGCCGCTGGTCATGCTCCACGTATCGAACATCTTCGCCGGAGCCGAGAGCAGTCTTGTGACCGTTGACGGCACATTCCAAATATCCGACAAGTACACCACCGTCGCCAGCGGCGACAAGTACGGGGATATGGAGGTTGACTCGATATCAGGCGAAACAATCAGGATGACCAACGACAACTCCATCACCCTTCGGAAGGGCAAGACCGTCCCGGTGATGGGAGATGTCAGCTTCCTGGTGGCCGATGCCGACGAGCTGAGGTTTGCCCCAACGGTGAAGAGGACTGGAAATTATGAGATCAGGGGGACGATCGTCGACCCATCCGAGTATCCCGACTTCACATGGACCCCTTACAACTTCGAGGGATTCTACTACGACATAGACGATGACGTTGGAACCGAAGAGCTGAGGGCGAGGTTCACCGGAGACAAGATCGATGATGGAGATCTCAGATACAGGACCGAACCCCAGTCGGTGACGTTCGAGTACTCCCGCTGGGGCAGCTACAACGTCATTGGCTTTTTGGCCGAGAAGTACTTCGCCGGATACAACGATGAGACTGAGTTCACCGACGAGTTCAGCGTCATAAACGAGGGCGAGCTGAGAAAGGTCCTCATAGACGACGACGAGTCCTACACGGTTCGGAGTGGCGCCACATTCCCATTAAAGGAGGGGTACGAGCTTCGGATAAAGGAGGTCGACCTTGACGGAAACAAAGTCTACCTGTCCATCACCAAGGACGGAGAAGAGGTCGACAGCAAGGTCATCGAGCCCGGAAGCACCGTGGAGAGTTCCACCTTCACCTATGACGATGAGATCGGAAGCGAGGACGTGCCGATAATAGCGGTCCACGTCCAGAGCGTCTTCCGGGGCAGGGAAGAGGATTTGGCCACGGTTGAGGGCATCTTCCAAGTATCCGACAAGGCCAGGTCCGTCGAGGATGGCGAGACCTACGGCAAGATGGAGATCGACAGCGTATCTGACAACGGAATAACGATGGTGAACGACGGCTCCTTCAGCCTCGGCAAGGGCAAGACAATCTCCATCATGGAGAACATGAAGTTCAGGGTATCCGACAGCGACAGAAAGCTTGTCGTCCCCGTCGTCGAGGTCAAGGCGGAGGTCAAGCCCATGAAGATCGAGATCCCGGAGGTGACGGTTGGAACTCCGACCGAGATAATGGTGACCTCTGACGGAAATCCGGTAATCGGTGCCCTCATTACCATCAATGGAGATGAGATCGGGACGACAGATACCGATGGGATTTACCTCTACTCGCCAAAGGTTGCGGGCAGCTTCGATATCGAGGCCAAGAAGGATGAGTACACCGACGTCAAGGGGGTACTTGTCGTTAACGAAATCCTAGAGGAGAGGGTGCTCGCCATCAGCTCGCCTCAGGAGGTCATGAAGGGTGAGAGCTTCGTCGTCAAGGCCACCATAGGCCTCGACCTGAGACCCGTAGAGGGCGCTGATATCGCCTTCGGCGACGCCAGTATCGGCACGACCGACAGCCGCGGCACGATATCCTACGCCTCGGACGCGGTAGGTGCTCACACCATCACGGCCTCCAAGGAGGGGTACGAAAGCGGCTCAAGAAAGATCGTGGTGGTAACGCCGATCGAGATAACGGGCCTTGAAATGCCCGAGACCACCAGAGCAGGCAAGACGGTCAAGATCACCGCCACCGCCGAGAACAGGGGATCGGTCAGCGACAACACCACGGTGGAGCTGAAGGTCAACGGGAACTCCGAAGGGACTGAGGATCTCACCGTCGGCGCTGGCGAGACGGGATCTGTGACCTTCGAGTACAAGCCCCAGGAACCTGGCCTTTACACCGTGGAGGTCAGCGGAATCCAGAGGACCCTGACGGTGGAGGAGAAGAGTAATCTCGGCTTGATCGCCGGGATCCTGGTGCTCCTGTTCGTCATCGGAGGCGGAGCTTACCTATACTCGACCGGTAAATTGAACGAAATTCTGGGGCAGATCAAGCGCTGATCCTGCCCCCAAAACCTCTCTTTTTTTCGTCGATACAAAAAAATCAATCCCGGGCGATGGACCCGACCTGAAGAATCGAGCGATTTCAGGGAATGATTGATATATCGTGACGGACTCTCTCACGACACCGTGTAGCATATCGGTTTCGGCCTACTAAAATTTCAGGATCGTATTCACATGAACTTCTGGCAACCTAAGATTGAGACGATGAAAAGATCAGATCTGCAGGATCTGCAGCAAAGACGCCTGAAGGATACCGTGAAGAGGGCCTATGATAACGTGCCCTTCTACCACCAGAAGATGAAAGATCTCGGGATGACGCCCCGGGATTTAACAAGCATCGAGGATGCGAGAGCCCTTCCGGAGACGAGAAAGGGCGATCTTCGAGATAACTACCCCTTCGGCCTCTTCGCAGTTCCCAAAAGCGAAATTGTGAGGGTCCATGCCTCTTCCGGGACGACGGGAAAGCCGACGGTCGTCGGCTATACTGCAAAGGATGGCTCTTCGCTATTCCGTG
>DAQG01000048.1 GCA_002502785.1 Methanothrix harundinacea | reverse complement strand
TCACATTCGGCACGCTGCCATCCAAGAATAAAAGCAATAAAAGTGGCAACTAAGATAACTCCATTATTATCCCAGTTAGTTATAACATGATCAAGCGGGAGTCTTAATAGCGAAACCATCTCATGAGTTTTCTCGCCCAGCTCGAATAGTATAACGCGGCCCAACTCTGACAGATCCCTAGCCTCCATCAAAGGGGTCAACCTTCAAGACTCTTAAGGGTTGTGTCACTTTTTGGAGACAAGGCGCGGCATAAAATGCCACAAAACTATATATTGGCGTATCTAAAGCTTAGTAAGACTAAAGCGGCATGATCTCTTCATAAAATCGATATCAATAAAACCAGCAAAATATATCGTAGTAGCCCGGCTAGGATTCGAACCTAGGTGACGAGGTCCAGAGCCTCGTATGATTGACCGCTACATCACCGGGCTTCAGCACGTCAGTTACGCTTTTCATGTATTAATCTGTCGATCAGTCCCGCCCTCCCCTTTAGTTCATTTGTAGTCCAGCATCACGATCAGCGGCCCTTCTCCCTCACCGGGAAGGCTCTCCTTGGAGACGGCGAGGGTATGGCCCGGCCGCTCGACTCTCTGGCCCGATAGGAATCTGTCCGCCGAATCGACCTCGAAGGTCAGGGCAGGGGTCTTGAAGTGCATCGGCATAACCATCTTGGGCCTGATCAGCCCCACGACTTTTTTCGCCCCCTCGCCGTCGAGGGTGAAGTTCCCGCCCACCGGGATCATCATCACGTCCACTTTCCCCAGGGCTGCGGCCTCATTTTCGCCGAGTTGATGGCCCAAATCGCCGAGGTGGCAGACCCTGACGCCGTCCATCTCAAAGCAGAATATGGTGTTTTTGCCCCGGAGCTTTCCGCCCCGGTCGTCGTGGTACGATGCGATCCCCTCAAACTCGATCCCCGCGGCGACCTTTTTTCCGGGACCTCTGACGACGGCGGGGTCGCCTCCCAGGGCCTTTACGTTGTTGTGGTCGTAGTGCTCGTGGCTGACGATGACCACATCCGCCCGGATCTGGGGGAGGGGGTAGCCGACGCTCTCGGCGAAGGGGTCAGTGACAACGACCTTCCCCGAATCGTCCTCGATCTTGAAACAGGAGTGGCCAAGCCAGGATATCTTCAAAACGATCACCTTCACCAATTATTGGCTTCAAAGAATAACAATCATTCGGGCGGCCCTCAGATTCAGGCGGCTACCTTCGGGGTGGGCGAAGGGCTGGGGAGGAGGTGGAAGCGGAAGATCAGAGTGTGCGTCAGGGCCAAGACCGGGGTCATTCGACCCTGGCGTCCAGGACGGCGTGAAGCATCCCCGGTGAATACTTCTTCACCCGGGCACACCTCTCGATTTTTACCGCCCTTCCGGCCCGCTCTGCCGCCTCCACCACCTCGGCCTCGATCTCGTGGGGGTAGAGCCGTTCGGGGACGGTCTGATGGTAGTGAAGGACTCCACCGGGCCGAAGCGCTGCTATGCCGGCGTCCAGGTACTGGTTTGTGGTGCCGACATACCCCATCACCACCCGGTCTGCGACGCCTTTGGGCGCAGCCTCGGCGCAGTTGCCCAGAACCGGCTCGACGATATCCTCAACGTGGTTTAGACTCACATTCTCGACCAGGTACCCGTAGGCGACCGGGTTGATCTCGATGGATACGATTTTTTTCGGCCGAGAGTGGACCGCCATCGGCAGGCTGAAGTACCCGATCCCGGCGAACATGTCCACCACCACCTCGCCCGATCCCAGGCGGCCCATCCTCATCCTCTCCCGGAGGTTTCCGGGCGAGAACATCGTCCTCATGGCGTCGAGCTTGAAGACGACGCCGTTCTCCCGGTGGATCGTCTCGGTCCTGTCGGAGCCGGCTATCACCTCCCGGTTAGGCTCTCTGAACTGTCCTTCGATCCCCCGGTCCAAAAGAACGGTGCTGCACCTGGGATAGATCGCAAGGAGGGCGTCGCCGATCTTTCCCTTCAGGTGCTCGATTTCGGGGTCGATCTTGACGGTTATCACCGTTCCGAGGATGAACCAGCCTCTTGGAAGCCGCTCCCTCTCCTCAGGGGCGATCTCATCGCCAAAAACCTCGGCCAGCTCCGGAAACCTATCGTAAAACTCGGGATGCTCTTGAAAAACGACGTTTAGGCCCGGCATGGGCAGGTGTCCGGTCACCGGTATCTCGACATAACTGCCCTTGGAGACAGTCTTTCGCCTTTTGTCCAGAAGGCCCAATTCAAGGACCGTTTGTAAGGTTCTCTGGGCCTCTTTCCTGGGGACCGGGACCGCCAGAAACTTTTTTCGCATTGTAGATCTGATCGAACTCCAGATGGTCATCGGTGCAGTTGCACCAGAGGTTGATGGTGCTGTTGGTGCGGCTGACCTTGTAGTCCTTGTCGTAGACTAGGACGCTCGACTCGTATCCGTTCGGTATCGCCAGGTTGAAGGTCACGGGGACGAGGACGTACTTGTCGGTGAGGGCTACCGAGACGCTGGCGTTGTTGCTGGAGACTAACTGGATCACCGTATTGTTGGTGTAAGATATGGTGACGATTCCGCCCGTGGCGCTGATGCTCTTGTCCACGTCCGGGGGCAACACCAGTTCGACCTTGTTCTCTAGTCCCTTGGGGTTTGTGACGTCGAGGTTCAGGTAGGAGTTTCCGCTAGCGTTGGTTAGGTAAGCCGAATAACTGACAAAGTCGGATGGCGCAGCTGACGTCGCCGGCTCTTCCGGTGTCAGGGGCGACCAGATGTAAAAGGCGGAAAGTATGAGTACGAGGGCCAGGGCCGCCAGGGCCAGAAGCGGCCCCCTGTGGTCTCTGCCCCAGCCTCCGAAACCCTTTCCTGGCTTTTTCTCGGGCGGATGGGGCTTCGACGGCACGGCCACCCTCTTCGCGATGGGCGTTTTTCTCTCCGGCTCACCAGCCTTCGCCTCCGTTTCCATCGCCCCGATCTCTGGGCCGGAATCCATATTTTCGGAAGCCGCCTCAACGATCTCTGGTTCCGGCCCTTCCAAATCGACGAAGATATCCACTCCTTGGGCCTCAGGCACCTCTTCCGCCTCTCCAGGCGCCCCGTATTCGATCGGGACTTCGGACTGTGCCCCTTCGAGAGGCTCTTCGGCCGTCGGAGCCTCCGCGTCGGAGGCCGCCTCCGTCAGGCCAGTCTCGGCGACGGCTTCAGACAGCGGCTTATCCTCTGCTCCAATCCCGGCCTTCTGCGTTTCAGTGAGGGGTTCCCAAGCTTTCGCCTCGGCGGCCGCCCCTTCGAATTCAGTCGGCTCAGCTTCTTTCTCTGGAAGTTCTTCCTCGGGTTCGGCTCCTGTAGCAGATTCGCTCTCAACTCCGGCCAATTCGGTGGACGGCTCGACGCCCGCCTCCATCAGATCTTCTGCTCCTTCCTCCGGCTCCGCTTCGGCAGTTGAGTCTTCCTCGGGCCCTTCCCCCTCGGACCTGGCGATCGCCGAGGGCTTCTCCCTCTTGGGGAGGAGTACCTCGCCCTTCTCTAGGTTCAGTATCAGATCCGTGTAGGTCCCGGTCTCGTCTACGAAACGTCTCGCCTTTGGTATCAGATAAGATATCCCGGAGATCTTGACCTCTTCGAAGAACCCGGTGCTCCTCATCAGACGGTCCTTGTAGGCATATATGGCGCCGCTTTCCATCCTGGACTCGATCTCGCTGAGGCTCGGAAAACGGTCCTCCTCAGCCGAGATTTCCATCGTGGCTTTCGCGTAAGCCTCGAAAAATACCCGGCTCATTCTGTTCAGGCGATTCGAATAGCGCCGATCGAATAGAAATGAGAAACTTTCGCCGCCTACCTCCAGCTTCTCCGCCGCGATCTCGCGCCAGACCGAGTACGAAACGTCCATTGCAGGTACAACTGGCTTCGCCATGATAAGTATTTTTGTATCCTTCGGGGCACCGCAACGGGACCGAAAGGGGCACGCGGAGGTGTCACATAGCTCTTACATGAAAGCTACCTTTAAATCCCGACGCTGCCCAAATTGGGGTTTGATGAAACCGCTTCTTATGGTGCTGGTCTTGCTGGTCTTTCTGGTGGTGGGCATCCACGTCGAGCAGCATTTGGACCGGTATCAGGTGGGTGTGGGGGAAGACGTGAACGTGATGCTCAGGCTCGGCAACACAGGCGAGTCCGCCCTCGACGTGAGCATTGTGCCGGGCGTTCCAGAGGGGCTCGTCGCTCTGAATCCGGGCACGAGATCCGTCGAGATATCGCCAGGAAATTCGGCCCTGGTAGCCTATCCTGTGAGGGGCGAGATGCCGGGCAAGTATGCCATAACGTCCCAGGTGATCTACACCGATGATGAGGGTCGCTCCCGCCAGATCAGGTGCGGCGACAAAAATGGCAGGCTCCTCACCGTGAGCTAGACGATTAAGTTTTGACCAGCAGGTCCGCTCTCGTGAATATCGATTTAAGATCGTATCCAGCGGCTTTCAGCTTCTCGCTTCCGCCCTCCTCCCGATCGAGGATGGCCACGACCTGTATCGGCTCGTAGCCCTCTTTCCTGAGCCGTTCGATCGATTTCAGGAGGGACGATCCTGTGGTGACTACGTCGTCGACCACAGCCACCTTCGACCCCTCGGGAAGCAAAGGTCCCTCCACGAACTTCTGGGTCCCGTGCTTCTTCGGCTCCTTTCTTATTATCAGGGCCGTTAGGTCTCTTCCCTCGATGTGGCCTACGACCGATATCGCCGTCACTATGGGGTCTGCGCCCAGGGTCATCCCCGCGACGGCGACCGCCTCAGAATCGATCATATCGAGCATCAACTTTCCCGTGAGGTAGGCCCCCTCCGGGTCGAGGACGACCTCTCTCGCGTCGACGTAGTAGTCGCTCACCTTCCCCGAGGATAGGGTTATCTTCCCCACCCGAAGCGCCCTCGTCCTCACCAGCTCCAGCAGCCTCTCTCTCTCGTCCATGTATCGGTGCTCGCACGCTCGGGATATAACCGTTTTCAGCGCCGCGTTTTAGTCTTCAGTGCCTGGACCGCTCTTATCCGATCGAGCCTGCCGAGGTCGGTTCCATCAAGAAGGTAGACCCTGGCCTTATCAAGGCGAGCCATCTTCGGGAGAGGTCCCCGATCCTCTCTGGTGGCGGAGTCGAGGGGGTAACCACCGCAGAGGGGGTTATAGGCTGGAACGATCGTCATCTCCGGGCTTTTTAGGGTCCGGTCGTACTCCTCCTTCAGGGCCTCCGGTGATAGGGGGGTTCTCACCCAGGCCCTCTCGGGCGGGCCTGATCCGAGGCGGTCGGCCAGCCTGACCGCTGGATGAAGGTGAGATGCCACAAGCATATCGGCCTCGAACACCTCCGGATCGGGCCAGGTGTGGCCGTGAAAGTAGCCGACGCCATCCAGGACAAGCCCCGACGCCGGATGGATTCGGATATCAGGAGGCGCAAGGTCATAGAGGCCTATGTCGTGGTTTCCCTGGACCACATCGACCCTCGCGACCTCAGATAGCGATTTCAGAAAGGATGGGATCTCGCTCTTCTCCTGAAAAGAGGTCCATGGCAGGTTGTGCTTGACGTCCCCCAGGAGGATGAGCCGATCGGGCCTGATCTCTTCTACTCGGGACCTGAGATCTTCTCGCATCTTATTGGTCTGGCTTGGAACGCTGGCACCCCCCAGCCAGAGCTGATGCTCGATTCCTATGTGAAGGTCAGTTGCCACCAGAACCCTCAAGCTTCCCTCCACCAGAAGGAGGGGCTCATTCGGTATCGGCCTTAACCTCGTCATTTCCGCGAAAATAGTTCGATCTCATCCAGGGCCCTTTCCAGCTCCCGTATGAGCCCCTCGACGTCGACGACGACGGCCCTGCAGGATAGCTCGATCATCAGGTTTACCTTCGAATCCGGAACCTCGCCCGCCTTTCTGAAGTCGGTCCTGATCCCGACCGCCTTCGGGCCGAAGAGGGCGTAGTGGCACCCCACCTCCCAGGCGGTCCCGTCGTCGACCATGGGCCCGTCCAAAATTGCCACCATCAAAGGAGAGCGGCTCAGAGCTGCAAGGTTCGCCCCGAAGATATCCTCTTTCGTCCCGGAGGCGATCTCGTGGGGCCAGACCACCTCGATCCGATCCCCCAGGGCCGACTCAACCTCATTTTTCAGAGATCCAGCCCACTCGATCTCGGCCCTGCTGAAGAGGGGGCCTGCCAGGTAGACGAAGACTTTCTCGATCAACTTGCTCTCCCCGCTCTCCTCACCATCGTTCTAATCGTCTCTCAAACCACATCTTAAGACCATCTAATCGGCAGAGGCCGCGATGAGCCTCTCTTTTACGAACTCTTCGTCGAGGCTCGCCAAAAACCAGCCGACCTTCGGACCCTGCTTCTGGCCCAGGAAGGCGACGTAGATCGCGCCGAATAGCTTCTTTCCGTCAATCCCCCTCTCCTCGGCGACGGCGTAGACTTCGTTGTGGATATCCTCGGCGCACTTTCCCTCAATCCTTCCCGCTAGAACTCCGAGAGCCTCTCTCAGCTCCGGATCGATGTTCTTCACTTTCGATGGAAGAGTCTCCTGGAGCTGGAACTTGACAAAGGGCGGAGCGTACCGGTCGAGCCAGGCCCTGACGTTCGAAGCCCTGGAGAGGATCTGATCCCTGTTGGTGGTGTCGTAGCCGCTCCGGTCCAGGACCGCAAAAAGCTGTTCGGGATCGTTCCCTGCGATCTGGACCGCCGTCACCATGTGCCTGTAGGGGACCTGGGCTGGTCCCTCGGCCCCGACCGTCGATAGCTCAAGAGTCCTCTCCTCGCCAGCCCTGCGATCGTACTCCTCGATCAGGTTGAGGAGCGGAAGGCCGGGATCAAACTCGATGTGCTTTTCGGGCTTGCTTCTGATGATGAGGTAGCGGAGAACCTCGGGCGGGACGACGTCCAGCATGTCCCTGATCGTCACGACGATGCCCGTCGATGAGTGCATCGCGCCCTTCCCCTTCAGGTGGATCCACTCGTAGACGACGGGGTACGGAGCAGAATAGCCGTAGATCTCCTCGGAGATCCTCTTTCCAGTGTCGTAAGATCCTCCGGCGGTGGCGTGGTCTTTGCCGAAGGGCTCCATCGTGACCTTGAGGATCGACCACCGAGCGGGCCAGTCGACCCTCCAGGCGAGCTTTCCACCGCCACTGAAGCTGGCGGTGCCCTGGTGGCCGCACTTGCAGACGTAGTCGGCCGTCTCGCGAGCTAGGTCGAAGCCCACAACCTTGGTGGTGTTCAACCTGCCGCAACTCCGGCAGATAACGTCCAGGGGGCACCAATCCTGGGGCAGGTCCCTGCCCGAGACCTCTTTGAGGATCCGGGCGATCTCGTCTCGCTTCTCTAAAGCGGTCTTGATCACATCGACGTAGAGCCCCTCCTTGTACATCCTGTCCGCCCGATGGACTTCGGGCTCGATCCCCAGCCTATCCAGGGAGTCGAAGAAGGGCAGAAGGAAGTGGTCTGCGTAGCTCTCGCAGCACCCCTCGGGACAGGGGATCTCCGAGAGGGGTTTGCCCACATGCTCCTCGAAGCTCTTCGGCAGGAAGGGGTAGAGCCTCCGGAGAGGGTCGTAGGTGTCAGCGATGTAGATCAGGCGGGCCTCGACCCCCCGATCGAGGAGCGCCCGGTAGACTGCGTCGGCGGTCATGACCTCCCGCATGTTACCCAGGTGGATCTGGCCGGAGGGGGTGATCCCGGTCGCCACCGTCTGCGGGCCTTGGCCTGCTAGCTTCTCCGCCGCCACATCGGCCCAGTGAATCGTCATGGCCTCTCATCGATGCAGAAGTGGATATTAACTTTCCGCCCTCGGTCGTAGCCGAGGCGAAAACGGAAAGAGAGATATCGGATCGGGACAGAAAACCATCCATGGATCGGCCTTCCCTTGACGAGTACTTCATGGAGATCGCCTCGGTGGTGGGGACGAGGTCCACCTGTCTTCGCCACCAGGTGGGAGCAGTTCTGGTAAGGGATAAGAGGATTTTATCCACCGGGTACAACGGCGCTCCCACGGGCCTGCCCCACTGTCTTGAGGTCGGGTGCCGGCGGGAGAACGTCGAGAGCGGCTACCGTCACGAGCTGTGCCGCGCCGTCCACGCCGAGCAGAACGCCATCATCCAGGCCGCGATCCATGGGGTGAGCACCATTGATGCCACCCTTTACTGCACCCACCAGCCCTGCATCCTCTGCGCCAAGATCATCATCAACTCTCAGATCAGAAGGGTCGTCTACGGGAACCCGTACCCCGACGACGAGGCGCTCCGATTTTTAGAGCAGGCGGGGGTCGAGGTCTGCCAGATGGATCAGGACAACAATGCCCGGGATGAGGGCTGAATCAATTATTCTCCTGGCACCCCCCATGAAAAAGATTTTACGGGTCTAGATCCTACATCCAGAGCTATGTTCGGGACGAAGGAGCACCTGAGGGCGGAAGGCGGCCATCTTTTGATCGACGGTGTCGACGTCGTCGAGATCGCCGAGGAGTTCGGAACGCCCCTTTACGTGACGAGCGAAGAGCGGCTGAGAGAGAACGTCCGGCGTTATCGGGAGGCCTTCCCCGACGCCTGGATCTTCTTCGCGGTGAAGGCCAACGGGAACCTGGCCCTTCTGAGGGTACTGGCGGAGGAGGGGATGGGGGCCGACGTCTTCTCCGCAGGAGAGCTGTCTCTCGTGCGGATGGCAGGAATGCCGATGGAGAAGATACTCTTCAACGGCAACTCCAAGCGCACCGAGGAGCTGGAATTGGCCGTCGAGGCCGGTGTCCGGGTCTCTGCCGATTCCAAAGATGAGCTTCTGGCCTTGTCCGAGGTCGCCTGTGAGATGGGTGAGGAGGCCGAGGTGGCCTTTCGGGTGAACCCCGACGTCTCCGCAAAGACTCACCCCAAGATCGCCACAGGCCTCAAGACCGCAAAGTTCGGCATACCATGGCAGGAGATCGTCGACGTCTACAAGACCGCCATGAGCCTTGACGGCGTGAGGCCCGTCGGCCTTCACTGCCACATCGGGTCCCAGATCCTGGAGACCTCCCCCTTCGTTGAGGCGATGGCGAAGATGATGGACCTGGCGGAGAAGGTCGTCGAGATCGGCGGCAAAATCGAGATGATGGACTTCGGCGGAGGTCTCGGGATCGCCTACACCCCCGAGACAAAGGCCCCGACCCCGGCGGACTTGGCTTCTGGGATCTTGCCGGTCTTCAAAGCCGGGTGCCAGAAGCTAGGGATATCGCCGAGGATGATCCTGGAGCCGGGGAGGTCCATCGTCGCTGACACCACCCTCTTTCTCACAAAAGTCAACGTCGTCAAGAGGGCCCACGTCAACTTCGTCGGCGTCGACGCTGGCTTCAACCTCCTGGCCCGGCCGATGCTCTACGACGCCTACCACCACGCCGTCGTCGCCAACAAGGCGGACGGGGCACCCGAGGAGAAGTACACCATCGTCGGTCCGATCTGTGAGAGCGGCGACATCCTGGCAAAGGATCGGACACTACCAAAGGTGGAGAGGGGCGACATAGTCGCGATGCTGGATGCCGGAGCCTACGGCTTTTCCATGGCTTCGGTCTACAACGGACAGCCCCGGTGCCCCGAGGTCCTGGTGAACGACGGAAGAGGAGAGCTGATCCGCCGGGGCGAGGACAGAAGCGTCTTCCTCTCGGGCCAGATCGTCCCCCCGAGGCTGTTGAAGTGAACCACTGAAGTATCTGTTATTCGGCAGATATGGCCACCTTCAACCCCAAAATCGCCCTCAAAGCCCTGGTGCAGATGAGGGTCAGAAAGAGGCCCTTCGTCCTCTCCCACGGGATCAACGCCCGCTGCAACCTTCGGTGCCCCTTCTGCGAGTACTGGCGAACTCCCGGCCAGGAGATGACCCTTGACGCGATCTTAGCCATGTTGGAGGACGCAAAATATTTCGGGATCGGGGTCTACAACGCCTGGACCGCAGAACCCCTCATGAGACGCGACCTTCCCGAAATCCTCCGCCACGCCAAGTCCCTGGGGATCACAACCTCCCTCATCACCAACGGCAAGCTCCTTTCCCAGAGGGTCCACGAGCTAGAGGATCTCGACTACCTCTCCGTCTCGGTGGACGGGATCAAGACATACCAGGAGATCCGGGGCGTGCCACTCGAGCCGGTCATCGAGGGGATCAGGGCAGCCCAGGATGCGGGCCACCAGGTCCTGATGAACTGCGTGGTCAGCCGAAAGAACCTCGGCGAGCTTGAGGACCTCGTCGGCCTCGCCGAGGAGCTCGGCGCCCTCATCTCCTTTGAGCCGCTCCACGTGACCCCCGAGATTGAGGGGAACGTCTGGGACGATATGGTGATCGGGGACGCCGACCTTCCCGCTTACAGGCGGTCGGTCGACAGGTTGATCGAGATGAAGAAAGAGGGCCGCCCCATCATCAACTCCCTCACCTACCTGAAGATGGTCCGCGACCAAAGGCTCGACTTCAGGTGCCACGCTCCAGAGATCGTCCTTCACGTCGTCTCCGACGGGACGGTTATGAGCTGCAGGGTCCACAAAGAGCCCCTCGGCCACGTCTCCCAGGGCCTCGCCAGGGTCTGGGAATCTTCGAAGAAGAGGCGCGAGGAGATCGTCCGGGATTGCGAAGGATGTCTATTCTTCGGCTACGTCGAAAACAGCCTTCTTTACGACTTCAGGCCCGAGGTCATCGCCCACTACGAGTGGATGTGATGAGAGAAAAAAATTGGGGTCGGCCTCGCCCACGCGAGAGATCATTGACCGCAGCAGCCGCCAGATCCGGCGCTGCCGAAGCTGCCACTGAGCATGGTGGACGGGTAGTATATGTTCGTATAACTTCCCATGTTCTCGAAGTAGCCGCTCAGCTGTAAGCCACCAGTAGCGGTCGCTTGAGAGCTTGCCTGGCCGCCGCTGCTTCCGAGCTGCACTACCGCCGCAGTCTGTCCCTGCGAGCTTGCCTGGCTAAAGGTGCCACCGAGCTGCACAATCTCTGACGTCTGTTCCTGAACGCTTGCCTGGCCAGCGGAGCCACCCAGCTGCGTGACCCCTTCGACCGTGTTGCCGTTCTTTGCCTGCCACATGACGGAACCCGTCTCAAAACCGTAAGATCCCGAGCTCCAGATGGTTGCTGCAGCAAGAGGTCCAAAGACCATCAAGGCAACGGCTACCAGTATCATGATTTTTACGTTGAATTGCCCTTTCAGCAATTTATCACCCCAGATGAGGCGTCGCCCCTGAGGTTTATAAACTTATTGAAAACTGAAAACGGCAGTGGGAAATTTCCACAGGAAAATCGGATAGATCAGCCCGCTGGCGAAAAGCCGGTCATCTCTCGCCCTTTCATCTGAAGGGCCCTGACCAGATCACCGGCTTCTCGTTCGTCTTCTGCCCTGGAGATGACGTTGACCTTCTTGAGGCGGATGCGCTTTCCACAGGGACAGGTCCTGGTGGCGGCACCCTCCTCAGCGTAGAGGTGGCGTCCGCACCCGGCGCACCTGAATATAAGGTACATACACCAAAAGAGGTTGGACGGATGGAAGGTTTCGAATCACTCAGCAATTAGGATCGCGTTTACGACGCCGTCCTGCCCTGGCCTGCTGGTGACCCGCGCCTCTCCCAGCTCGGTCTTGATGATGGCGCCCTTGGTGATTATGTTTCTTCTGATGTAGTTCAGATTGGCGCTGTTGTCCTTTACGGTCTCGATCTTTGCAGTTTTGGACTTTCCTGTTTTGGGATCGGCGACACAGGCGATGTCGCACCGCAGGAGCCTGATCTTGGAATTACCGCCCCTCGTCGTTATCTGCTTCTTTCTGGTGATGTCGACGTTCGGCTCACCAGCCTCTCTGCCCAGCTCGTACTTGCGCTTTCCCCGGTTTGAAATCAGCCTTCCGCCGGTTAACTTCCTTTTTGAATTTCCTTGCCACTTCATACTATACCCCAGATCGGGGATAGCCATGGAGGGGCGATATTTATACTTTTGGTTGTCCATCGGGAGCCTTCGAAACCGGGCGAAAACCCCCGACGTCATTCTTTAGTGTTCAGTAAACAACGAGGAAATTTGAGGCGGCAGGTGGTGAGTTCGCCTCCGATCTGCATCGATTTTCGATCAGTTGCCGTCGTTTTCGACGCCCAGAACTTTCAGGCCTTCTGGGAGTTAACCCTGGCGTTCTGTTTCGTCTGGAAAATCGTCTGCGTTGTTGAGGTGAAACACCTTGATGGTGGTGACAAAATCCTCAGCCAAAATCTGCAATGTCCACAATAATTCGAAGACGGCAGATATATAACATATACAGCTTAATATTTATGATGTGAACCGTTCGACCCTCAAACCAAGCATGTGGTATTATGCCCTATCCATAGCCCTTTTCCTGGTTGGCGGGTTTATGCTTCAGAACAGCCTGATCTGCATGGCGGACTCCTCGGAACAGGTTATCGCGCCCTGCGAAAGGGACCTCACCTTCTCCGAGGCCGGAAGGTACACCATATTCTACGAATACCAGACTGTGGTGGGCGAGAGGTCCTACTCGTCGAAACGGAGCTTTCCCGGCCTGAATTGCAGCCTGGTACAGATGGTATCTGGCAGGAGCGTATCGCTCTCCCCTCCCTTGACCCATTCCGAATATTTGGTGGGATGCCGGCATGGGGTTTCAATGCTGACTTTCAGGATAGATCAGCCAGGAACTTACCATCTTTCTGCCCGGTACCCGGAAGGTGCGGTGGGCCCCCAGGTTGTCCTGGCCGTCGGGCATGTGGGACGTGGCCAGGTCGCGGCCCTAGGGCTTTTCGCCCTCTCGGCTATATCTGCGGCTGTGGTTTTCCTGAAGAGATGGAAGTCGAGGGAACGTACGGATCTGGGAAGCCTCTGAATTCATTTTT
>DAQG01000077.1 GCA_002502785.1 Methanothrix harundinacea | reverse complement strand
TCACATTCGGCACGCTGCCCTTTTGCCCGAAAGCTCAAAGCCCAAGTTCCTCAAAAGTTCGGGCGTTCTGCCCCGACCGTGGATCAAAACCTCCACCAAATCCGAGGGCTCGTCGATGTCCGATGCGCACCTGAAGGACTCGAAGACCCCAGCCGAGAGATCCAAGTCCCGCGCTGCCTGAAGGTGCTTCAGAAAGCTCAAGCCATAGTAGCTGACCCTGAACTTCGGATCTCTGATCAGAATCAGGTTTGTTCCTCCGCCTCTACCCGGAACGATCACCACTTCTCCGGGGGTTCTGACGAGCTCTTCCAAATCGGAGGGCCTTATCAGGGGGAGGTCTGCCATGGCGATTAAGATGTCCGAAGGCCAGCCCTTCTTCTCCTCGGACTCGATAACCATGTTCAGGGCGGGGTCCAGCTCTTGGGAACATTCGAGGAACTCGATCTCAGGCCTAGACCTGAGGCAGTCGAAGATACGATCTTCCGGGAGAGGGTCTTTCTGCAGGATCGAAACGCGGCCCAATCCCGAGACGGCGTCGACCACGTCCTCCAGCATCGCGAGAGCGAGTTCCTCCCTCTCATCGGAAGATAAAACCGATGATAGCCTGCTCTTCGCGCAGTCGAGCTTGAAGGGTACGACAACTTTTATCGGCCGCATAATTGGTCGTTAGGATCGTCGATCTTTCTCTTGGAGTCGGTCCCTGATCACGTCCAGCTCCCTCGGCCGAAATAACTTGCCCCCGGACTTCGGGTGCTCAAAGCCCCTGACGACGACGACGGGGGTTCCGTCTCCTCCCTCTCCCATGAGGAGGTTCGCCATCCCGGCGATCTCGTCGACGATCGCCTCCAGGGTGATCTCAAGCTCCCGACCCTCCAGGTCGCGCTTTCCCCGCCAGTCCCGCAGCGCGGCGATACCGGACCAGCCGATGGCAACTCCCGCCACGCCGCAGCGGAAAGGCCTTCCACAGGTATCGGTGACGATGACGGCGCAGTCTTTTTTAAGCCCCCTCCTGATCCGGTTCGCGCTTTCCCTGGGGCATTCCGGGAGAAGGAGAATCCTGCCCTGGCCTACGTTGGACTGGTCTATCCCGGCGTTGACCCCGATGTGGCCGAAGCTGGTCGCCACCAGGAGGAAAGGCCGGTCGAGAAGAATATCCTCGGACTCCTCCAGGACCGCCTGGACGAATCGTGGATCTTTATCGAGCTCTCCGGCGATCTCTTTGGCCCGGGCCGTGGGGGTATACTCCTCGATCCTTCTGAACCTACCCTCCGACTTGGAGACGACGGTGGAAGCGATGCAGACAATGTCCCCGTCCCGAAGAGCGAAACGGTCCTCGATCATCTCTGCCAGGTCGTCCCCCTCTTTGATTGACGGAAGGTTCTTCACCAGATGGCAGCTGACCGAGTCCATAGAAATCGGCTCCGGGGCGGCTCAAAGTTACTTGAACCGCTCCTCGTAACGTTTTGTGCTCAGGTAGTACAATCTCGCATGTACCAGCAGGTCGAGAAGGTAGGAGTAGTTCTCGGCGATGATTGCGAGCCTCTGATCGCTTCTCTCCTCCCAGGGCAGGGAGTTGTAGCTCTCGGCGAAGGGCTTCCAAAAGTCCGCAGGAGTGAACTCTATCAGGTAGAGGTGCCGGTCCGTGAACTCAAGGCCGATGTGCGGCTCCATAATATACTAGCTCCCATCAGGATGAGCCCTTCTTCTCCACGATCTCCGAGAAGGCGAGAGTTCCGCTGATCTTCTTGATCTTGGCCCGGACGATGTCGCCCTTCGCGGTCCCTGGAACGAAGATCATGAACTTGTCGACCCTGGCGATGCCGTCGCCCTTCCTGCCCACCGAATCGATCCGAAGCTCATAGGTCTCGCCCTCTTCGATGACGTCCTTGGGCACGATCGTCTTCGTCTTCCTCTTTCTGACGGGCCGGTGAGCGCCGCATGCCTCGCACTTCAGCATCAGCACGCGATCGCTCCTGATCAGCTGGGTGTCGGGCCTGTGGCACTCGGAACAGATTACGTATTCCTGGACGTAAGAGTCGATGTGACGTTCGAGGCTCTGCTCCGTGAACCTTCCCTGGAAGACGGCGTGCTGACCCTCGATCTTTCCGGCGGTCCCCATCTCCTGGAGGATGAACTTCATCAAATGATCTGGATCTCGGTTGAGGGCGTCGGCGATGCTGGTGAAGTTTTCAAGGACCGTGGTCTTCCCCTCGTAAAATATCTTGGGCGGGGGTATCACGAACCTATCTTCAGTGCCCTTGGAGGCGGGCAATCTGCTCATGGCCCGCTCGAGCCCTTTCATGTAGTCTTCCATCAAAACACCGATTGACCTCAATTATTTAATAAGTTCGGCGCCTTTGTCGACCACGATGTAGACCGGCGTGGGCAGCTTTTGTCCTGCTCTCCTCAGCGCCATCTTGGCGTGAGCGACGTTCTGGGGCGTGGTGCTTACGGAGAATACCTTCTGGTCTGCGTCCACCCTTGCGGCGGTGCCGACAGCCTTTCCGAAGGCGTGTCGCATCCCGCTGGAGACACGGTCTGCACCGGCTCCGGTGGCCTGCTTGTTCTCCCTGAGCACCTGGTGGGGGTAGACCCTCAGCTTCAGGTGGAAGTTGAGCCTGCCCACGTAAGTCATAAGGTAACGGTTGGCGGTGATTCTCCCGGCCTCCAGAGCCGTGTGCCTTATCTGGCAGGGCTCCTTGACCACCAGGGTCAGAGTGACCGGAAATTCGGTATTGAGATTGCCCATGTCGTAGTGGACGACCTTACTTCCCGGAACGCCTCCCATGTACTTCCTTCGGGTGTAGGGGCGCTCCAGTCTTCGGTACATGCTTGCTGGTTTACGTGCCAAAACTGAATTCCTCCAAAGTAATCTTGAGCCAGCCTAATATATCTATCAGGTTTATAAGCGTTGGGGGAGGGCGATAGGCCTTAAGGATCGAACCTTCTTCGAATCCCGTGGGCCGGACGTTTACGTCGTCGTCGGGGTCGAAGACGATATCTCTCCCGCCAGGGGGATTTTCATCAATTCTTTTGCCTCCTCGACGGAAGGCGTGTTGGCGAGAGCCCACATCAGCTTTACTAGGGCGACCTCGGGAAGCGAGTCCGAGCCCTCGATTCCTCCGGCGGCGAGCATGTCCCTCCCCGTGTCATAGACCCTATCGCAGATCCTTCCTCGGATGCACTGGGAGGTTATCACCACGGGGATCCCCGCGTCGGTGGCGGATTTGATCGTCTCCACCCAGTCGGAGGCGACGTGGCCCAACCCTGTCCCCTCCAGGACTATCCCCTTATACCCAGAGTTTATGTAATACTCGAAGATATCGGATTTGGCTCCGGGGAAGTACTTGACCAGGGCACATTTCGGCTCCAATTTGTCTCTCACCTGAAGCTCAACCTCGCCCCTCCTGCGGTAATCCCCCAAAATCTCGATATTTCTGGATAGATAGTCGACCTTGGCGATTGGGTGCTGGTTTATGCTTCTGAAGGCGTCTCTTCTAGAGGTGTGCATCTTTCGTACCCTCGTTCCCCGGTGGACGAGACAAAAGTCGTCGCTGGTGGACCCGTGCATCAAAACGGTCACCTCTGCGATATCGCTCGTCGCAACGGTGGCCGCGCAGATGGCGTTCATGGCGGCGTCGCTGCTGGGCCGATCGGAGCTTCTCTGGGACCCGACCACGACGATGGGGACCGGCGTTTTGATCATGAAGGATAGGGCAGCCGCGGTGTAGGTCATGGTGTCGGTTCCATGGGTCACGATCACGCCGTCAGCTCCTTTCCTGATCTCGGTGCCGACGGCTCTTGCCAGCTCCTGCCAGTACTCGGCCTTCATGTTCTCGCTGAGGATGTTGTAGATCACCTTCCCCTCGTAGTTGGCGATCTCCAGGAGCTCCGGGATCGAGGAAATGATGTCCTCGGCCGAGAACTGGCTGGTCACAGCCCCGGTCCTGTAATCCACCTTGCTTGCGATCGTCCCGCCGGTTGAGAGGATCGAGACCTTCGGGAGGCCCTCTCGGCGTTTCAGGGGAGGTGGCGGCGGAACCTTCAGCGCCTTTCCCTTAGCCACCAGCTCCACGGTGGAGCGTTCCTTGTCGAATCCGGCGTTGTAGCCGCTGTCCATCTTTATGACGATGTGGCCGCTAACCGAGGGCATAAGAACGCCCTCGCGCCGAACGCCGCCCTTCGTGACCGCTATTCTGTCCCCCAGTTCCAGCATGACCATTCAGCTCCTGCCTTCTTATCGGCAGGATGTGTGATGCTGGGGTATGAAAAACGTTGCCCTCCAAAAATGTTCGAAAAATGCCTTCTCAGGGACCGCGCCTCTGGGGAGGTGGGCCGAGATCTGCAGATGGATGAAAACGTTTCGGGACGATTTCGCCCACCAATTATGAAGATATTTGGCCTATCCGGAGACGATATTCGGATCTTTTTTTCGTCTGGGAAGTTCTACAGATATATGCATAGGATCGCTATTCCATGATATTTCGGATAGACTTAATAATTAATTTAAATAGACAGATCAAATCTTTCTAAACATTTCCGGATCAGATTTGACATAAAAAGAGGTCGTACCGCTATTTTCTCCGCGGCAAGATCCGATAGATTTATATTCTTATCATGCCGACGGGCAGATCTGACAAAGCAACATTGCTCAAATGAAACAATGTTGCCCCTCGCCAAAGCGATGGCGTGAGTATAAGTTCCGGTTTGAAGAGGTGGGCGAAGATGGTTTTATCGTGGAGGTCAGCTTCGGGGATGGTGATCCAAGACCTCTATCTCGGTCTTTTGGGAGACGGTCGAAGCTGTGAATTTTGGTCAGGATGGCGATCTAGGAGCGGTCCGAATCGCCGGGGGTCCAGATTCGGATTCGGCTCAGTATTCATCCTTTTGACAGCATTTATCTTTCTTTCCCTGGCCACGGGCGGAGTTGTGGCGAACGAAGGCGTCTCTCTGCCATCGGCAGACCTGTCGGTGGCATCGGAAGGGTTTACAGATCACGCCATTGCGGGCGACGTATTGACATTCGTTGTCACAGTCAGAAACGACGGGCCCGACGACGCCACGGGAGTCCTGGCGTTTGAGAGGCTGACCATGGCGGAGGGAGTGACCCTCATATCCGCTACCTCCACCCGTGGAGATTACGACACCGAATCGAGCGTCTGGACGGTGGGCAGCTTGCCAGCTGGCGGCGTCGAGACTATAACCCTCAGGCTGGAAGTCGGTTCGTCGGTGCCGTCGGGGACCGTGATATCAAGCTCGTCGAAGGTGACGGGAGACGAGATCGACCTGAATCTCAACGACAACGAGGCAGCTTCGGAGGTCGTGGTCACGACCGACGCCCATGTGATCGTGGCTGTGGAGCGCATAGAAGCGCCTGAGCGGATAGAGGGTCGATATTCTTACTTCGTCGAGATAACCAACAATGGTCCCAGTGACGCCCGCGAGGTTTGGTTCAGAGACATTCTACCTCCGGTCGAGCTTTTGAGCAGCGCCAGATACAGCGACGACGGCGGTGCCGCTGAAGAGGAGTGGAGCGGATTTATGGGCCTCGGAGATCTGGTCCCGGGAGAGACGGAGAGGATTTTGATAGAGGTCGATCTGGTCCCAGGTCGCCGCCCTTCCGTCTTGGTCCCAACGGCTACCGTCAGTTGGATGGATACGACCGATCCCATCTGCAACTCCGACTCTTTCAGCTTGAGCTGCGAGATCGGCGACATCCCAATCCCATCTTGATGCGAATTTCGGGTCCATTCTGACCTGACCCGGATTTCCGCTCTACCCCCTCCTTTTTTTCTCTCTCATCCGGACGAAAGCTCATTAATACGAGCCATCCAAAGATTTGGGATAGAGGCGTTTATCGTGATCTATTTCGTCACTGGAAACAGGGGCAAGTTCGAGGAGGCCCAAGGGGTCCTCGGGGACGTCGAGCAGAGGAATGTCGGGTACGCTGAGATCCAGGCTGATACCCTCGAGGAGGTGGCTCTGTTCGGCATGAAGGAGGTTAGAGAAAAGCTGGACGGTCCCGTGATGATCGAGGATGCGGGCCTCTTCATAGAGAGCTTGAAGGGTTTTCCGGGGGTCTACTCAGCCTACGTCTTCGATACCATCGGAAACGAGGGGATTCTGAGACTTCTGGATGGTGTCGAAGACCGGAGGGCCGTCTTCAGATCGGTTCTGGGATACGCAGAGCCCGGCATGGAGCCGATCCTTTTCAAGGGAGAGCTCTGGGGCGAGATCGCCCAAAAGCCCCGGGGGTCCGGCGGTTTCGGGTACGATCCCATTTTTGAAGTGGGAGAAAAGACGATCGCAGAGATGGACCTTGAAGAGAAGAACACGATCTCCCACCGGGGGGCCTCTATCCGCGATCTGAAGAGTTGGCTTTTGTCCCGGTGACCGGCCCCGATCAGCATTTTTTTCTTTTCTGAAGGACGCATTTGGGGAGCATCCGGCTGTCGATCACCTTCACCCTTGGAGCCTGGACGGCGGAGATGTAGAGGGTCCTACCCCCTACATCGATCTTGACGTCCATCGGCTTTGGGGGGCTGAGCCTCACCGGAAGGAGGATTGGACCCTCGCAGGTGGTGCATATCCGAAGCTCCGAGAAGCTGTTTTTTATGTGCTCTCTCATCTCGGGCGATATCTCCGGGTCCGGATGAGGGTCTTTTTTGACGGGTTTGGCGGGCATCGTCATGGAGATCTCCCCGCCCATAGAAATAGTATATCTTTTATACGCCCCGGTGGTGAGCCTATATCCGTGGCCAGGAGGAAGAAGGGATACTACAGGGCGAAGGACCTTGCGAGGCAGAGGATCGAGAAGCTCTTTTTGCTCGCCGAGGAGGAGCATGTCCTCCACCCAGAGAGGAGCGATCGTTACATCGCCCTCGCGAGGAGGATGGGTATGAGGATGAGGGTCAGGATCCCTCGCCGCCTGAAGAGGCGGATCTGCAAGGGATGTCGATGCTACCTCTCCCCTGATAGGACGAGGGTCCGGCTGAGGGACGGAGTTTTGACGGTGACCTGCACAGAGTGCGGAAAGCAGATGAGGTATCCTTATCGAAGGCCCCGGTGACTTCGAAAAGCCACATTTCGTTTCATCTTCAACATTTGCGTTCCCGGAAAGGGAACTTATAACTAGGTTCGGCCCTCTTGTTTTTTAGGGAGGGTTTGATGCGGTGCAACGGGCAGAAGAGAGCGGATCAGGCTTCAGGCGCGCCGCCGAATTTTTGGGATATGGAACCGATTTTGATGAGGCCGTTTCATGTCCGGAATCGGTCAAAGAAAGGCTGAGGTCTGAGCTGAAGAATGGGTCCGCTTCCCATCAGGTTCGGTGGAGAGCCGCCCGGGCCCTGGGAGTGATGAAAGATCCGGAGTCGGTCCCCCTTCTTGTCCTGGCCCTGACGGACGAGAGCCCAGTGGTTCGGTGGGAAGCGGCTTGCGCCCTTGGCGAGATCGGCGGCCTTCTAGCGGTCGAGACGCTCTTGGCAGCCCTCGATGACGTGAGCCGCCAGGTCCAGAAGAAGGCGGCTAAAGCTCTGATTATCCACTTTGGTGTTCCGAGGCCTGATCCCGTGAACCTGGACTGCCTGATGAAGCTTCTTTCATCCGGGGACGAGCGGGTGGTGGGGTCCCTCATCGAAATGGGGCCGGTCGCCGAGTGGAGGCTGATCGAAAGGCTGGGGGACGAATCCTTCTTCGTCAGGAGGGACGCCGCCCGGGTCCTGGCCCGGCGCATCAGAGCCGAGATGGCAACGTCCCCTGGGAAAAGCTGCGCATGCTTGGATCCGGCGAAGATCTCCACCCTTTACCGGTTCAGAACCAGAGTCGATGGAACGGGGCTGGTAAGGAGGGTGGAGTACTCCGGGTTTGGCGAGATCTCGGGCGTCATCCTGGGCGAAAGAAAAATCGTCTTCTCTTCGATCTTTGATCCCGAAGTTTCTGGCCAAAATGAGGTGGGCCATGGCCGGATATGCCTAGAAGACCTCATCGGCTCGAATATCGAATGTGTAAAGCGAGCGGGAAGAACCCTGATCCTCTCCTACAAGAGGGGCACACTCGCCATCAAGCTCGGCCTTTTGCCGGAAGATGGCAAAAAGCTCCTCCTAGAGGCGGCGATGCAGGATCGGCTCGGCCGCCTTCGAGAATATCTCGGCCTTCAGAGCTTAATCCCCAGGCCCATCGCCCCAGAGGGCTTAGGATACCTCTTTAGGCTCGGCCATTCTGACTTGCCCCGAAAAGTCAGAGAGAATCTGAACCTCTCGAACGACCCGTGGGCGATCTGCTACTCGCCGCCCCAGGGCTACTTCACTTACCTGAACGATCCCGGCCTCTCGTCGGATTCCGTAACTGAAGGCCTCTCCATTTGCGCTCACGATCTCGCGGTTCTGGCCCGAAACGGTCTCATCCATGACGCCCTGATCCCCTTATTCCACAACCGCGAGCAGGTCGGCCGGAGGGGGGATCGAGGCGTCTACCGCTGGTGGTCCGAGATTCCTGGAAGGCTCGACCGATGGCTCGAATCTTGCCGGTACCCCAACCTCAGACTCTCGGGGATCGCGGACTATGAGCACTTCCGCCATTTCGCTGAGATCTCGCCCCAGGAACTTCAGCACTTCATCGGCGACCAGCTTCTGAGCATCACCCTCGTCCTCGCAAGCCGTTTCAGAAATTCGGGTGGGTTCGACGACGATTATGTGGGCGAGGCCCTCAGATCGGCTTTCGAAACGTACCGCCACTCCTTCGCCACTGACAAAACCTCTTCTCGCTCCGTTTTCCGTTCCAAAACGCCTCTGTACGGGTGCATCGACTGGGACACCCTTGCATCGAGAATGAGGGAGGAGATGGAAGGGGACAGGTACATGACGGGCCTGATCAGGGGGGCGGGGCCGAGAGGTTCGGACCTAGTGGTTGAAAACGGCCCTCACCTCGGTCTCTTCGGGGGCTATTTTCCCTTACCCGAACTCGTAAGGGCGATCCACCTTGCGACGACCTTCGCGATTCTGGAGGGGTTTGGTTGAACCCCAGCAAACGACCTAGGGAAAGCAGCTTAGAGGCGCAAGAGCTTCGTCTTCGGTGGCCTATTAGGTTCGGCTCCGCGTGAAAGATGATTGTGGCCAACGCCCAATTCGTTTTAATATATTGAGAGAAAGAACGTAAAAAGCTGATATCACAGAGGTGGAATATGGGACTCTTGTCTTGCTGGCATGCGCCGTGCGTCTTCATGTCTTAGGTTGGGATACTGGACCAACCCGGCTACTGGCCACCCGAATACATTCTGGCATCCAGAATTTTCCTGGTGCTGTTGACGTCGTTCCTCGGATTCAAGGCGCTTTTTTGGCCTTTAAAGTTCGTCGAAGACGAGTAGCGAGAGATGGTCGGCTGGACTGCTCTTTCATCTCTTTCATCGGATCCTCAAAAGGGCGGCTCCCTTTGTCCACCGAGCCCTGCTACGAGGTGGCGATCCGATTCGGGTCCGGATCAGATTTGCACCACGGAATGCAAAACCAGTTCGCTCTTTTGAGGCACCCCCAGCTTCTCAAGGGAAAGAGGGTGGGCAGGAAGACGGGCATCGTGTCCAGGTTAGCTTTTGATGGTCGAGGGGGGGCGGCTCGTCCACCCCGGCCAGATTCGCTCAGAACTCGACCCTCGGCGCCTCGTCCTCTTTCATATTGAGCTCCATCGTCCAGAAGCGGGCTTCACCGTGCGATATCCTGAAGATGACCAGGGCCGGGTCTTCGGGGCCTTCCACTATGGCCTTCAGGAACGGCCTCTCCTCGATGAGCCGGGCCCTCAGGTTGGCGTCATCCAAGAACTCGACAATTCCAGCCACCCTCATCGTTCTGTCACAGCTCTGACTGGAGAAACAGACCTCTGTCTTCGGATTTCTCCTGAGCTGTTTACAGACGTTTTTGGGCTCGCCGGTGTGAAAGTAAAAACCGCTCTCATCTGCAAACCACATCAGAAAGGCTCGTACTCGTGGCTGGTCCCCCTCCACCGTCGCAACGTAGCCGACGGGGTTATCGTTGGCGAATTTTGCGCATTCCTCAAGATCCATTAAAATTTCTCCCATCTGTCATTGGTGGCAGTTTGGATAAGTACTTTTGTACTTCTGCTCGTTTTTAAGGGATGTTTCGGAAGATTGTCCCATCATCCTTATATATCTTGGAGGGACCGCCTTCGAGCTACTGGGGGACGAAGGTATGGACGGCAGGGACGGTATGGATGGCACGAATGGCATGATTGGTACGGACGAGATTATCAGCCTATTTGCGGACCGAATGCTGAGGGTTCACAGGTCCTTCATAAGGGAGATCTTGAAGGTCACAGAGAACCCGAGGACGATATCTTTTGCGGGCGGACTTCCCAACCCAAAGTTCTTCCCGGTGAGGGAGGTGGCAGAGGCGGCACAGAAGGTATTTAGCGAGAGCGGCCAGGCCGCCCTGCAGTACAGCACCACCGAGGGCTATCCGCCCCTGAGAGAGATGATCGCCGAGAGGTATGCGAAGAAGGGGCTGAAGGTCGATGCCGATGAAGTTCTGATAACGACGGGCTCTCAGCAGGGGCTCGATCTATTGGGAAAGGCCTTTCTGAACAGGGGCGATCAGGTCATCGTCGAGGAGCCGACCTACCTTGCTGCCATCCAGTCCTTCAGGATGTTCGAAGCGGAGTTTCGTTCGGTCCCTCTCCAGGAGGAGGGAGTCGACCCGAGCGCCCTGAAGGCCGTCCTGTCAGATAGCCAGGCGAAGCTCTTCTACGCTGTCCCAAACTTTCAAAACCCCACCGGCGTGAGCTACTCGGAGGAGAGGAGGAAGGAGGTGGCCGAGGCGATGAGGGGTCACAGCACCGTCTTCGTCGAGGACGACCCTTACGGCGAGCTGAGGTTCATGGGCGAGGAGGCATCGTCGATGAGGCGGTATCTTGGGGGAAAGGCTGTCCTCCTCGGGTCCTTCTCCAAGGTGATCTCACCGGGGCTTAGGCTCGGCTGGGTATGCGGCAGAAGTGACGTCATGGAGAAGCTGGTCATCGCCAAGCAGGCCTCGGACCTGCACACGAGCTTCCTATCTCAGAGGATCGCCTACCAATATCTGGCAGACAACGACGTGAGCCAGCACATGGAGCTGATCCGGTCCGAGTACAAGAAGCAGAGGGATCTGATGGTGAAGATGATCGAGGAGAGCTTCCCGGCCGGCGTCGAGTACACCAGGCCCGAGGGAGGGATGTTCCTCTGGGTGACCCTGCCCGAGAATATGTCTTCTCTCGATCTATTCGACCGCGCCATCAAAAATGATGTCGCCTTCGTTCCGGGTCAGGCCTTTTACGCCAACGGTGGCGGGTACAACACCCTGAGGCTGAACTTCTCAAATTCCGACGAGGAGAGGATCGTGGAGGGTATGGGAAGGCTGGCGAGGTCCATCGAAGAGATGACGTAGCCAGTCTACTTTTAGGCAGGTCGCAGGCGGCGGGGGAGGCTTGGTGGCGGGCCAGCCGATTTGGCGGCTTTCTGTCTCAAATCTCGCACTCTAAGCCTAATCCGTAATTGATCGCATGTAACGATCGAAGAGCCAGTCGAGGAGCATATTGGCGAATTCCTTGTTGTCGTTGATCTGCTTGTACATTTTGAAGTTCGAGTCGATCATCTCCTGAACTCTGTCGTTGACCACAGAGTCGAAGGCCAGCCGGGCGTTCTCGCGGGTGTTCACCTGGACGCTGTTTCCAAGAACTGCGTCCTTGGCGAGCTTCTCTTCGAGCTGTTTTATGAAGACCTTGTCGTCCTCGGTGAAGTCGGTTCCAAAGCGTTCGTTCAGCTCTCTGATGATCTGGGAGAGGGGTTCGGTCTCCTCCTCGGCGGCTTTCTTTCCGCCGCCAGAGAGGATCGGATCTATCACCGATGCGCCGCCTGGGAGGGGTATATTTCCGTCGTGGGTCTTCTGGATCCGGTAGGAGTCCATGTCGATATTCTCCTGGATCTCTCTTGGAAGGCGGCCCCGGTCTGCCGGAACGGCTCGAAGGAAGGTTTTCCCGAAGACGTACAGCTTTTCAAGGTCGGTGTCGACAAAGGTGATGATCTGGGAGAGGAAGGCGTAGAGCCGGACGTAGTCGACCAGCTCGCTTCGAAACTCTTCTCGTTCCTCCTTCGATGCGTCTTTGTAGCGGTCGATGGCGGGCTTGAGGGCGGAGTGGAGCTTCTCCTGCTTCGACTTTCGATCGTAGTATATCTTGGCGAACCGGTTGACCTCTCCCTTAGTATAGAAGTTGAAGTTTTCGAGCGCCGTCTCTCGATCGTAGAGTAGGTTAGGGTCTGTTGCCTCTTTGAGGATCGTCTTTTCGTAGTAGGGCTCGAAGGCCTCCAGAATCTCGTCGGCCTCGTTGGTGAAGTCTAGGACTATCGTCTCGGTCTTGCCGGGATGGACCCGGTTGAGCCTGGAGAGGGTCTGGACGGCGTTGACCCCACCCAGCTTTTTGTCGACGTACATGGTGTGCAAGAGGGGCTGATCGAAGCCGGTTTGGAACTTGCTTGCGACTACCAGGAAACGGTTTTCGGGGCTTTTGAAGATCTCGGCGGTTTTCGTCTCGGAGAAGCCGTTCATGTTCGCCTCGGTGTAATCTATCCCGCCGTCGTGGACGGTTCCCGAGAAGGCGACGAGGGCTTTGAAGTCGTAGCCCTTCTCTTTGATGTGGCGGTCTATCTCCAGCTTGTATCTGACGGCGTGGAGGCGGGACCGGGTGACGATCATGGCCTTGGCCTTGCCGTCGATCCGGCTTGTGACCTTATCGGCGAAGTGTTCTGTGATGATGTCAACCTTCCTTGAGATGGCGTGCTCGTGGAGGTCGACAAAGGATTTCAGGAGGTATGTGGCCTTCTTCCGGTCGTATCGGGGGTCGTCCTCGATCTTCTTCAGGAGGCTCCAGTAGGTCTTGTAGGTGGTGTAGTTTTCGAGGACGTCGAGGATGAACCTCTCCTCGATCGCCTGGCGCATGGTGTAGAGGCTGAAGGGCTCAAACCTGCCGTTTTCGAGCCGGGTTCCGAAGAGTTCCAGGGTCTTGTTCTTGGGGGTGGCGGTGAAGGCGAAGAAGCTCGTGTTCGGCTGGGGGCCCCGGCTCTTCATCTCCTCGGCGATCTTCTCCTCCAGGTCCTCTTCTTCCCCGCCCTCCGAATCTTCGGCCTCCGCCTCTTCGAGGCTTTTCGCCATGAGGGCCTTTTTCATGCTCTTGGTGCTCTCGCCGGACTGGGAGGAGTGGGCCTCGTCGATGATGACGGCAAACCGATGTCCTGATAGCTCTTTGATCTCGTCGGCAATGACCGGAAACTTCTGGAGGGTGGTGACGATGATCGTCTTTCCGTCCTCCAGCGCCTTTTTGAGCTGGCGGGAGGTGGTGTCGATGTTCTCGACGACACCGAGGGTCTGCTCGAACTGGCGGACGTTTCTCTGGAGCTGCCGATCGAGGACGCGCCGGTCGGTTATGACGACGATCGAGTCGAAGACCCGCCGATCATCGGAGTCGTGGAGGACTGAGAGCTGGTGGGCGAGCCAGGCGATGGAGTTGCTCTTTCCCGATCCCGCGCTGTGCTGGATCAGGTATCGATGGCCCGGACCCCTCGACCGGGCGTCCTCGACGAGCTTTCGGACGGAGTCGAGCTGGTGGTATCGGGGAAAGATGAGCCTCTTTTTGCCGGTCTTCTTTCCCTTGTCGTCGTCCTCCTCGACGACTTGGACGAAGTGCTGGACGAGGTTCAGGACGCTCTCCTTCGACCAGACCTCCTCCCAGAGGTAGGAGGTGGGGTAGCCGTTCCAGGAGGGAGGGTTTCCGGCTCCGCCGTTGTAGCCCCGGTTGAAGGGGAGAAACCAGGTCTTCTGGCCCTCAAGCTTCGTCGTCATGTAGACGAAAGCAGGGTCGACGGCGAAGTGGGCGAGGCAGCGGCCGAAGGCGAAGAGGGGCTCCCGAGGGTCGCGGTCGTGGCGATACTGACCGATGGCGTCCTGGACGTCCTGGCCTGTAAGTGTGTTCTTCAGCTCGCAGGTGAAGATGGGAAGGCCGTTTAAGAAGAGGACGAGGTCGAGGCTTTTTTCGTCCCGCTCGCTGAAGTGGAGCTGCCGCACCACCGAGAAGGCGTTCGTCTCGTAGAGCCTTGCAAGCTCGGGATTCAGGCCGCTGGAGGGGGGAAAGTAGGCGAGGTGGAACCGCGAGCCCGAGTCTTTTATCCCCTTCCGAAGAACTTCGAGGGTTCCCCGCTTTCTGATCTCCTTTGCGAGCCGCAAGAGAAAGCGCGGTTTCACGTCCGCCCCGTGCTGCCTTTTGAGCCGTTCCCACTCCTTCGGCTGGGTCGCCCTGACGAAGTCGAAGACCAGCTCTGAGTCGAGGCCGAGGGCGCGGTCGTACTCCTCCGGGCGGCGCCGAAGGTAGCCCTGCTTCAAAAGGGCCTCCTCGATGGTGGCCTCAAAGTCCTTCTCTGATATGTTCATTCGGATGCCTCCCGGACGTCTATCTTGCCGGTGACCGCCGCCGAAATCAGGGCGGTGCGGTACTCCTGGAGCTTGTTTATAGCTTCGTGAATTTTGGAGATTAGGGCGTCGATCTTGGCGGTCTTTTTATTGATGTATCCAACTATTTCATGTTGTTCATTTAAAGGTGGTAATGGTGTGACAAATTGACCTACATCTGGCATGTAAATTGTCTGATGTGTAGATCCCATGGTTAAGCGACTAAATTCTTCCTTCATGCTGCGGAATACATAAAGTAGAAATTCAGGTTGTAAGCGTGGACCACATACCCAATTAACAAAATCTTGAGTCGTCGCCATCGGGCAAGCAATAATCCCCGAAAATCCGACTGAAGCGGTACGAGATAGTATTACTGTTTTAGTTGGCAGTAATCGTGCAGAAGAATTCGCAAGTCCTAATTTGCTCACTTGTTCCTTTGTTTCATGTATGTAGATTTGTCGACCATTACGAAGTTGCCAAACATCAGCTAGGGACATCCAAGGCAGCGTGCCGAATGT
>DAQG01000040.1 GCA_002502785.1 Methanothrix harundinacea | reverse complement strand
TATGTGTTAGTATCCTGACAGTTCAGAGCGAAAACGTATTCTAGAAAATAGTTACGTAAACCCAAAAATCAGCTAAATTATATCGGCTGTTCACTGGTAGACTTCCGACGAGCGCACGACTGAGGATAATTCGAAGATCAGAAAAAAGAGGCTGACAAGGTCGATCTCCCGGCCTGAACGGACCTCCAGCGTATCGAAATCGGGCCGGGGGGGCGTTCCTCTAACGATCTTGCCGGGATCTGAAGACGGCGATTGCCTTCGCGCAGTTGGCGAGGCAGACTGCGGCCATCTTCTGGCTCGGCCAGGAGCCAAGGCCGCAGTCGGGCCCAGCGTACCTGACCCTGTCTCCGAAGAGCCGCCACGCCTCGGCGAGCCTTCGCTCCATCACTTTTGCGGACTCGGCCGCGAAAACCTCCCTCTCCAGCCTATCGGGCTCTCTCCAGAGGTTCGTACCCAGGCGGTCGTTCATCCTCGCCACCAGTGCGATTATGTCGGTTCGCGCGATCCCAGCCCTGATGTAGGAGTCGTGATCCTCCAGCACCTTTCTGTCGACTAGTTTCAGGTAGTCGGGGTTTGCGGCGGACTCTACCCCGATGACGTTGATACCGGGGACGGCGGAGCATAGCTCAGCCATCAGGGGCGAGTGGAGGTGGACCTCGCAGTCGATCCTCTCGCAGGGACTGGCTGCGATCTCCAGGGCTTTTGAGATCTGGTCGTCATCGAAGATGACGCTCGGGCTGATCCCCAGGCTCGGCTCGTCGATGGACGCGACGGCGACCTCGAAGTGGCGCCCCTTTTTGGCCTCTTCAAGGAACCTCGCGACGCTGGTTGCGAGGTTTTCAAGGATGTCCACGTAGTCGGTCGCGCCGAAGCGGGCGAGGTACAGCTCGATGGGACCTGTGACGCATACCCTCGCACGAAGCCTCTTTCCCTCCTTTTCCATCTCTTTTCCCAGAGTCTCCAGCGCCTCCAACTCCAGAATCCGGGCAGACTCCGCCTTTACAATGTAAGGGCTCTCGGACCTCTGAGGGTCCTCGATCGGGTCCATGAACATCTTGATCATGTCCCTGAACTGGGGGTAAGTGGGCCGCTCGACTCCGGCCTTGATCTTCTGGACGATGGCGTCTCTCACCAATTCAAGGTAGGAGTCGCCCTGGGGTAGCTTCTCCCGGCTCATCCCCGCTGGCAGGGGATAGCTTCCGATGTCGTCGAAGATGATCTCTTTCTCGTGCTCAATCATGCTTCTATCCTCAAGATGCTCAGAGCTTCTGGATTTTCATCACGTCGTTCTCCCGACCGTTCTTCCTCTCGCTCGCTTCCCGCCTCTTATCATCTGTTTCGACATCATCGCCGTTTCGCCTTTCGTCGCCTTTTGCCCTTCCCTTTTTTCCTCTTCAGGAGAAGAGCTTGGTAAGCTGGGACTTAAAGGACTGGTAGTCTCCGGCGACGAGGTCGAACCTCTCGTCCATATCGTCGAGGCGAGCCATCGCCTCTGGGACTGGAGGCTCAAGCCCCACAGCCCTCACGACCTCCTCGGGGAACTTGGCGGGGTCGGCAGTCTCCAGGGACACGCAGGGGCTCCAGTCCTCGACCTCCTTCAGGTACCGAGCAAGCCCCGCCCAGCCGACAGCCCCGTGAGGCTCCAGGAGGGTGTCGTACCTGTTGTAGGCGTCGGATATTGTCTTTCTCGTCTCTGCGTCGGTGACGCAGACCGCATATATCTCCCGCCTCATCGCCTCGATATCAGGGTTCCTCTTGACGTTCCCGTTCTCGTCCATCGAGCCTTCGTAGAGCCAGAAGACCCGCGCAAGGTTGCTGGGGTGGCCGACGTTCATGGCGTTGGAGATGCACTTGACCGAGGGGCGGATCGGACGATAGTCGCCGGTCTCCATGAACTTTGGAAACTCGTCGTTCTCGTTTGTGGCGATGACGAACCTTCGCACGGGAAGGCCCATCCTCATGGCGATGAGCCCCGCCATGACGTTTCCGAAGTTACCACAGGGGACGGAGAAGACTATCTCCCTGTCTGGGGCCGCGGTCCTCGACCAGGCGTAGAAGTAGTAGATCGACTGGGGGATCAGCCGCCCGACGTTGATGGAGTTTGCTGACGATAAGTTCAGCTCCGCGAAGTCCGGGTCGACGAAGGCCTGTTTTACCATCGCCTGGCAATCGTCGAACTTGCCGTCGACGGCCATCACGTGGACGTTCTTGCCGAGGGTGGTCATCTGCTTTCTCTGACGGCCGGTCACCTCCTTCTCCGGAAATAGCACGACGACCTCTATGTTATCCAAATCGTAGAAGGCGTGGGCAACGGCGCTTCCGGTGTCCCCGGAGGTCGCGGTGAGGATAACCATCGAGCGGCCCTCCTGCTTGAGGAAGTACTGCATGAGCCGGCCCATCAGTCGCGCTGCGAAGTCCTTGAAGGAGAAGGTGGGGCCACGGTCGAGGCGCATGACGTACTTCTCGTCGTAGACCTTTTCGAGGGGCACTGGAAAGTCGTAGGCGTCTTTGAGGATCGCGACCAAATCATCCTCGGGTACCAGGTCTCCGAGGTATGGGCGCATCACCGAAAGGGCGATCTCGGGGTAGGCCATCTCGCTGAACGAGGCCAGCTCCTCTTTCGAGATTCGGGGGATCTCTTCGGGGACGTATAGACCCTTGTCGGGGGCTTGGCCCCGGAGGAGGGCGCCCTTGAAGTCGAGGAGCTCGGGGTGGCCGTTGGTGCTGGAATACATGATTTTCTTCATAGTCGCATGGGAATTGGGAGGGATCATCTTTAAACTTTGTCAAGGTCGGGCGGAAGGTCTGCGAAGGCCGCCTCGATGAGGCTCCAGCCACGGTCGCGCTGGTAAGATCCTTGAACTTCCCGGAGTATGACTTTGAACCGCGCTGGAGTGCAGTTGAGCAGTCTGACTAAGTCATTCATCACTGGCTTGGCTTCTCGATGAAAGTCTGCATGGTCAATCGGCTTTAAAATTACAGCACTAAGAACGGAGAAACTCAGACCGTCCTCGATATGATAGCGCTGGATAGCTAACATACCAAGCTGCAAAAAAGTCATTGCTTCCGCATGGCGACCGTTCTTTTGTTGCTCGATTTTTAGCGCCATTAAAAATTTGCTCAGTGCTACGTTATGTTTTTTCTGGAGGGATTCAATCGCGGCCAAATTATGTAATACGGACGTATCTTCGACATCTGGATTATACACATGCGCGATTCTCTGAGCTTTGAGAAACTTTTTCTGAGAAGCTTTATGCTTACCTTGACGAAAATCGATCATTGCTAAACCACGCCAGGCAGCCGCTTGACTTTCAAGTGATCCGATTTGGCGACCAATTATCAGGGTCTTCAAAAATCCGTTCTGGGCCAAATCATATTGCTTCAATTCCATGCGAACATTTGCCAATCCATGCCAAGTAGCACAAGCATATAATGATGCTGAGTTATTTTCAGCATAAAAAGCTCTGTGATAACATTTAATAGCCCTTTGGTATTCACCTTGGTGAATATACGTTAGGCCAATCCGAATAATTGGTCCCGGATGTTCACCATAAGTTAACATATCTTTGTTTAGCGATCTCACATCATCGTAAAGACCAAATCACATAAATATATTTGATATTTTATCAGTAGCATTTCGAGCCTTCTCGTAGTTTTGAGCCTGAAGATAATGAGATCGCAATTCCAGGGCTACTTCAGCTGGAGAGGTTCCAAAGTCTCCACCACGATTCTTCAGTAGAACTTCGTTCAAGAAGTCACCAGCCCTTTCATGTGTCGCTTTACAGTCCTCAAAATCGAGTTGCGCCAGGAGCCAGCTTCGAAGGAGGCCGTAGACAGTCCAAAGCTCCACGGTTGCTCGTTCAGTTTTGGGGTAAGCGAAGGCGTGATCTTGCCACTCTCGAACAAGGCCCTTAAGCTCCTCAGTGGGCTTGCCGGTCACCGCTTCCAGCCCCTCCGTGTTCACGGCAACGTCATAGACTGCGGCTCTACTCAGCGCCCTCTGAGACTCAGGTGTGAGGTAGCTGTATAGTCTGGAGATGAAAATATCCTCGCAGTACTTGTCCTGCTTCTTCTGCAACTCGCCTTTTTCAATGCCTTTGGGGATATCATCAAGTTGCTGTTTAAGCTCCTCGGCGGAGATGTCTCTGAGGACCTTTCGTATCTGACCAAGGAACCGGGGAGTCCCACCTAAGCGACGGCGAATCTCTTTCAGAAGCTCGTGGGATAGCTCGCCGGAGCGGAGACGCTTTTCCACCAGATCGTCACGCCTCATGAACTTGAAGAAGGAGGCCTCGCCTAAGTCGCCCAAGGTCTCCTCTTTGACCTTGGGCGGCAGTTTTCCGGCCGGAAGATATCGAGAAGTGACGATCGCCTTCGATCCTCCGGTCAGGTTTGCCAGGAGATATTCGTAGAATTCTACCAGATCTCGGTTCAGAATGCTCCTTTTCTCCTCGTCCATGTTAGACTCGAAGTTGTCGAGGACGAGCAGGAAGCGCCCTTCGTTGAGGGTGGAGACAAGGTCTTCCAGCCGCTCATTCACAGGAATGTCTGGATTGTCGAGATCCTGCGCCGCTGCCTTCAGCACTCTTGCTTTTAAGGTATCTCCGCGGGCCTCGCATTTCCGCGCCGCCTGGCGGAAGACTCTACGGCAAGCTTGTAGCAGCCGGGCCGAGCTTAATGGTTTCTCGCGAGAGCTTGGGACGGGGATCGGCTCAAAGCCATAGCCTTCCAGCGTTCTAGCGAGGCGAGTTGCAAGGGAGCTTTTTCCGCTCCCGCCGAGGCCGGTGATTATAACAGTCTGAAGAGAGCCGTCCTGCAGCGCTGCGAGGAGCCGCTGCTGCTCGCGCCTCCTGCCGATGAACTGCTCCGCGTACCCCTCGGTCATTCCAGGCAGGGGGAGCTGTGGCCTCTTCTGGCGGGGCGGATTTTCTGGAGGTTTTTGCAGGTCGAAGATCTGCCCTTGGTCGGTGGCGGAGTAGAGGACGGGCAAGGTCCACGACGGATCGCCTCTCTTCTCGCAGCTCTTCCAGACATCCTGCCGAGCCTGGACGAGGGACCGGTCGATGGGCCTCCCAGCGACCAAAGTATGATAGAAGGAGCGGGCGAACTGATTGGCGACGTCGTCGGATATCGAGGCCGCCCACCCGATGGCGAGGGGCACCTCCTCGCCCACCAGCCCCTGGCAGACGCCGCCCAGGGCCTCGGTCGGCGGGGCCTTGCCGATCTCGCACCCGCTGACGAAAACGCATTGGACCCCACTACCCGCCATCAGCCTGCGAAGCTCCTCCGAGGATCTCATGTCAGCCTTGCCGCTCTCGTCCTCGAAGGCGAAGTGGCCCAGGGCGGAGACCCCCTCCAGCGAGGCCGAGCAGTTCCTACAGACCTTCTCGTCTGGCTCGCTCAGCCGTCCGCACAAGGGGCACTTCTTGCCGACCGCTCCGTGTCCGGTCAGGTGAACGACATGAGGCCGAAACTGCTCGACGTGATCTTGGAGGTCCTGGAAGCTGCCGAGGTCGCCGGAGTCGAAGGCCACATCCAGCCCTGAGATCGCCCTGAGGAGGTACTCCTCCTCACGCTCGTAGTCTAGGGCGGCAAGATCCGTTGGCGAAGAGACCGCCAAGAGGAGTCGGAGGGGCGGAGGACGAAGCTCCCCATCGAAGGCTGGGATCTGCCCTCCCGATCGAAGATATCGGCGTATGCTGAAATTGGAATCCACGCCCAGAAAATCATCCTTTGGTGGGCGTAGAAGCTACCAGGGCAAGTTCAATACATCTGGCAGATCCGAGGCGACTACCAGGAGGCGACGAGATCCCGGCGCCACCTTTGCTTTTATCTTCTCCCAGGACCTGGCGAGCCAGAGGCCGAAAAGCTCCGCGCCGAGGGCGGTCAGCTTCTCGGCGGCCAATCGAGGCGCAAAGGCCCCTTCGAAGAGGGCGTTGTAGCGGCGAGAGATCTCACGCACCGCCTTCGATTCATCGGGCGAGAGGCTCTGGTTGCTGGCGACGACATCGCCGTCCACCATGACATGAAAGAGGAAGGTGCTCTGGGGTGGGGTTCCCGCCTCGTTTATGGAAAGGGTGATGATCGTGTCTTTTGTCATCTTATGCGCCTCGGGAGATGGACTGGGATGGTTTACTTTTGGATGATCATCCTAAAAACTTATCCCAGCTTCGAGGCGAAAGGTGCTCTGAACCGCCGTCGGAACGAATGAAGCGTCCTGTTATAAATTGCTATAAATATACCGGTACTGCACCCTCAAATGGTTGATATTTTGTGATAAGGATAGATCAACAGCTCCCTCAACGACCAGTTGTGGTCTGTCAAACCACATTCTTTCGCGGGGCAGCTTTTTCTTTTCCTCCCTAAACAATCCAAACTTATCAGAGACCCATGCCCTCTGCAGAAGTTGAAGTGGGCGAAGTACAGAGTTATCTGCTTATTAAGCTCAGATAGCTTCTTTGAGAAACCTATGGTCTTCCTCGATATGCGGTTGTTGTCCTGCCTCAACGTCAAGTTCTGTCTTTCAACCAGGCTCGTTGAGATCTCCTTTGGATCGATATACTTCCCGATGATCACCTTCTTTTCGACTTTCCTTATAGCTCCTCCTGCCTTGAACTTTATGATCTGGGCATATCTTAGATCAGCATCAAGCACCAACTTTGGCATTCTTGGTCTTCCCCTCATTCTCGTCTTGGGAAAGGAGACCAACTTGCCATGGGATTTCAGCAACGCCTTGGTGTAGAACTTCAAACCGTCAGAAACAAAGAGCGACACCGATGCGATACGCTTCTCAGCGGTCTCTACCACTTTATCAGCGACGTATTGTTTACGTTCTCCTACAGCGTGAGCGATAACAAGCCGGGATTCTGATGCGAAGCTTACCCAGACCTAGTGCTCTGGAACGAAAGTTTTAAATTTAATTAATTATACTACAATAAAGATTGTGTCTAGAAAAATGTTGTACTCGGTTAGACTTAAGGATGGCGAGCGAAAGGAGTTGAATCAATACATTCGTCGAGGCAAGTCTTCTGCAAGAAGTCTGACTCGGGCCAGGATACTGCTTTTGGCAGACGAAGGACGACCTGATGCAGAGATTGCAGAAACGTTACATGTTAGCAAGTCGACAGCGAGTCGAATAAGGAAACGATACTGTGAAGGCGGCCTAGACTTTGCACTGCATGAGAAAACCCGCAGCGGAGCACCTCCAAAAATAGACAGTTGGTTAGAGGCTCAATTGGCACT
>DAQG01000011.1 GCA_002502785.1 Methanothrix harundinacea | reverse complement strand
ATCACATTCGGCACGCTGCCGCCTTACAATGTCTGGTTAAAAGATACTGGCCTATTTGAAATCACGGAGGACCATTTTAAACGCTGGGCCAAGATACCAAAGAGATAAGTTCCCAAAATTAAATAAATTGAACATAATGCGATGAGAAGATTGCCATAGGACCATAATCCCTGTATCTTTCAATACTCCACCCACCCCGCGTCCTCGAACCCCTCCCGCTGGCCGGTCCCCGCCTCCCGGGTGAGCCTCTCGGGGTAGTAGAGGAGCTTGATGATGTTCTGCGCGTGCTCGCGCGTCCGCCTCTCCGCGAGGAAGGCGAGCTCCTTCTCGGACTCGGCCTCGTCCTCGTGGACGAAGACCTCGATGATGTGGGTGTTCGTCATCAGCTGCGCCATGATCAGGCCGGTCGAGGCCTCGTGGGCGCTAGGCCCTGTCGATCGGCTTTGGCCCCGGCATCCCCAGGGCCATCACCAGGTCGCAGCCCCGCTCCTCGATCAGGATCCTGCAGAGGTGTTCAACCTTGACCAAGCCAGGTCAACGGTAGTAGACTCAAGAACTCAATATACATTCTCGCAGGATTTCAAGGGTTTGAATCCCTTTTTCCGGTGCTGTTTGTGACAATCCGAATTGTTAACATCTATGAATTTAAATATGGGAGGGAAGACCTCCGCATGGGCAGAGCTCAAAGTCTCTGCTCCCTTCGTCAAATGCCAGAGCCTGAAATAGTCACTCTGAGCCACCGTTCATCCTCGAAGTCTTCTCGATATATATCGTCCGCTTAATTTCCGGAGCTATTGGATTCGTTTAGATCTTATGGATTATTTTTTATGTGTAACTGTAAAAAAATGTTATAGAAACTAGCTTATAGATGGTGTTGCGATTAAATGTTACCAGGAGATGGGGCAGAGGATGATAATCTCTTCAGGATCAGACTATGACTTCATATGTATATAACAGCCAACGACCCCCTTGGCATGTGGGGTTTTCTTCATGGGTTCAAGCGTTTGGTTTCGGAATATCGCCAGCCATAACCTTTCGAATTCGAATTTGGTGATATTTATATCTCGGGAGGATTTAACGAATGGACAAGCTCATCATTGCGATTTTGATACTAGCGATTTATTCATGTTCTCCAATTGGGATGGGCCAAGAGAGCTCTATCCATCTTGAGAAGTTAACAAATGGCGTCGACGCCGACACCGGGCCTGGGCCAATGCTCCGAGTTGGCGATACCGTCACCTGGACCTACATAGTGACAAACACCGGCCAATCCGTCCTCAATGAGATCGAAGTCACTGACAACCAGAGCGTTTCAGTGACCTGTCCGGCAGACGAACTTGGACCAGGGGAGTCGATGATTTGTAATGCCAGCGGGACCGCCCAGCTGGGCCCATACGCAAACCTGGGAACGGTTACGGCACAGGATGAAAATGGGAGAGGTGTAACCGACAGTGATCCAAGCCACTACTTCGGGAGCTCCAGCCCCCCCATCAACATTGAGAAGGCGACGAACGGCTTCGACGCCGATTTGCCGCCGGGGCCAACGCTCCGAGTCGGCGATACCGTCACCTGGACCTACAATGTGACAAACACCGGTGATTCCGCTCTCAATGATATCGTAGTCACAGACGACCGGGGTGTTGTCGTGAGTTGTCCGAAAAACAACCTCGATGTGGGTGAATCTATGACATGCACCGGCAGCGGGACCGCCGTGGCTGGCCAATACAGTAACGTGGGAACGGCTACGGCAACTTCTAGTGGCAGAACGGTCCAAGACAGTGATTCAAGCAATTACTTTGGAGTGGGGCCATTCATCGACATCGAGAAATTAACAAATGGCCAGGACGCTGACGTCGGATGGGGGCCATTGTTGTCGGCTGGCTCTCCTGTCACTTGGAATTATGTAGTCACCAACACCGGCAATTGCCAGCTCGATGATGTCAACGTCACAGACGACCAGGGTGTTGCCGTGAGTTGTCCTAAAACAGCCCTCGCTCCGGGCGAATCGATGACATGTACCGCCAGCGGGATCGCCCAGCTAGGCCAATACGCAAACGTGGGAACGGCGACGGGTACACCAGAAGGTGGCGGAGATTCTGTAAGCGACAGCGATCCAAGCCACTACTATGGGTACCCTTCCGGTGGTCCTTCCATCAGTATCGAGAAATCAACGAACGGCGAGGACGCTGACGCCCCCCCCGGGCCCACGTTATCAGTCGGCTCCCCTGTCACGTGGGAATATATGGTCACCAACACCGGAGGTGTCCCGCTTTCTAATGTCGATGTCTCTGACGATCATGGAGTTGAGGTGGTCTGTCCTGCAGACAGACTTGGATTAGGGGGGTCGATGACGTGCACCGCCAGCGGGATCGCCGTGGCTGGCCAATACAGTAACAATGGAACGGTTACGGCAGTTGATGAAAGTGAGCGTGAAGTAACCGATAGTGATCCAAGCCACTACTTCGGTTTCGTCCCCCCCATCGACATTGAGAAGAGGACGAACGGCGTCGACGCCGATTTACCGCCAGGGCCGCAGATCGCTATTGGTTCCTACGTCATCTGGACCTACAATGTGACAAACATCGGCGAATCCACGCTCACAGATATCACAGTCTCCGACTCCGACCCAGAAGTTGTCATAGCCTGTCCGTATACAACCCTCGATCCAGGCGAGTCGATGGAATGTACCGCCATGGGGATCGCCCAGGAAGGCCAATACAGTAACAATGGAACGGTGACGGCGGTAGATGACCGCGGGGGAGAGTTCTTCGATTCTGATCCAAGCCACTACTTTGGGAGCGAAAGCTGCCCCATCAACATTGAGAAGTTGACGAACGGCGTCGACGTTGAATCGCCCTCTGGGCCAGCGATCCGAGTCGACGACCCCGTCACCTGGACCTACAATGTGACAAACACCGGCGAATCCAATCTAACTGGTATCGCGGTTACAGACGACCAGGGTGTTGCCGTGACCTGTCCGGCAGCCACCCTTAAACCGGGCGAGTCGATGATTTGTACTGCCAGCGGGACCGCCGTGGCTGGCCAATACAGAAACGTGGGAACTGTTAAAGCACAAGATGCCAGCGAGATCGTAGTAAGCGACAGTGATCCAAGCTACTACATCGGGTTCGGTGGCCCTTCCATCGACATTGAGAAGGCGACGAACGGCGCCGATGCTGACACCGCGTCTGGGCCAACGATCCGAGTCGGCGACCCCGTCACCTGGACCTACAACGTGACAAACACCGGCGAATCCACGCTCACAGATATATCGGTCACAGATGACCAGGGCGTTGCCGTGACCTGTCCGGCAGCCACCCTTCAACCAGGCGAGTCGATGATTTGTACTGCCAGCGGGATCGCAGTGGCTGGTCAATACAGAAACGTGGGAAACGTGACGGCAGATGCCAACGGGAGGACTGTAACCGACAGTGATCCAAGCCATTACATCGGGTTCGTCCCCCCCATCGACATTGAGAAGTTGACGAACGGCGTCGATGCTGACATCGCGCCTGGGCCAATGCTCCTACCCGGCGCCCCCATCACCTGGACCTACAATGTGACAAACACCGGCGAATCCACGCTCACAGATATCACGGTCGCCGACGATCAGGGAGTTACCGTGACCTGTCCGGCAGACAACCTTCGACAGGGCGAGTCGATGACATGTACCGCCAGCGGGATTGCAGTGGCTGGCCAATACAGAAACGTGGGAACGGTGACGGCAAAAGATGACAGCGGGAGAGATGTAACCGACAGTGATCCAAGCCACTACTACGGCCTTCAGAACATATCGGGGCACAAGTTCGACTTCTTCACCAAAGAAGGGCTTGGGGGCTGGACGATCGTCCTCTCCAACGTCACTGGAACGCTAGCCGAGAAGAAGACCGACACCGAAGGTCGTTACGAGTTCTGCGGCCTCGTTCCCGGCAACTACACCGTCTGCGAAGTTCAGCAAGAAGGGTGGACCCCGATCGATCCCCCGACCGGCTGTTACCACAACGTCACCGCGTCGAGCGAGAACGTGGACTTCTACAACGACCCTCGCAACCTCACCATAACCAAGGTCGCCGACAAGCTCTCGGTGAAGGGCGGCGACGATGTCACCTACACCATCACCGTCTGCAACCACGGCGGATCCGACGTCGCCAACGTCACCATCTGGGACGTCTTCAACCGCCACGTGGAGGTCCTGTCTTACTCGCCCGCCCCAGGCCCCGACGGCAAATGGCACTTCGACGTGATTCCAAAGGGCGAGTGCATGACGATCACCATCAAGGTCAAGGTGCCTGAACGTCAGGACTTCGAGTTCGGCATGGAGCGGGGGGTATCGGGCGAAGGGTTCGTCAACGTCGCAAACGACTACAGCACCACCTTCGAGGCCTACCTGATCAGGAACTGCGCCTACGCCACCAGCGACTGGAACACGGAGCCGATATCCGCCTGCGTGACCGTCACCGTGGACGAGGAGGTGGGAACGCGGCTTGAGACCCGCGAGTACGGCTCCGGCCTCATCGACTCTGACGAGCGGGTCGCGATCTTCACCGAGAACAAGTCGATCGAGTGGGAGGAGGATCTCTCAGCGGCCTACAAGCCTACGACTCTGACCCTCTACAACAACAGGACAGTCAACTACGACTCAGCCTGGGTAAAGAAAGCCCGTGCCAAAAACTACGTCACCGGCACCACCATGACCGAGACCTATCACGATGCTGTCTCGCTCGATCGCGAGTCGAGGATGTTCCTCGACGAGAACGAGTCGGTGATGGAGGTCAATTCGGAGTTCGACGGTCGGGGCCACGTCGGGTTCTTGAAGATGCCCTCGAACTCGTCGACCCTCCAGCCGTCGCCGCTCTTCGAGGCTTCTGAGGACTATACAGGCAGCTTCAAGGTTCTTGAGCAGATCGACGAGTATGGCTCGGCCGTCTCCTCCGAGAAGGCTGCGTCGGGCGAAGGTCTCGTCGTCGTCGACAAACGGGTCGGCGACGTCCAGAGAAGCTACGAGTCGGGCACGGGAGCCTACGACTCCGAGGAGGTGATCGAGACCGCCACCAACTACATTGCAAAGGACATAAGTCTCGTCCACGCGCCGACGAGCCAGACCCTCACCGACAATGTCGCGATCAACTCGTCTCTGAAGTGGAAGGAGGGTATGTACTCGAAGAACCCGGAGACGAGCTACATCGGCGAGGAGTACACTTCCATCACCGAGCTCGACAAGGAGACTGTGGCTCGGGGCCTGAACGATATGGCGACTGACGCCGAGTTCTCGGGCCGGGCAAGGTTTAGGGCGGTCCTGGAGGACGAGGTCGACTTCGACGAAGAGTATGAGGGCGACTATTCCGTCGAGAGGAGGGTGATCTTCACCGGCGTCGCCAAGTACGATCGGCCTCACCTGAACGTCACCAAGACCCTTGAAGGCGGTATCGTCGAGGAGACTCTTCCGTGGGGTTACAACGAGACCCATCTTGAGGGCGAGGTGAAGACGAGGACGGTGGCGAACTACGTCATCTCCATCGAGAACGACGGGAACAAGGCGCTGGGGCCGGTATACGTCCAGGACCTATTCCCGCCGGGATCGGCCTACATCGATGCGTCGCTGAGGCCGTCGGAGCTTGCTGAAACTTATGCCAACTGGACGCTGATGAATATCGGCATCGGCGATCGGGTGGTGATCGGACTGAAGCTGGACGTGACCAGATATCATCCGAGCGAGCTCGTCAACAGGGTCGAGGTCTGTGGCGGGATCAATAACGGCGAAGATTGGGTATGCGCATCGAACTTCAGCGCTCTGGAGGTCGATTGGCTGACGTTCTGTCCGGACGAGACCGTCTCGGTGACGAAGACCGCAAAGATCGATCCGGTAAACGATAGCGTCGTCAGGTACAGGGTCGAGATCAAAAACGACGACGTCACCAGGGTGGCGACGGTGACCGATTATCTCCCTGAAGGCATGGAGCTAGTCGAATCGTCGATACCGTTCGCGTCTTACGATGGGAACGTCGTCGTCTGGAACCTCGTCGAGGTCCCGGCTTCGGGGATGGCTGCGATCGAGTTCTCGGCTCTCGCACCCGGAGACGGCAGGTTCACCAACACCGTCGAGGTGGATGCACGGTCCGTCGACGGGCCCGTAGTCCAGCCCGTCACCGCCACCTGTGTCATCGACGTCGGCATCGTCGAAGATGCGTGCGGTCCCGTATCCTGTGACGTTTGGCAGCCGCCGAACTGGAAGCTTGAGCACTTTGGATACGACCAAGACCAGACGACCTGCGAGGATCTGACCTGCACCAGCTGCGACGGGACGGATTATTGCCTAGCGCCATGAAATGGCGCTATGCCTTCCTATTTTATCCTAGATAGAAAAAAGGGCCGAATTCCTCTATATAGCCTACCTCATGGGAGCTGCCAGTCCGCTCCACTGTAGTAGCCATCTGGCTCCAATCGCATCCTCGAACCCCTCCCGCTGGCCGGTCCCAGCCTCCCGGGTGAGCCTCTCGGGGTAGTAGAGGAGCTTGATTACGTTTTGGGCGTGCTCGCGTTTTCTCTGCTCGGCGAGGAAGGGGAGCTCCTTCTCGGACTCGGACTCGGCCTCGTCCTCGTGGACGAAGACCTCGATGATGTGGGTGTTCGTCAAGAGCTGCGCCATTATGAGTCCGGTGGAGGCCTCGTGGGCGCAGGTCTTGTCGATGGGCTTTTGGCCCCGGCATCCCCAGGGTGATCACCAGGTTGCATCCCCGCTCCTCGATCAGGATCTTGGAGGCGACCGGCAGGTCCTTGACGCCGGGGACGTTCTCCACCGTCGCCTCGTTTGGGAGGTTCACGGTCTTTGAGACGCCGTTGTCGTTGAACCGCTGGAACGCTGCACCCAGGGAAACCCGGCGATGAGGCCATACCTGCCCCCTCCCAAAAACGAGGCTGCGCTGAAGCAGGCGGCGGTGAAGGCGATACCGATGACGGCGGGGTACATGACGTTTCGATCAGATACGACGAATCCCGCAAAGGTCCCCTGCCGGAGCCTTATGGAGAGGATGACGATGACGGCGACGTAGGCGACGAGAAGGATTTGGTTAAGCATCGGATATCCTCAAAATTACAAAAAAAGTAATTCCGAGCATGAATATCATCGAGGCGATGAGGGCCAGGTACGGCGTCGGCGCGAGGAACATCAGGTTCGCCTCCGCGTTGGTGTATCGTGAGCGTTTGGGTGCGTTGGTGCCGGTTCTCTTGGAATTAAATTGATCTCTCTCCCAATCATGTACGATAATATACAATGATGATCGTCGGAGGGTGATTTTGGTTGAAAAGGGTTTCGCTGTCAACGTTAAATACTGCTAAAAGGGTGTCGTATTTCTAATGGGTATCTGAAAGAATTGTTTGATGTATTGGGATATCCGTTAAACTCCTTGGGTGTGGATAAGTTCTTTGTTCGGAGTTATCAGATGGAGTATTCAAATAGCAGAATGATTGCGGTGGTACAAATCTGGGCATTAAGTCGTTTGGATTTAAGGGCTCATCGAATAATCTGAAACATTCGATACCGATGGCAAATCCTCTTTCAACTCCGTTGAAATAGGTAAAAAACTCTTGTGTGTTCAACCCTGAGAAGGCCTCAAAGTTATCCCATAGTCTCTCGGGGCGATCTTCAACTATTTCACTGATCTTAAATGTGCCAACGATTTTTTTCACAGGAGATGTGGAGTATATATAAACCTCATTTATATTCGTATTTTTAAATATTACTTTTCTAAACTCATATTTCTTGGTACCCTCCATCATCAACTCGACATATCTGGGTCTAATGGACAGTATAACGTTCATCGATCTCTCCCTTATCTCTTATTTTGATATACTTTTCGTGCGAGATCTCTGTTATGGATTGCGGCGCTCCAGATAGGACACCTATATCCTTTAAATCACTTAGGTTCAAGGGATTATTCAAGTGAAAATGATGCCTGAAAAGAATAATCATGACTGGTTTTCTCATTTCCTCAAGCTCTTCTCGCGAATAAACCGTCCTCTTTGAAACAATTTTGATAATATCCTCCGTATTTTCGATATCCAAATATACATCATCTACGACGCCTACGGATGTTATCATCTTCATATCTTTCGAACGGTAAAATATGACCAGATCGCCCGGATTAATCTGCCTGATTTTTGAATGCGAAATATAAGCCTTTTTAATTGTATTCCCTTCAACAACGAATTCCCCTGTGAATTCTGATAATGTGTGTTGTCTTTTTGGAAACTCGGTGAAGAGCTTGCTATGATATTCTGGTAAAATGGGAACTATAAATTTTCTTACTCTTGGCCCATCATAAAAGCTAGGATAAAATTCCTTAGTTATTTCAATGGGATTTAACGACTTTGGTTCCTCACCATCGATTAGCAACTTTTTAATATAAATATCTTCAACTTTACCGTTTGCACCAATTTTGTCTTTTACTCCAACTTTATGAAAACCATATTCAGTAATGAGTTCTACAAGGCGGTCTTCTTCCTGGGTAAAGTGAGTTAGATATATTTCTGAGAGATTATTTTTAAGGGAGAAATCTACAGACAGCTTAATGAATAACTCGCCAATTTTCTGCTCTATGTGGGTAACCTTAAATGTGCGTATCTTAAGTCTCCTTTCTTTGGCAAATGTAGGAATGGTATCGCTAATCGGATCATCTTCAGATTTGTATATCAGCAATGCTCCAATTTTGCCGTTCTCTCTGTAATGTACCCAACATCTTCGTGGTTCTTTTGATATTTTCTTAAACCATTCTTCAAACTCTGGATGGTATTCCTCTTTCAACGAGTCAAAGATTGGATCGCTCAAGTCCAAGTTGTATACATAATCCTCTTGTAATGCGGGTGGAGTAACCACCTGCACTTCCTTATATATGTCTTCGAAAATTCTAACGGCATCATCGATAAGGAGGACGCGGTCATTTATATTTAGATCTCTTGCCTTTTTATGAATTTCTCTATCCTCTGTTATCAGAAAATCGACTGCATCTTTGTAAACTGAATATAATATTTTATTATCAATTTGGTCATGTATACTTACCGCGATCCCCATTTTCTTTAGATATTCGATATTTTTATTAGGATCGGGTGGACTATCCAAGATCGGATACGCATGTATTTTTGATAGCATCACATGTCGCCTTCGTTCGTCCACATCTCTTTTTATATCTTCTAATGACGACGGATGAATCAAAACCTCAGAATTTTTCTGGTTCAGTACTTTCGACAATTCCTGGATATTATTAGAAAGGAGCTCGTCATCCTCTCTATAAATGAAGATGTTAGTGTCCAACAGTATCCGCATCGTTCCTTTCTCCCAAATTTTTAATCTTTAATCTTTATTTAATACCCCACCGGCCTCGCGTCCTCAAACCCCTCCCGCTGGCCGGTCCCAGCCTCCCGGGTGAGCCTCTCGGGGTAGTAGAGTAGCTTGATGACGTTCTGCGCGTGCTCGCGCGTCCTCTGCTCGGCGAGGAAGGCGAGCTCCTTCTCGGACTCGGCCTCGTCCTCGTGGACGAAGACCTCGATGATGTGGGTGTTCGTCAAGAGCTGCGCCATTATGAGTCCGGTGGAGGCCTCGTGGGCGCAGGTCTTGTCGATGGGCTTTGGCCCCGGCATCCCCAGGGCCATCACCAGGTCGCAGCCCCGCTCCTCAATCAGGATCTTGGAGGCGACCGGCAGGTCCTTTACGCCGGGGACGGTATAGCGGACGATCTCGGCGGAGCAGCCCCGCTTCAGCTCCTTGATGGCGGCCCTCGCCATGTCGTATCGGGCGAAGTTTGTGTCGGCGATCCCGATCTTCATGGCCAGTTGTTGGACCTCTCCGCGTTTAAGGCTTATCGAGGCGGCGGCTCAATCGCAGATCTTGCATTTGATCTCTCCGCTCTCGTCACCGCCCCCCGCTCCGAGATATAGGAGCTGGTCCCGCGAGCCGTACCGGTAGACGGTGATCCCTTTACAGCCAAGCTCGAAGGCGAGGGTGAAGATGCCAAGGACGTCATCGACCGTCGCCTCGGGGGGGAGGTTCACGGTCTTGGAGACGCCGTTGTCGGTGAACTTCTGGAACGCCGCCTGGATTCGGACGTGCTGGGCGGGCGGGACCTCCATCGCCGTGACGAACAAGTCTTTCAAGTCGTCGGGGGCGCCGTTGACGCCTGCCAGGGTTCCTCTCCTCGCCACCTCCCGCATCACGCCATCGCCGACGCCCCTCTCTTTCGCCATCCTCTCGAAGAGGGGGCTTGTCACCACCATCTCGTCGCCGATGAGGTCCCGGGAGAAGGATAGGCCGAATAGGGGCTCGATCCCGGGGCTCGTCCCGGCGATGATGCTGATCGACCCCGTCGGCGCGATGGTGGTGACCGTGGCGTTTCTCATGCTGCCGTATCCGAGGCTGCTCTCTTCGAGGAGGGGGAAGGAACCCCGCTCCTCGCCGAGCTGGCGGGACGCCTCCCGAGCTGTTTTCGTGATGAAGCTCATCGTCTCCTCGGCGAGCCGGATCGCCTCCCCTGAGTTGTAGGATATGCCAAGCTCGATCAGCATCTCGGCAAACCCCATAACCCCGAGGCCGATCTTCCGGCTCCTGAGGGTTGCATCCCTGATCTTTCTGAGGGGGAAGCGGTTCACCTCGATGACGTCGTCGAGGAACCGCACCGCGAGAAGGGCCGTCTCTTCCAGCCGATCCCACTCGATTTCGCCCTTCTCGACGAATTTTGAGAGGTTCAGCGAGCCGAGGTTGCAGGACTCATAGGGGAGGAGCGGCTGCTCGCCGCAGGGGTTTGTCGCCTCGATCGTTCCCGCCAGGGGGTGGCTCTCGTTTATCCTGTCCAAAAAGAGGACGCCGGGGTCGCCCCGCCTCCAGGCGTTGGCGGCGATCTCTCGGAGTAGGCCGAAAGCGTCGATGGTCTCGGTGACCAGGCCACTCCTCGGGTTAACAAGGCTGAACCCCTCTCCGGATCGGGCCCTTCTCATTAGATCGTCGGTGATCCCCACCGAGAGGTTGAAGTTCTGAAGCCTGCCGGGCCTCTCTTTGGCATTGACGAATTCGAGGATGTCGGGGTGGTCGGCCTGCAGGACCGCCATGTTCGCCCCCCGCCTCTTGCCGCCCTGCTTTATCACCTCGGTGGCGGCGTCGAAGACCTCCATGAAGGATACCGGGCCGCTGGCAACCCCTCCCGTCGCCCGCACGGGGTCGCCCTTCGGCCGAAGTCTCGAGAAGGAGAAGCCAGTCCCGCCGCCGCTCTGATGGATCTTGGCCATCTCCTTCAGGGCCCCGAAGATGCCATCCATGGAGTCCTCCACCGGCAGGACAAAGCATGCCGAGAGCTGCCCCAGGGATAGGCCGGCGTTCATCAGAGTTGGGGAGTTGGGAAGGAAGAGCCCCCGGCTCATGACGTCCCTGAACTTCGATGCGGCAGCATCGCGGTCGGAGCCAAACCTCACCTCGGCGCGGGCGACGGAGCGGGCCACCCGGCTGAACATCTCCTCTGGGGTCTCGGCGACGTTGCCCCGCTCGTCCCGCCTCAAATACCTCTTTCGAAGAAGCTCCGGGGCGTGAGGACCGAGGGCGAGGCTGAGTCCGGGATCATCCAAAGACCTTCGTCCACCATCTCCGACGTTGCCCCTCCTCTTAGTCTCGTGGTCTTCCACCCTATCCACCTTCTCTCCATTCTCCCCCATCTTCGATCCGACCATCTGTCAAAGTCTCCAGAAGCGATATAAACTGTGATCTTCCCATATATATCTGAAGACTGAAAGTCAACGTCCTGGAGGTTTTACCATCAAGATTGCCATCTCTGGAAAAGGGGGCGTCGGCAAGACCACCCTCGCAGGAACCCTCGCCCGCCTCTTCGCCCGCGACGGGTACAACGTGATAGCGATAGACGCAGACCCCGACATGAACCTGGCCTCGGCCCTAGGCGTCGCCAAAAACCCCCGGCCCATCACCGACTACAAGGAGATGGTCCAGGAGAGGGCGAGCGCCGAGTTCGGGATGTTCAAGCTCAACCCGAAGGTCGACGACGTCATCGAGAAGTGCGGCTGCGTCGGCCCCGACGGCGTCAAGCTCGCGGTGATGGGGACGATCGACACCGGCGGAAGCGGCTGCATGTGCCCCGAGACCGCCTTCCTTCGGGCGCTGCTCAGACACGTCATCCTCCGGGAGAAGGACCTGGTGATCCTGGACATGGAGGCGGGAATCGAGCACCTGGGGCGCGGGACGACGAGGGGCGTCGACGTCATGATCGCCGTCGTCGAGCCGGGCCTGCGGTCCGTCGAGACCCTGGAGAGGATCAAGAAGCTCGCCAGTGACCTCGGGATCGAGAAGGTGATGGCGGTCATCAACAAGGCCCCCGAGGAGCAGGCTATCATCAGGGAGAAGCTGGCGGAGATGAACGTCCCCGTCCTGGGGATGATACCCTTCGACAGAAACCTGATGGACGCGGATCTCGCGGGCAAGTCGCCCCTGGACGTGGGCGGGCCTGGGGTCGATGCGATAAAGGAGATCAAGGTGAAGCTGGAGGAGCTATTCGGTACGATGGCGAAAGAGGCGGCGGAGAAGGGCGGGGAGGCCTCTTAGGCCGCCTCGGAGTTTCTCATCTTTTTTCGACATCCTTTTTCGGTCGGAAATTTTAGGTCAGGAAGGCGGCGAAACGCCTTTTTGGGCTTATAAAAATGAATCAGACAGCTCAGGCATGAGCCTCAATCGTCAGGGTGTATTCCAGAGTCCCTTCCTCGGTGGGGACCTCTTCGCCCTGGGCCACGAGAGATTCAACGTAGGCCTCGATAGCCTCCTTTGCCATCTCGATCGCCTCGTCTATCGTCTCCCCGAAGGTTACGCATCCGGGAAGGGTGGGGACGATGGCGCTATAGCATCCTTCCGGCTCTTTTTTGAGCAAGACTCGATAGCTCAAGGACCTCATCGAGGTTAACATAGGCCGGTTTTGGTATATATCCACTTGGAGGTGTTTGGACTATCGAGATTTATTGTATGTCGGATATCGCTCCGATTGTTTGAAGTGAGGTCGTCATATCTTTAGCGGCGTAGCCCCACATCAATGCGTCGTTATTTGCATATTCGTTCTCTAATTCGTAATAGCTCTGCAAACCAGCTAAAACATCATCGTTTTGCTCCAAATTCCAGAGCATGGCCCGCCCAAAATTATTTTTTGACGTATGATAAATGCTATGTATATTATATGCAGAATGATACGTCACATTTGAAGAATCAAGGCTTTTAAGATCGTATGCACAATAGGATGTTAGGTAACCAACTCCACGATAGATATTTGAGATCATGTTGACTCTATCGGTGTCAGCTACCTTTTGCATGAGAACGCCAAAAGCCTCATTTATCGCCGTATCAACAACAATACCTGCTCCTAAACGAATAAGTCCACTACCACCAACATCAATTAATGATGTGGCCATTTTTGACAAAATTGATAGTACAACATCTATAGCTCCAGACGCTTGTTGAAGTGCTTCCGAATCACTAATCATCTCTCGACTTTCTGTTTCCAACTTATTTCCATCAATCAACGCGTTTGGATTCGCCTCCTTTACTTCTACCGTATAGAATACGGGCAAAAGAATCGTCTCATCTTTGATGATATTTCCCGTTATACTTTCCATGACCACAGCAATGTTTTTTCCGCCGATGTTATGTCCACCCTCTTGGAATACCACCCAGTAACCATTGGACCCTGCAGTTGGATGTTCGTAGAATTGAACGCCAGTAGTATTCTCCCTATCAATCGAGCCCAAAATTTCTTCTGCCTTCGCCTCAGCCAACTCTTTCCCAGAAAGTTCAGGTCCTGAGTATTCTCGGATCAGTGGGGATACATTAACTATCCATGCTCGTTCAAGCCCACTCTCGGAAAGCTCGACTTTTACCACGTACTCCCCGGCCTCCGGGAAGTCGTAGGTGGCGACGTTGGACGGCCCGCCTGCCCTGCTTTCGTGGAAGGTGTCCTTCTCGCCCTCGATCTCCTGGCCGCTGGGGGTGGTGATGTACCAGTGGACGGGATCGCCCATCTTCACGGCCTCTTCGCCACTCTCCTCCAGCGCTGGCAGGTTCGCGGTCACTCGAAGCTCAGTCTCTGTGCCCTGGAGGGCGGAGCGAGGCTCGACGATGAATCTGTAGTCGGGGTGGACGGTGACGTTCACTGTCGCGGTGCTGCTCTCATATCCGGGTTTGCTGACCTCGGCAGAGATGGTGTACTCGCCTGCGGCCAGCGGTGCCTTCCAGAGGGTGCTGAAGGCGCTGGCGTTGTTGGTGACGCCGGTTATGGTATCGGTCCCGGTATCGGTGAAGTCGCCACCGGAGGCGGTGAGGGTGACGGGAGTGCCCTTGACGCTTGTGGTGACCAGAACCTTGGGCCAATCACCTTCGACGACTTCATGGCCGTCGTTCAGGACTTCGATGGTTATACTTACTTTTTGAAAGATGTTTGGTGTTTTGAGTTTTATCAACCAAATATTCGGCAGATCATAACGTTCTTCATCCTCATAAGAATTGCCGACTACTATGTAGCTGCAGTCATTTGTTTCCTGAACAAAGTTACCCCGACTGCCAGAATCAGATATATTAATAATTTTTTCCCATTCTTTATCTCCAACATAATTTGTTTTTATCAACCAGATGTTGTCGTCATTAACACATGCAATTATATATCCACCATCTTGCGTTTTCTGAATGGAGTTGCCCATATCAAAGCCCGATCCTCCAAAGGTTTTGTCCCACTCCAAGTTTCCTTGTGAGTCGGTCTTAATCAGCCAAACATCTCCCTTATCAGTACCACATAATCGCATTTGTCCCGTTATTATATAGCCCCCATCATCTATTTCTTGAACTGAATTACCCTCATCTGTGCCCGATCCTCCGAAGGTCTTATCCCACTCCAGGTTTCCCTGAGTGTCGGTCTTAATCAACCAGACATCGCCCCCACCGGCACCATACGACCATGTTTGCCCTGTTATAATATATCCATTATCACTAGTTTCTTGGACAGAATTGCCGTAATCAAGGTCTGACCCGCCGAAAGTCTTATCCCAGACTGGGTTCCCTTGTGAGTCGGTCTTAATCAACCAGACATCGCCCTCACCAGCACCATACGAGCATGTTTCGCCTGTTAGAATATGCCCACCATCACTTGTCTCTTGGACAGAATTGCCATAATCAAGGTCTGCCCCGCCGAAAGTCTTATCCCAGACTGGGTTCCCTTGTGAGTCGGTCTTAATCAACCAGACATCACCCTTACCTGCACCATACGAACATGTTTCTCCTGTTAGAATATGCCCACCATCACTTGTTTCTTGGACAGAATTGCCGTAATCAAGGTCTGCCCCGCCGAAAGTCTTATCCCACTCCAAAAATCCTTGTGAATCTGTCTTTATAAGCCAGATATCTGTAGAGCCGCGCTTATAGACATGATAACATTCGGGGGAAGATCCGATCCATGGAATACAATCCAATATCCAAGACCCACGTGAACCATTGCCATATGATTCCGTATAACCTACAATTATGTACCCCCCGTCATTTGTTTGCTGGACGGTCTTTCCTATTTCAGCTCCATCTCCCCCGAAAGTTTTGCTCCACTCTATTTCGGATGGCTGATTGGCTAAGGCGTTAAATGGATATATTATTAACATTAGGGTTAAGAATATAGTTGATCTAGACATCATTTAACCTCCAGACAACATACCAAATCTTACTTTTGGTTCCTGCAGATGTTATGGCCAAACCGCTGAACCAGTTGTTCCATAATTTTGTCCACATGAAACAACAAACTATAAAGTTAAGAGTGGAGTGGTGTCGTTCCCACCACATCAAAATCGTTCAACAATTGTCCACCCTAAAAGATTTACTAGGCGACTCTGCCACATCATTATTATTTTCATCGTATAAAACGGCCTTAACAGTCCAATCTCCTATAAGGCTGGATGACCCAGATTCGGATCCACGGATCTTCGTGTCTTCAAATTGGTATCCTCCTGGAGAAATATCCATTGAGTATTGATATATCTCTGGACCCGAACTGTGGGGCGAATAAGCATACACACGAAGCTTCCCTTTGAAATCGAGAAACATACCATCATTTATTACTGTTGTGGATACTATAACACCACGCCCAATGGCAGCGTGCCGAATGTGATGTAAAATTGTGATACGCCCTGTATCCTTTGGTTGTGTAACGAAAGAAAGGAGACAGAGCATATGGAAGGCTCCTCGCTGTTTTATGT
>DAQG01000052.1 GCA_002502785.1 Methanothrix harundinacea | reverse complement strand
ATCACATTCGGCACGCTGCCGGAGAATGCGATTCTGTAGCAGAAGTGGATACTCCCAGGGACTTATTCGTCGCGATGTATCCTTACATTCCGGATGCGAATCACGATAACTTCACGGCCATGACTGAGCGCATCAAAAGGGAGTTCGAAACGGTCCATCCAGACGTCAATCTGACTGTGGCCGTCAGTGATACTTACGACACTTATGACATGAACAATATACCAAAAGTATTTTCCTCGGATGGGCCGCAAGTTGTGGAAGTCGATTTGAGTTTGTTGGGGTATTTGGTTGACGGAGGTTTCGTCTCACCCATCCGCTATACCGATCCAGATCTATTCGGACCAGCCATTGTAGCCGCATCGGTTGACGGTTGCTCTTACGCCATTCCAACGTGGATGTGTTCCGAGTTCTTGTACAGCCGAAATCCAGCCATTTTAAATGCTACCACATCCGACGAGATGCTAAAAATTATCACTGAGATAAATCCCGAAGGAAAAGTGAAGCTTGTAGGTGATTTTCAGGGTGGTTGGACGCTACCTGGATTGTACGTCGTCGGCTACGTAGACAACTACGGCTACGATTTAGTTGGGGCCCTCAGTAGTGAAATGGATAATCAAACAGGAGATATGCTCATCGAATTGATGGATGATTGTAATACCGATGGAGAGAACAAGTGCCTTAATAAATACTACCACCATAACAGCACTGAGGCTGCTAAGGTTTTTGCCAGAGGCGATGCAACGTCTTTTATGGGTTTTTCTGAACGCATGTTCGACGTCCTGAGCTATAACAGCTCCCTGGTACCAGGTGGTGTTAACATAATATCAGCAAAGTTTGGCAATAGTTCAAGCAGCAGTAACTCAATCATGTGGGTTGATGGATTGGTCTTGAACGCCAATCGATCAGACGAGCAATCTAGAAGAGATGCGATTAATTTTTCACAGTACATTAACAAACCTGAGACCAGGGAGTGGATCGCCTTCAGTCGGGATAACGAGTCTGGAACTGCTCCTCCTCCTCGCTACTTGATGCCCGCTACACGGGACTTCTATCAGCTACAAGCGGTTCTTGACGACCCGTATTACCCACAATTTGAGTCAATACTAGAATATGCCATGTCTTTCCCAAATAAGGGCTTTCCAGAGATTCGAGAAGAGAAGTATAATCAGGTATGTAGCTACATCCAGGTCAAAATTCCCAACACAACTTGTGATTGATCGAATTCTGGCGCAAATTTTAATTTGCGCCTTGCTTTTTTTTGTTCGCCCTTAAAATCTAGATCAATTGCCTTAATTTTGACTAAATTGACACTGATGTCATCACCCCCATTCAATATCTTTTTAAATATGGATCACAAATCATCATACCATGCCACCACCCGTGAGAATCTCAGACATCTCCCTCTACCTCCGCTGCCCAAGGCTCGTCTACTTCCAGGCGATGGGCCGCTCGGTCTGGCCGGAAGCTGAAAACCCCACCAAGCTCCTCATAAGGGAGATGACTTTATCCCTATCCGAGTTCGAACCGGATGGGGGGATCGACCTGGAGGCATGGCTCTTGGAAGCTCTCGACGGGGCCGAGTCGGAGCTTCCCATCATCAGCAGGGAGGAGATCAACCGTCACGACCTCCGGGCAGCGGCCGGTGAGATTCGCGAGATTCTGCCGGAGATGGCATCGAAGCTTTCGCCGAAGCTCGATATATTGACGCCAAGCGAGGTAGAGGTGGACCTTTGGTCTGATCGGCTCGGCCTCTCCGGGAGGGTCGATAGGGTTGTATCAAGAGCTGGAGACGGTGGTATGAAAGGTACTATCCAGATCCCTTCGTTGATAAAGACGGACAATCCTCCGGAGAACGGGGTCTGGCGGAGCGACCGGCTTCGTTTGACAGGGTACGCCATGCTCCTCGAAGATGACCTGGACAGAAGGGTCGACTTGGGTCTTGTGGAGTACCCGCGGGCTGGCGAGGTCCGGGAGGTGGAGATCAAAACCTACGACCGAAGAAAGGTTCTTCGGATTAGAGATCGGATCAGAAGAATTCAGGGCGGAAAGCTTCCCGACAGGCCGCGGGAAGCACCCTGTGAACGGTGTCCCGTTTTGGAAACGTGCGAAACGAGGCAGACCCTAGCCTCTAAGTTCTTCTGATCCAGAAGCGTTATATCCCAAAGCAGCGGTTGGTCCAAACATGTTCAAGAAGAGGCACGTGCTCTCGATGCGGGAGTTCTCGCGCGACGAGATAGACTCCGTCCTTGACCTGGCCGAGTCCCTGGAGCCCTACGCCCGCGGCGGGAAGTGCGAGGCCCTCTCCGGAAAGATCCTGGCCCTTCTTTTCTTCGAGCCGAGCACCCGAACCCGGCTCTCCTTTGAGACGGCGATGATGCGCCTCGGCGGCAAAACCCTCAGTCTCGGGCCCGCAGAGGGGTCCGCCATAGCCAAGGGTGAGTCTTTGGCCGACACCATCCGCGTGATCGGGGCCTACGCCGACGCCCTCGTCATCCGCCATCCCAAAGAGGGTTCGGCCCGCCTCGCATCCCAGTTCTCGCCAGTCCCCGTCCTGAACGCCGGGGACGGCGCAGGCCACCACCCCACCCAGACGCTCCTCGACCTCTACACCATAAGAAAGGAGAGCAGCCTCGAGGACCTCAAGATCGCCCTCGTCGGCGACCTGAAATACGGAAGAACCGTCCACTCTCTCGCCTACGCCCTGGCCCTCTACGGCGCCGACATAACCCTCGTATCGCCCCCGACCCTCGAGATGCCAGCGCCCATCAAGTCTGATCTGGCGGGGAAGGGGACGATGGTTCGCGAGACCCACGATCTGGACGAGGTGATCCGGAATGTGGACGTCCTCTACGTCACCAGGATCCAGAGGGAGAGGTTCCCGGACCCCTACGAGTACCAGAAGGTGGCAAAGAGCTACAGGATCGCCCCCGAAAACCTGGACGGGGTCCAAGATGGGCTGATAATCATGCACCCGCTGCCGAGGGTGGACGAGATCGCGCCAGAGGTGGACGAGACCGGCCACGCCCTCTACTTCAAGCAGTCCTTCTACGGCGTGCCTGTGAGGATGGCCCTTCTAAAGATGCTCGTAGGTGATCGGCTTGACTGAGACCGAGATGAAGCTGAGGGTTACCCCCATCGGGAACGGTACCGTGATAGACCACATCCCAGCGGGCCAGGCCCTGAACGTCCTCAAGATCCTGGGGATAGACAGAACGACCGAGGCGACGATAAGCGTCCTCATGAACGTGACGAGCAGAAGGTCGGGCAAAAAAGACATGGTCAAGGTGGAAGACAGGGAGCTGGAAGAGGAGGAGGTGAACAAGATCTCCATGATCGCGCCCGGGGCGACGATCAACATTATCAGGGACTGCCAGGTCGTCGAGAAGTACACCGTCGATATGCCCGACCTGATCGTGGGCGTTTTGAGGTGCCCTAATCCCTCCTGCATATCCAACACCAACGAGCCGATCAAGTCCCAGCTTCTCGTCAAGAGCAAAAACCCTGTGGTGCTAAGGTGCGTTTACTGCGAACAGCCCATCACCGAGAAGATAGCAGACTACTTAATATAGAAGGCTGAAAGGCTGCAGAGCTAGTTATCCTTTCAAGGACGGTGTTCAAGATGACAGTAAAAGATGGCGATTTCATCAAGGTAGATTACACCGAGAGCGTCGACGGTCGGGTGATATCCACCACGAACCGGGATGTGGCAATGAATAACGACATCTACGAGGATGGGGTCGAGTACGGTCCCACTCTTATCGTGGTCGGATCCGGGGACGTGGTGGCGGGTTTCAAGGACGAGCTGATCGGAAAGGAGATCGGAATCACGGGAAGCGTGGAGGTGCCTCCAGAGAAGGCTTACGGGGTTCGCGATCCAGAGAACGTCGAGCTCATATCCCTTACAAAGTTCAAGAAGGAGAGGCCCGAGATAGGGATGCGGGTTTCTGTGGACGGCAAGATGGGAACCCTCACCCGCATAATCGGGAGGAAGGCGAGGATCGACTACAACCACGTTCTCGCCGACAAGACCGTAAAGTTCGATTACACCATCGTCGAGAGGATCGAGGAGAGGCAGGAGAAGCTCGAAAACCTGATCAGGATCTTCGCCGAGATCGACCTCAAGGCAGAGATCCTGGAGGGCGACGTCGCCGAGATCGAGTCCCCCTGGGAGATGAGCTACTACAAGGAGTGGCCGATGATAAGGCGGGGCGTCGCTGAGATGGCGATGAGGCTCCTGAACCTCAAAGAGGTCCGGTACATCGAGAGCCACAAGCTCACACCCACCGTCACTTCTCAGCTGGTATCCCCTCCGTCCAAGTCCGAGGAGGCGGAGGAAGCCCAGGAAGCAGAAACGGTGGCTGAAGCTCCAGCACCTGAAGATCAGAGCTGAATCTCATATTTCCGGATTTAAAATGGACCGCAGCCCCGGTCCTGAAGATGGATCGCCCGCCCGGCGGGTGGGCGAGATTTTTCATTTCTGGCAAAAAGTTTTATAGGGCGAGGCCTCAACTTAGCATCCATGACGCAAGAGCAATCTGCGTGGGATCGTTTTCTATAACATCGAAGCACTGCGTGGAGAAAAAATTCGGGTTTTCGACACCACCCTCCGTGATGGTGAACAGACCCCCGGCGTCTCCCTGACCCCGGAGGAGAAGATCGCCATCACTCGGCAGCTTGACAAGCTCGGTGTGAACGTCATCGAGGCTGGTTTTCCAGTATCCTCTCGAGGCGATTTTGAGGCTGTAAAGAAGATCGCGGGCGATGGGCTGAATGCCGAAGTCTGCGGCCTTTCGAGGATCATAAGAAAGGACATCGACGCCTCCCTCGACGCCAACGTGGACATGGTCCACGTCTTCGTCTCGACCTCGGACATCCAGATCCAGCACACCATCAAAAAGAGCCGCCAAGAGATCGTCGAGCAGTCGGTGGAGGCCGTGGAGTACGTCAAGGACCACGGAAGGACCTGCCTCTTCTCGGCGATGGACGCCACCCGAACGCCCCTCCCCTTCCTGAAGGAGATCTTCGGTGCCGTGGAGGGGGCGGGCTGCGACATAATCAACATCCCCGACACCGTGGGGGTGGCGATTCCAACGACCTTCTACACGCTCGTAAAGGAGATCTGCGAGAGCACAAAGGGTATGGTCGTCGACGTCCACTGCCACAACGACTTCGGCCTCGCCGTCGCCAACAGCCTCGTCGCCTTTGAAGCGGGTGCTAGAGAAGTCCAGGTGGCGGCCAACGGCCTCGGCGAAAGGGCTGGAAACGCGAACCTCGCCGAGACGGTGATGTGTCTCCACTCCATGTACGGAGCCGAGACCTCCATCAAGACACCATACATCGTCGAGACCGCAAAGCTTGTCGAGCGGCTCTCGGAGGTGAGGATATCCAGGACCGCGCCGATCGTCGGCGAGAACGCCTTCGCCCATGAGAGCGGGATCCACAGCCACGGCGTCCTGGAGCGTTCCGACACCTTCGAGCCTGGCATAATGACTCCGGAGATGGTGGGTCACAGGAGGCGGATCGTCCTCGGAAAGCACACAGGAAGGCACGCCGTCAAGCAGTCTCTCGAGGATATGGGGTACGCTCCCAACGAGAGCCAGCTCCAGGAGATCCTGGAGAGGGTCAAGGACCTCGGAGACAAAGGCAAGTGCGTGACGAATGCCGACCTCCAGACTATAGCCGAGGTCGTCATCGGAGAGCTGGCCAAGGAGAAGCAGGCCGTAATCTTGAAGGAGCTGGCGGTGATGACAGGAAACACCCTCACATCGACGGCCACAGTTCGGGCCACCGTCAGGGGCGAGGAGAGGGTTCTCGCCGACATCGGCGTTGGCCCCGTCGACGCAGCCCTTAGGGCGGTCCGGGGAATCCTTGGGGATGAGACCGCCGTCAAGATAAGCGACTTCAGGATCGAGGCGATAACCGGCGGGTCCGACGCCCTAGCCGAAGTGGTGATCGGCGTTGAGAACAGCCGCCTCGGTAGAAAGGTTACGGCGAGGTCAGCAAGAGAGGACATCGTGATGGCCTCGGTGGAGGCGCTGATCAATGCCATAAACAGACTCATGTTGCTGGAGGAAGACTCAAGTTGAGCGATGCAAAATACGAGGTGACAGACACTCACTGTCACCTCGACTTCAAGAACTTCAACAAGGACAGAGACGAGGTGATCAAAAGGGCCCTCAATGCAGGGGTTACCACCATGATCAACTCTGGGATCGACCTCAAGACAAACAGGAAAACTCTCGAACTCGCAAAAAAGTACGATTTTGTTCACGCAACTCTGGGCCTCAACCCGAACGGCCTCGGAGAGACGACCGACGAGGAGGTGGATGCGACCCTCGACCAGATCAGAGCTCACGCAAAGGAGATCGTCGGCGTCGGCGAGGCGGGCCTCGACTACTACCGCTGTCCCGACCAGAAGGGACAAGACCGACAGAGAGAGGTATTTCGAAAGGTCGTCAACCTCGCAGGAGAGCTGGACCTCCCCCAGGTGATCCACGCTCGGCTCGCCGAGGATGAGGCCTTCGAGATGGTGAAGAACCTGAACAAAGTCGTCTTTCACTGCTACAGCGGGACTGTGGGGACGATGAGAGAAGCCGTTGATCGGGGGTTTTACATCTCCCTCGCCACGGTCGTCTGCAAGTCCGCTCAGCACCAGGTTCTGGCTAGGCAAGTCCCTCTGGATCTGCTTTTGATCGAGACAGACAGTCCATTTCTCTCTCCAAAAAAAGGCAGAAACGAGCCCGCCTACGTTTTGGAGGCCCTCAACCTGATCGCCAGGATCAAGGGGCTTCCGCCCGAAGATGTAGCAAAGGCCACCACCAAAAACGCGAAAAAGATATATAACCTCTGAGCGGGGGACCTAAAGCCCCCGCTCCATTGCGTTTGCACAGGTTCTGATTCTGTCGGCCTCTGCTCCGACACTTCTGATTCGATCTTATGGCCTCTCTCGTCGACTTAAGACGGAAAATTATATCAGATCGATACGGAAATCACTATTCACGTAAGATGGACCAGTGATCCGATGCCGATACGCTTCGAACACATCATGAAATATCTGGGCTCCAAGAAGGAGAAGGGGAGGAAGAAGATCGGCCTATTGGTGGACGGACCCAACATGCTTCGAAAGGAGTTCCAGATCGACCTGGAGGAGATCAGAGACATTCTGAAGGACTACGGTGACATCAAGGTTGAACGTGTATTCCTCAATCAGTACGCCTCCGAGAAGCTGGTGGAAGCGGTAGAAAATCAGGGGTTTGAGCCCGTGATATGCACAAGCGACGTCGATGTGAAGCTGGCGGTGGAGGCGATGGACATGATCTACAGCCCGATCATAGACACCATCGCCCTCGTCACTAGAGATGCCGACTTCAAGCCCGTCCTTCTCAAAGCTATGGAGCACGGCAAAGAGACGATAATCTTCGGGGCGGAGCCTGGCTTCTCTGTCGCCCTTAAGAACTCCGCCGATTACGTGATCGTCCTGCGAAACGGAGAGTACGTGGTGGAATGATCCGGGTCGCCAGCATCTATTTGTATTGCCTCTTTCAGACGAATGGTCTGAAAACAGAGGCTCTGGTGAGGTGAGATTGATTTGAGGGATTCTATCGGGAGGGCGACGAAACTAAGCTGGGCCGAAAGGCTCTTTCTTGGGTCCGGATGGCAGAGAGACGAAGTCCGCGACGATCGCTGGAACGACCCTGATCCCTGGGGCGACGATCGGTTCTCTTCTTCAAGAGGTTTCAGACTCCCGCTGACTTATTCGGGCATCATCCTGGTGATATGCGTCCTTCTCTTCTTCGTGAGGTATTTGGCTCCTGCCTTCACCTCCAACTATCTGGCCCTAAATCCCGCCTTCGTTGCAGCCCGACCCTGGACCCTCATAACCCACATGTTCGTCCACGACGATATCCCCCACCTCCTGGTGAACATGATCGTCCTATTCTTCTTCGGAACGGAGCTTGAGCGCAGGGTTGGTGAATCTAAATTTCTCCAGATATTTATAATATCAGGCCTTGTCGCAGCCATAGGCCAGATGGCGGTGGTGCCTACAGGCAGCATGGTGGGTGCGAGCGGCGCCCTCTACGGCGTGATGGGCTGCCTCGCCGTGATCGCCCCGGAGATCACGGTGTTGATATATTTCGTGATACCGCTGAGCATAAGGGCTGCGGTGGTCCTCTTTGCGGTTCTCGACTTCGCCATGATGGGGTCTGGAGACAGCATAGCCCACATGGCCCACATAACGGGCCTTCTTGCGGGCCTTGCCTACGGAGGCATGCTGAAAGACCGATATCGATACAGGTACCGTTAAGCTCTTGTGGGGTAGGCGAAAAGCTGACCTGAATGGTTTCAGTCATTCGCGATTAGGAGGGCTTTGACTCTTGAGAACGTGGTGGTAATCTGGGAGACGAGATCGGAATTATCGTGGGGGAGACGAGCGCCCTCGAGTTCAAGTTTTTGATCACGGGCGAGGCGAGCAGGGGAAGTTACGTCAAGGTAAAAGACGGCTCAAAAGACTGGATCTTCGCCCAGGTGGTAGACGTGACCCGGTCCAACGTCGCCTACAGCCTCAGCATGATCAATGAGGAGAACACCGAGGCAAAAGAGAGGGTGGTGGGTCTGGCCCGGGTGATCGGGGTGGCGTCGGGCGGAAAGCTTCAGATGCCCACGAACCCTCCTCGGCCTGGAGATCCGGTCCTGAGGGCCGACGCCGATCTGATAGAGAGGGCTCTCGGTCTCTCTAAGGGAAACCTCTACATCGGCCTACTCGATGGCCACGACCTGAAAGTTAAGCTTGAAGCCGACACCTTCGTCCAGAAGCACTGCAGCATTCTCGCCAAGACCGGTAGCGGAAAGTCCTACACTGCGGCTGTGGTCCTGGAGGAGCTTCTGGAGAAGGGAGTCGCCCTTCTGATAATCGATCCCCATGGCGAGTACGCCTCGATGAAGCAGAAGAACACCAAAGGGGATTTCGTCAAGTACGACGTAACGCCAAAGGGCTACGACGTGACCGTCTACTCTCCCGCAAACCAGGTGGATGCCCCCCATGCCGACCGTTTCTTCCGCTTCAACGGCAAAAACATGACCGCCCGGGAGATCTCGGCGATGCTTCCTGAAGACGTGACCAACAGCCAGAAAGGGGTCCTCTACGAGGCGATAAAGATCCTCGGCTCCGACGGAAGCGAATACGAGCTTGAGGACGTAATCGCTCAAGCCGAGAAGGACACGAGCAAGGCCAAGTGGGGGCTAATCGGCCATCTCGAAGCCCTGGCGGAGCTGGGCATATTTTCTGGCAGGCCCACAGATCTCGGTGACCTCCTCCAGAGGGGGAAGGCCTCCATCATCGACATGACCGGAGTTGTGCCAGACCTCCAGGGGATGATCGTAGCAAAGCTCCTCTCGGACTTGTTCGAGGCGAGGAAGAGGAATCTCGTCAACCCCGGCATGGTCGTCGTGGAGGAGGCCCACAACTACATCCCGGAAAGGGGCAGCGGAAAAGCCGCCAGCACCGCCGTCATCAGAACGATCGCCGCCGAGGGCCGGAAGTTCGGACTCGGGCTTCTAGTCATAAGCCAGAGGCCTGCCAGGGTCGACAAGAACGTGATATCTCAGTGCAACACCCAGATCATCCTCCGGGTCACAAACCCCAACGACCTCCGGGCCCTGAGCAAAGGGATCGAGGGGATGAGTTCCGAGCTTGAGGAGGACATAAAGAGGCTTCCGCCTGGGACCGCGATGCTGGTCAGCAACGAAATCGAGCACCCGGTAACCGTCAAGATCAGGCCCAGGAAAAGCAGGCACGGTGGTGTCAGCACGCCGATCGTCGGCGGCGTGAAGCCTAGGGCCAAAACCATGGCCAGGACCGATAAAGGGACCAAACCGATCAGCTCTCAGGCCGAAGGAGCAAAGACCGTGCCAGATTCTGGGGCGAAATACGAAAAGAAGGAAGCTGGCGGAGGATTTCTCAGAAAGATTTTGGGCAAATGACTGCTCTTTGGACTACGGTCAATCTTCTAACTTTCTGCCTCAATGAACTTATCAACCCAATAACCCGTTTAAATGCCGACCTCAGCCCGGCTACTCCATCCTCCGGCCCCAGTTCGTCTTCACCATTATCGCCATCCGGGGGTTGTTGAACTGCTTGTAGATGGCGAGGTCCTTTGGATAGCCTATGAACGGGTCGATCGTCCCCTGCTCCATGTTGGCGACCCAGACCTTGATCTCAGCCAGATCGGCATCCTTCCCCTTCTCCTGGAAGAAGGCGATGAAGGGTCCGGGGCTTTCAGCGTGGGGCACAATGACAACGGAGCCCTCCATCCCCTCCACCAGCTCCACCTCCTGGATCGTGGGAAAAATTCTAAAGTCAAGCCTCCGGTCGTCGGGGCCCGCAAAGGTCAGCTTTGCCGAGGACTCGTCAGCTAGGTGGTATTCAGCTCCCTCCATGAACTCGACGAGGAGGTCTTTGAGGTTCAGCCTTACCAGCTCTTCGATCTCCTTTCCCGAGTCCTGAAACTTATTGTATGCCTTTGCGAAGTCTGGATCGGTGTAGTTTCCGGTGTGGACGAAGTGGAACATCCGGTCGTTGATGTTCATCACACTGTCGAGCTTTGGAATGTTGGCGAAGATGGGCTCGCCGCTGAGTAGGTTGAAGAATATGCCTGAAGCGACGTGCTTTTTTCCGAGAGTCGTATTAAGCTCCACCTTCTCTTCCGGGGTGAGGTCGGCTTTCCTTACGCACTCGTAAACCCGCTGGAGAAGCTCGTACCTGGCTATGATCTCCTTTTCGGCAAGGAGGTCGGAGAGGCAGCTTCCTATAAACTCGATCTTCTTCTCGATCATTTTATCGGCACCTTTATGGCGTTGGAGAGATCCTCGGCTCCCAGCTCCGCCCTCAGCTCCCCCATGGTGGCGCTCCTCTCGGCGAAGGCGTTGTGCTGGTGGATGCTCTCCTCGTTGATCTGCTTCAGGACGATCACGGCGTCGTCGGGCAGATCTCCGAAGGACTCTACCACCTTTTGGGCCATCGTCCTCACGCAGTCTTCCACGAACTTGGGGTTGCTGTGAGCCCTCTGGACCACCAGCGCCTCATCAGGCCGTTTCAGAAGGCCGAATACCCGCGAGCTCATAGACCTCTCGATTATCTTGATTATCTGGTCGAGGGATACGCACCGCCTGTCGCAGACCTGGATCGAGATCATGCCGCGGCCGCGCTGGTTGTGGGTGGCCACGGGAAGCTTCGCCGCAAATACAAAAGCCTCCTCGGGGGTGAGGCCCAGGGTCAAAAGCTCCTTTCTCACCTGGTCTCTCATGATCTCTTGGGCACAGGGACATGCGGTCATCCCCACCACCTCAGCCCCAACCAATTTTTTCACGTGACCAGCCTTGGCCACCGCCTCGGCGAAGATGTCGACCACCTCCTGGCCAGCGGTCTTGGTGACAGGCGAGCTCCTCTCGACGATGTACTCGCTTTTCATCTTCACCTCGGCACGGGTGGCGTACTCGTGTTTGGATAAAACCCGACGGGCGATCTCGCCGCAGAGCTCCTCGATCACGTAGACCGGCTCGTTTACGGCCTCTTCCAGCACCTCATCTATCACCTCGAAGTTCCTGGAGAGATTAGCTCCCTTCCGGTCGGATGGGAGGTCGACGAAGACCTCGAAGTTGGATATGAGGACGATCGGCCGCTCCTCATCCTCCCGGAGGACTTTCACGAGCTTCTTGACCCCGGTGAGGCCGACACGGGTGAGGTTTATGGGGTACTCGGGTTGACAGGCCTGAACATCTGGCAGCGTCTCCAAAGGGCATCACCTGCAAAGGTCGTCTTCAGATTCCAACTCGTCGGAGAGGGCTATGAGCTCTTCCACTTCAGCCAGAAGAGTTTCGAGAGTCTCGGATATCTGGCGATCCCGTTCCTCCAAAGTCTGGAAAAAGGTCTTCAGCTCGACAGAGAACTGTTCATCGTCCAGATCAAGAAGATCGCCGCTCTTCAGCACTCTCTCGATCTTGTCCAAATCCAGCATGGACAGATCTCAGAGTTCAAATTCTATTTCAGGCTTTGCCCGAAATCCGTATGATCACCCTTTCAGGTTCGGGATTCGAGGTTGCGAAATCAGACCGCAGACGTCAGTCGCCTAGAATCGTGCCTTTCGCGTCAGGCAGGCGGCCCCCTCTGTTCTGGAGTCAGCTATATCTATCTGTAAGGCCAATTCAGTTCAGCCGGAGGCGAGAAGCGTGATCAAGAAATGTCCAGAACATGGATTTTTCCGGGGAGAATGTTGCGAATGTGGCAACCCCGGTCAGGTCGTCCTCGAAGATGAGAGAAGCGAAAAGCTTGGCAGGCTGGTGGCGGGCGCCCTCAGACACTTCCCAGACGACCTGGGCCTGGACATGAACCCGAGAGGTTGGGTTGACCTCGATCTGCTCTCCGAGGTTATAGGAACCAGATACCGTTGGGCTAACAAGCGTCTGGTGATAGCTCTCGTCCAGTCCGACCCCAAGGAGAGGTACGAGATCAGGGAGGGGAAGATCAGGGCGAAGTACGGCCATTCGGTCGATGTAAACCTGGACTACCCCTCGAACGAGCTTTCTGCCCTCTACTACGGGGCGAACGAGGAGGAGGCCGACAGGATCCTGGAGGTGGGGCTCAAGTCGGCGACTCAGCGTTACGTCCACCTGTCCACGACCCCGGAGAAGGCCTGGTACGTCGGCACCTTCAGGACTAACAGCCCTAGGGTGATCAGGGTCGACGCCGAGGCAGCCCAAAGGGCTGGGGTTAAGATGATGACCGTGAGCGACTATATAGTGATCTCAGAGAACGTGCCTCCCGAGTACCTCAGCTCCGTCCCACTCTCCTCTCTTGATCGGGAAGATTAATCATCTTCCAAACCTTCTTTCTCTTCTCTGGTAGTCTCTGACGGCCCTGAGAAAGTCGACCTTCTTTAGGCGGTCCCAGGACCGGTCGACGAAGTAAAGCTCGGAATAAGCCGACTGCCAGATCATGAAGTCGCTCAGCTCTTTTGCCCCCAGCCTTATCATGAGGTCTGGCCGCTGCTTGAGCTGGAGCCTCGACTCGATGGCAGCTTCGTCGACCTCCTCGGGATCGACAAGGCCGGATTGAACGTCTTCTAGAACCGACCTTATCGCCTCGGTCACCTCCGACTTTCCGCCGCGGCCGATGGAGATGATCAGGTCCAGGGGCCCTCCTTTCCCAAAGCTGATCTCCCCTTCTTTCGCAAGGAGGATTCCTTTTGCTGGAAGGTCCGATAGCTCTTTTGCTATATCCTCGACCTTTTCGACCGGCTCGGGCTCGACCCGTTCAGAAAAGAGCGCCGCCTCGCGTATCCCCAGAGAGATGCACCAGTCCGCCATCACGGCGACCTTTCGCCACCAACGGGGTTCGAGCCCCTCGGCGGAGATGACTACAGCTATGCAGGAGGGAACCTCGCCTATCCTGATTTCCTTTACCAGCATTTTTTCGCGCAAGCGGTTGAGCATCGAGGCACCCGGAGAGCTTCTCGGTGAGAAAGTATTTTTGCGATCGTGTTCATCTAGCGGTCCGTGAAGAAAGAGGCGATGGCGAGGATAGGCGTGGGTCTGACGGTGCTGCTCTTTCCTTACGCCGGGGTTTACACCGTCCTGGCTCTTTTTGCCCTTTTCATCGCGGAGCGGAAGGTTCGAATCCTCTCGGCCTCCCTAGCATTCCTCCTCCTCTTAAGCTTCGGCCTTGAGTCGACCAGCTTAAAGCTTCCCCTTTACCTGGTGGCCGTATCCTTCGTCGCCCCCACTTTCGGGGCCCTCGCTGCTCGAAGGTTTCTGGATTTGAGAAAGAGCCTCGCCTACCTGGCGACGACGACGATCCTTGGGTATCTCGCCATTCTCTGGACTTCGTCGCAGCCGGTTGGGTTCGGAGCCGCGACAGGGGCCGCAGCAACCGCTGCCGTCGGCCTTGAGCCTGAGAGAATCCTCTTTTTGGCGACCCTGGGGGGCCTCTCCGGCGCCTTCCTCCATACCGCCTCGACGGAGAGGGACTTTGCCGTACCCTTCGGGTCCTGTATGGTGATGTGGCTTTTCAGCTTCGATTATCCTCTTCCGGAACTTGAACACATGGCTGGCATATACGTCTTCGCCCTGGCTTTGGGCCTGGCCGCCTACAAAATGAGGGCCGCCGACGCCGAGGCGGTCATCAGCGAAGTTATAATCTGCCTTCTCGTCATCTTCTTCGCCAATATTTTCTGGTTTCTTCTCCTCCTCTCTTTTTACCTCTTGGGAAGCGGCTTTACCAGGTACAAGTACGCGAGAAAACAAGAGCTGAGGATAGCTCAGTCCCGAGGCGGCGTAAGGGGCTACAAGAACGTATACAGCAACAGCCTCGTCCCCCTGGCGATGGCTGTACTCTACGGGGTTTACGGGTCAGACCTATTCGCCTTCGCCTTCCTGGGGTCTGTGGCCACCGCCTCCGGTGACACTCTGGCAAGCGAGATCGGCGAGACTGCGAGGTCGACCCCCAGGATGATTACGAGCTTCCGCCACGTCGAGCCGGGCGTCGATGGCGGCATCACCCTGCTCGGCGAGGCCGCCTCGGTCTTCGGATCCCTCTTCACCGGGGTTCTCGCGGTGGCGACGGGAATGGCGGGATGTGAGGGGCTGGCCGCAGCGCTCCTGGGGGGTTTTCTCGGCACGAACTTCGACAGCCTCCTCGGCGCGACCCTTCAGTCCTGGGGCTACCTCAGCAACAACGGCGTCAACCTATTCGCCACGCTTTTCGGGGCGCTGGTGGGCGCGGCGCTGTGGGCGTGGTTGGTGTGATCTTTGGGTCGGGGACTTTTTGGCGAGGTGCCGACGCCTCTATCCAGCAAGAGAGCCGCTGGGTCGGTGGAGAGATGAGGGCGATGGGTCGGCATTATTTGAACAGATATACTCAAATTACCGTGTTTTGAGTAAATATACTCAAACCGTCACTTTTTGATCTGATATGCTCAAAACTCCAACATGCTACAGCTTTATCGCGGATCATACAGGATAGCGCCAAAAGCCCCTGGAAAATAACAGATCAAGTCAGTCGTCACAGCGAAAAACTATATAACACTTAACTGAACAAAGCAAATAAAAATACGAGAATGGAAATAATATGGCAAAGAAAATATATGCAGTATTAACGGGCGATTTAATTAAGTCGAGGCAGCTTAAGAATAGTGGAATTTCGTATATTGAACATCTCAATAAATCTCTGGAATATTTGGGGGAAAAATATACGTATCCACCTTTCATTTATAGAGGCGACAGTTTTCAAGGAATCACCAGCGAGCCCGAATGTGCTCTAAAAGATGCGATCATTTTGCGGCTGAAGTTGATATCTGGCTTGAATGTAGAAGAAAAATTCCCACGGATTGACGCCAGAATTTCAATCGGGGTGGGTGAAATCGATCGTTTCCCAAATGAACGATATAATCTTGGTAATGTTGGCGAGATGAATGGTGAAGCGTTTGAATACTCCGGTCTACAATTGGATTATATAAAAAATAAAAAACAAAATCTAGCCGTTAAAACACCCTGGGAAGAGACGAACAAGGAGCTGAATATATATTGCAAAATGATCGATCGATTGATAAGCAGATGGACAAAGAAGAAGTGTGAAGCTGTAATGCACAGGCTTGAAGGTCATACTTTGCATGAAATAGGAGAAAAGCTGAATATCGGCGGATCTGCTGTTCATTATCGATTGGAACAGACCGATTACGAGATCGTCGAATTAATTATCCAGCGATATTCAGAGATCATTACAAATAAAGTCAAAACATACGAGTCAAATGAACCCGGCAGCGTGCCGAATGTGA
>DAQG01000049.1 GCA_002502785.1 Methanothrix harundinacea | reverse complement strand
CACATTCGGCACGCTGCCGGCAAAAGGGAGAAGGCAAGGACAGGATGTCTTCGATGAGACAAGTTTGGATGAACCGTCGTCGAGATCTAACCAGAGATATACTGGCAAAAACCATAGCTTATGGGCCCAGCTTTCGTCGTCTCGCATGGAAATTCGGGACACTCAAAGCAAAGCCTTACGTTTTTATTGAAGGCACAGATCGCTATTTTGCAGAACTCGTTCTCCATGGGAACGCATCCTATTTCCCCGTTGGGACACTTTCCCCCAACCCTCCGAGGACATATTTCACAACATACGCCACAGACACCGATCTTCATTCAGCATCACCACAGAATAGATGGATGTTTAGTATACCGTGACCCTCCTCACGCCTCGAATGTCCATGAGAAGCCGGACCAAGTCTCCGGGGATCTTCGCCTCGGTGATGATGGTGAGCTTAGGCTGCTCCACGAAGAAGGGATCGTCGGAGACCGCCTGCCTTATTGACAGGCCGTACTCTGCAACGGCGCTCGCCACCTCGCCGAAAAGGCCGGTCTGGGCCGCGTCCACAGGGGTTATCTCGATGACGCCCAGGCCCACAACGGGAGCAACCTCCGAGAGGAAGGTCATCGATCGGACGTTCTTGAAGATCTTCCAGAGCTCCTCGTCCTCAACGATCGCCGCGGCGGTGGTGTCCACCACCCTTCTGTCCACTTCCAGCTCTTTTGCGATCTGGGCGTGGGGTATCTCGATCCCTCCCGAGACGACCCTCCCCCGCTCGCTCACCTGAAAGCCCCTCTCCAAAATCAGCCTTACAACCTTCTCCTGAGCTGGATAACGCTTGAACTTAGCCAGAATCTCCCGCCACATAACATCGCCATTTTTAACTGTATTGCACTAAATTGTACAAAAGCCCTTTCCTCAGAACTTCGGTAAAACCCGACCGGGGTTTCGTGGACGCAAAGAGAGACTAAGTGAGGGTTCACGCCCTCAGGAGAACATCTCCGCGGGCGGATCTCTCGTCTCCTTCTTCGCTTTCGCCATCGCCTCTTCAAGGTGCCGCTGCTCCATCCGGACCTCGTCGATGATGGCACCGTGGAGAGCCACCTTCAGGACCTTCTCCACCAGGTCCCGACCGGAGAAGCCCTCAGTAATCCTGGATAGGGCCACAAGGTTCAGAGGTCCCACCTCCACCGGGAGGGTAGCAACGTTCTTCTCCAGGATCATGAGCCTCTCCTCAGCGTTCGGGAGGCCGAACCTGATCTCCTCCTCGAACCTGCTCCTGATGGAGTCGTCGAGAAACTCTATCTTGTTGGTGGCGGCGATGGTGCAGACCCCCTTCCTCGAGTGGATCCCGTCCATCTCTGTGAGGAGGGCGTTCACCACCTCCGAGACATCGCCCCGGAGGTCCTGGTACCTCCTGTCCAAGGCTATGGCATCCAGCTCGTCGATGAAAATTATGCAGGGCGCCATCTGCTCTGCCCTCTTGTAAAGGCCGTGGATCTGCCTGGACCCTTCTCCCACGAACTCGCCGATGAGGGTGGTCGCCTTTATGGGGATCATGGGAACCTTCGTCTCCCCTGTCAGGGCCTTTGCCATCATCGTCTTGCCAGTGCCGGACGGACCGTAGAAGAGGATGTTTCTCGGAGACCACTTGCCGAAACGCTCGGGCTCGGAAAGAAACTTCTCCACGATCCTCATCTTCCTTCTGGCCTCCAATTGTCCGACAACGTCCTCGAAACTAACCTCGCTCTTGATCTTGGTAGCTTCAGTCTTCTTTCTCTCCACCACGATCTTGGTATCCGACCCAACCACAGAGACGTGAGGATGGGCCCTAACGACCTTGAAGGCGAAATCAGGGTAGAGCCTTCTGTCGAAGAGGTAACACCCTGGCCTCACCAGCTCGCCATACCACTGTTCGCGGGCGTAACGCTCGAAGAGACGAGGGTCGGCGACCTCGGGATAATCCTGAAAAACGCTCTTGAGAGGATACCCTGCCGGTCTCAACAGGACATATCTCGCTCCCGACGTCCTGCTTCGTTCCAGCTTGCCGCCAAGCTCCTTTGTACCGGTCTTCTGGATCGATCGCACATCTTTTATCACGAGGCCGAAGATAGTTAAAGGTATTGGCCTCGGTTCGTGGTCCCAGTTCGAGACCTTCCGATAGTAATTAATACAACCTCACCCTACCTTACGGCCAACTGGCTGAACATGCTGAGGAGAGGATATTCATGGGAGAAAATGGATTAGCAATCATACTGATGGTCGTAGGGTTCCTGGTCACGTTTATGCTGCCACTCTACGCTCTGGCAGCGATATTCTGAGGGTGCCCGCGCCAGGCGGTCGCGTCGGAAGCCCTTAAGACTTCTCTTTTTAATAAGTATGACGCGGCAGAAGTGCTTGGTGTCTTAATCTCAATCCTTTATGAGTAGTTTGTCCTCCGATCAGTCGATTATATTTTATATAAGGGCAGTTAATAACTCCCGCCATTGAAACAGCGGCGGGTCGCGATGAGCTACACCAGAACAGAAGTCAAGATATCATTGCTGATTTTCTGTTTGGCGCTCATTCCCGCCACATCGAACTGTGCCGAGGAGAACGATCTCTGGCTACTTATTTCCAGCTACGAAGACATCGGGATGACCGTACAGGATCTGGCCTTTTTCCTGGCGACCCACGGCTACGACGCAACTCCTGAGAGGTCCTACGTGACGGTCAGGTTCTCGGACGGAAGCTTGGCTTATCTGACCCCAAATGGGGGAGAGCCGAGGCTCGCCGACCTCTGGGCAACTCCGCCAAGCACTTCGGGACCGGTTATGGTCATACTCCCCGATGTCATACAAAAGAACGTAACATACGACAAGACGGACGACAGCACCCTCATCAAAGACGTGACCCGAAGGGTCATATTCCCGGTGACGCCCCTTGGAATGTGTTACGACGGATCGAAGAAGCTAGCTGATACCTACGGAAATTTTAATTATAGAGTAAGATATATGTATGATCCGAGCGAATGGGATTGGCAGGGACACCTATGGATTCTGGTCGAAGATCCGAAACAGCCCGATCGCTGGCTTGCGGTTGATAGCTACTATGGAGTCATGAGAGACGACGACCAGTATTATTCCGCGCCTTACAGTTTCGTCGACTTCGAATACCTGGACTTCATAAACCCGAAATGGAGATTGGTATAATCGGCCCCATCGGATCCAACCCAAAATTGTCGAGAGGTTCAACATGACGGAAATTGGCCTTCAAGTCGCCAGGTTGCTCAGCACCACGGCGATCATATCGCTCCTCCTATGTCTTGGCGGGAGTGGCGCTGACCTCGAAAGCATAGAAGTGAAGATATTTGATCGCACCGATCTGAGACAAGCTGATCTATCCGGCCTGGATCTCAGCGGCGCCAAATTGAACCAGTCCGACCTGCGAGGCGCGAGCCTGAAGGAAGCCGACCTACACAACGCCTATTTAATTTCCGCCTGGCTGAATGGCGCTGATCTGACCGGAGCCAAGCTCAATGGAGCGGACCTGACCGGAGCGGATCTATCAGGCGCGATCTTGGCGGGCGCAGACCTATCTGAGGCCACTCTCTGGGGGGCGAAGATGTCGGACGCCGTGTTGACGGAGTCGGATCTGACCAAAGCCGATCTAACCCGGGCGGACCTATCTGACGCCGATCTGACGGGTGCAGAGCTGACGAACGCCAGGCTCTTTCGGACCGACCTGTCCGGCGCGACGATGGTGGACGTCTACCTTATCGGCGGCAACTTCGTCGGAGCTCACATGAGCTGGGCGGACATGAGCAACAGCTATCTGAACAGGGGCCAGTTCTCGAGGGCCGAGTTTTACGGGACCGATCTCTCGGGCGCTGACCTTACAGATGCCGACTTTTCCAGGGCGTACTTGATGAGGTCTGACCTCTCCGGCGCAAACCTCAACTGGGCCCTCCTGGCGTACGCCGACCTGACTGAATCTAAGCTGATCGGCTCAAATTTGCGCGGGACAAAACTTCCCTATGCAGACCTTACCGGTGCAGATCTATCCAGTGCGGACCTGACCGACGCTGATCTTACTGCCGTTCGCCTGGTCAAATCGAACCTGAGCAACGCGAGGATGGGACGGGTTTATCTACAGGGGCTCGACCTTCGAGACGTGGATCTGAGCGGGGCATACCTCAAGAACGCCAACCTCGACCGGATATATCTCACAAACGCCAATCTGAGCAGGGCCGATCTCAGGGAGGCCACGCTGACCACCGTTGAGATGACGGGGGCCGATCTATCCGGCGCGAACCTTGAAAACGCCAGATACGACCAGTTCACCCTATTCTCCCTCTCAAAGGCGAAGATGGACGGAGTCTTGATGGGAGACGACCTGAAAATAGATCTGGAAGCCCTAAAATAGATTAAAATCTATCTTTTGGCCAAAATGCTCGATTGTCTCTTTGGGATTAAGGGATCTATTGGGGAAGAAAAGAGGGAAAAGGCTGAGAGGGGGCCGATCTAGTCGGGCCCTCTCTCTTCCAGCCAGGCCTTCACTATGACCGGAGTTAAATCGAAGGTCACCGCACCCCTTCGACCCTGGATCGCATAAGGTTCGCCCCCGACCACGCCTCCGCTGATAGCTTCTCCCGAATAATCGCTGTAGAAGTTGGCGAGCCACCTGTTGGTTTGCCCGTTGTCTCTGGCGTTGAAATTCTGATTATCGGCGAAGATGTTTCCGGTTATAAGGTTGATATCCCCCTCGTAAATGTACATCCCGCCACCATCGTTCTGCAGGATGACGTTGTACATGAAAAGAGTCTGGGTGGTCTGATCCAGCACCTGAATTCCGTATTTGCTGCTGTTTTCGATTATGTTCCGAGATACCACGAGATTTTCCGATCCCAATACGTGAACACCATCCCCGCCATTTTCGCGAATATAGTTCTCCCAGACCTTGCTACGATCGCAGCTCTTAAGCTGGACGCCACCATCAGAGTTGTTGTAGACGTAGTTATTCGACACGGAAGTGCTATCGGATAACTCCATACTCAACCCGAAACTATTATCGTGGATCTGGTTATCCACGAGGACGTTTTCGCTGGAACGGGTCATGATGACGCCGTAAAAGTTGCCGCGCACGTCGTTGCCCTCAATGAAGTTTGTGTTGCTGTCTTCCAGGTAAAAGCCGTACCTTTTGTTCCCGCGAATGTCGTTGTCGGATATCAAAATGCTGCTGCTGTTGTCGCGTAGAGAGATTCCGTTGTATTCGTTGCCGAATATCTCATTTTGGGATAACGTGCTGAAGTAAGATTCGTATATGCCGATTCCGTTGATGCCATTTTCGGAGAGGATGTTTCCCGTGATTATGTTGCCATCACTGAATCCGATGACAAGAAGCCCCTCCTCTCCAGAGCCGCGAATCACATTCTCCAACAGGAAGTTGTTTGGTGCGTGGTCAAGATTGACTCCGTTGAGGCCATTATCGTTGATCTCATTTTCTATGATAGCGCTGTTCATGGATTCCATAAGGAGCATACCGTCTTCTGCGTTGAGCTGAATCCTGTTGAAAAGCGCCTCGGTGTAAAACGAGTCGACGAGCTGGACTCCTACCTCCCCGTTCTCGCGGATCTCATTTTGCATCAGCGCGTCGTACTCACAGCCCTCCAGAACTATTCCCCACTTTCCGTTGTTGAATATCCGATTTCCGAGCAACTGGCTGAAGTTGGCCCCGAGAACGCAGACGCCGCCGAGCCGGTTGTCGTGGATCAGGTTTCCGGATACAAGGTGATCCCTCGAATCACGGAGACTCAGGCCGTGACCCGAAGAGCCAGATATGGTGCTGTTCAGGATCTTGCATCCGTCGGCCAGCACCAGAACCGCGCCGGCGTCGAAGCTGTCGTTGAGGCTGCCTGTGAAGATGAAATCCTCCAGGGTGACGTTATCTGACGTTATGGTGATCAGAGGGGCCGATAGGCCCGAACCGTTGACGACGGGATCGCCTTCGCCCTTCAATACGACCGATCTATCCACCACGAGGTTCTCTGAGTAAGTGCCGCTCTGGACGACTATCACGTCTCCGATCTCCGAGGCGTTTATAGCCTCCTGGATTTTCGTGAAGTTTCCGGCACCGTCATCGTCCACAAAAACTGCGCCGGAGGCAGCGCTGGCCAGGATCAAAATCAACATCGTAGAAGCGGGGCATCTCAACATCGGAATCACCTATTTCAGGGATACTTGGTCCTGATTAATTTATATATGTTGTTGCCGGGCAAAGTGGATTGATGAGGGGCAAGCGGCACGTCTCGCCCACGGATACATCGGAGCCGCACCCGATCCCAGCCAGAGGTCGGGGGTCCCAGCAGGAAGGATACAAATTACGAACTGTTCACTCCAAGACGAAGATGGACGGAGGTCTGATGGGAGACGGCCTGGAAAAAAATATCTGGAGTCCCTGAACTAGAAGTGACTTTGCATTTTGGCCAAATCGCTCAATCGTCCTGTAGGACCCGGACTGTCCATGGGAACCTGAAGAGGGAGATGGGGCTGAGAGGTCCCTAGCTAGTCGGGTCCCATCGCCTCAAGCATTACCGCACACCCCTTCGGCCCGGGATCGCATAAAGCTGGCCTCCGCGACGACATATCAGACAACTTCGCCAAATAGTCGCTGTAGAAGTGGGCAAGCCATCTGTTGGCCCGACCTCAGTCTCTGGCGTTGAAGCTCTGACCATCAGCGAAGATGTTGCCAGGAATCAGGTCAACCGCCCTTCATAATCGGAGGGCGCGGAAGGCCGCTGCCTTTGGCGACGGAGCTGGCTCCACCTTTCAAGAACAGCTATCTCCCCCCCACGAGTTTCTTCGATCATGCCCCGTTGATGATTACTGCCGAGTCGCCGATATCGGAGGCGTTCATGGCCTCCGGCATCTGGAGGCCTCTTCCTTCCTCCGACCAGATCGGCACCATCATCGGGTTGGGATCAAAAGATACCACACCTCTCCGACCTCGGATGACGTAAGACACGTCGCCGAGCAAATTTCCGTCGAGATCTCTGCCAGAATAGTCACCGTAGAAGTTGCCCGTCCACTTGTTTCCGCTGTTGTCTCTGACATTGAAATTCTCGTTATCTGTGAAAATGTTGCTGAAAAACAGGTTCATCTTGCCCTCGTAAACATACGCCCCGCCATCGTTGTGCTGGATGGTGTTGTAAATGAGCAGGTTCTGGAAGCTCAAATCAAGCAATTGAACTCCGTACTCGTCGTTGTTCGAGATCATATTCCGATATACTACGACATTTTCCGATCCTGATATGTGAACGCCATCCGCGCCGTTGTCGCGTATATCATTCCCCCATAATTTGCTCCGATGACTGTCCTTCAGCTGGATGCCGTGATCGGTGTTGTTGTGAACATCGCTTCCAGAGACGACGACGTTCTCGACGAACTCCATGCTCAGGCCGAAACGGTTATTGTAGACCTCGTTGAACTCCAGGACGTTATCGCTGGAGCGGACCATTATTATGCCGTTTTGGTTGTCGTACAGATCGTTGTTCCTGATGACGTTGGTGTCGCTGCCATCCAGGCTGAGACCGTACATAGTGTTCCCGTAAATATCGTTATCGGAAACCATAATGCTGCTGCTGTTGTCGCGAAGGGTGATACCGTTGTACCCGTTCTGAAATATCTCATTATTCGAAAAGGAGCTAAAATAAGATCCGTATACGCTTATTCCGTTGATATCGTTGGAGTGAACAATGTTTCCGGCAACCGTGTTGTCGTTGCTCAATCCGATGACCAAAAGCCCATCCTCGCCAGAGTTACGTATCACGTTATTCAAGACGAAGTTGTTGCCGGAGCGGTACAGGTTTATGCCGTTGAGACGGGAGTCGTGAATCTCGTTTTCTACCAGGATGTTGTTGCTGGAGTCCAAAAGATAGACACCATCTTCCGCATTGAGGCGGATCTCGTTGAGGACCACATCGTTGGACTTCGAGCCGGCAAGGCGGACCCCCCCTTCACCGTTCTCTCCAACCTCGTTCTGGACCAGCTCGTCGTTTTCAGAGCTCTCAAGAGCTACGCCCGATCCTACGTTATGGATTATTCGATTTCCCATCACCTGGCTCGAGTTGGCCCTGATGACGCAGACGCCGCCGCGCCGGTTGTCGCGGATCAGGTTCCCGGATACCAGGTGATCCCCAGAGTCGCGAAGACACAGGCCGTTACCCGACGAGCTGGATATGGAGTTGCTCAGAATCCTGGACCCATCAGCGAGCACCAGAACGGCTCCGGAATCGAATCCGTCGTTGAGGCAGCCGGTGAAGGTGAAACCCTCCAGGGTGACGTTCTCCGACGTTATGGTGATCAGAGGGGTCGATAGACCCGAACCGTTGACTACGGGGCCGTTTTCGCCCTTCAATACGATCGACCTGTCCACCACGAGGTTCTCTGAGTACGTGCCGCCCCGGACGACTATTACATCACCGATCTCTGAAGCGTTTATGGCCTCCTGGATTGTAGTGAAGTTCCCGGAGCCGTCGTCATCCACAAAAACCGCGCCGGAGCCGGCGCTGGCCAGGATCAAAATCATCGCCAAAGAAGCGGGGCATCTGAACATTCGAATCACCTCTCTCAGGGATATTTAATCCTGATTAATTTAAATATGTTGTTACAGGGCAGAGGGTTTCGGAGAGGGACGGGCGGCCCATCTCGCCCTCGGATATGGTGAGTCCACATCCGATCCGATCATTGGTCGGGTTTCTGCAGGAAGGATACCAATTACGACCGGTTCACCCACCTATCCCTCTCGAAGGCGAAGACGGATGGAGCACTGAGGGGAGACGACATGAAAAGAGATTTGGAAGCCCTAGCATGAGGATTCTCCGATTTTTGGGATAACAGCTCGATTGTCCTATAGGAACCCGGGGTCTGTGGGGGCCAAAAGGGAAGAGGCTGAAAGGCCCCGAGCTAATCGGGCCCGCTCGCCTCCAGCCAAGCCTTTACCACGACTGGGTTTAAGTCGAGGGTTACCGCACCCCTCCGGCCCTGGATCGCATAAGGCTCGCCCCCAGCCACGCCTCCGCCGATAGCTTCTCCCGAATAATCGCTGTAGAAGTTGGCGAGCCAATTGTTGATCTGCCCGTTGTCTCTGGCGTTGAAATTCTGATTATCGACGAAGATGTTGCCGCTGATCAGGTTAATATTCCCCTCGTAGATGTACATCCCGCCGCCACCGTTATGCTGGACGGCGTTGTACATGAAAATGGTCTGGGTGGTCTGATCCAGCATCTGGATTCCGTATTTGCTGTTGTTTTCGATTATGTTCCGAGATACCACGAGATTTTCCGATCCCGATACATGAACCCCATCCCCGCCGTTTTCGCGAATATAGTTCTCCCAGACCTTGCTCCGATCGCAGCTCTTAAGCTGGACGCCATCATCTGAGTTGTTGTAGACGCGGTTATTCGATACGGAAGCGCTATCGGAGAACTCCATACTCATCCCGAAACGGTTATCGTGAATCTCGTTCTCCACCATGACGTTGTCGCTGGAACGGGTCATGATGACGCCGTGAAGGTTGCCGTGCACGTCGTTGCCCTCAAAGAAGTTCTTGTTGCTGTCTTCCAGGTAAAAACCGTACCTTTTGTTCCCGTGAATCTCGTTGTCGGCTATCAGAGTGCTGCTGCTGTTGTCGCGTAGAGAGATCCCGTTGTATTCGTTGTCGAATACCTCGTTTTGGGATAACGAGGTGAAGTGGGATCCGTATATGCCGATTCCGTTGATGCCGTTTTCGGAAAGGGTGTTTCCCGTGAATATGTTTCCGTCACTAAGTCTGATGACCAAAAGCCCCTCCTCTCCAGAGCCTTGGATCACGTTCTTCGACAAGACGTTGATTTGTGCGTGGTCCAGGTTGACGCCGTTGAGACCGTTATCGAGGATCTGATTTTCTACGATCGCAGTATGACTTGAGTCTATAAGGTGCATACCGTCTTCTGCGTTGAGGCGAATACTGTTGTAAGCCACTTGGTTGTAACTCGAATCGACTAGCTGGAGTCCGACTTCTCCGTTTTCATGAATATCATTTTGGAACAGCAGGTCAAATACGCAACCGTCCAAAACTATGCCCCACTTTCCGTTGCTGAATATCTGATTTCCGACTAGCTGGCTGTAGTTAGCGCCGGGGGCGCAGACGCCGCCGTACCGGTTGTCGTGGATCAGGTTCCCGGATACGAAAAGGTAACTGGAATTGCTAAGACACAGGCCGTGACCTGACGAGCCCGTTATGGTGTTGTTCAGAAGCGAGCAGCCGTCAGCCTGCACCATAACGGCGCCGGAATCGAATCCGTCGTTGAGGCAGCCGGTGAAGGTGAAACCCTCCAGGGTGACGTTATCTGACGTTATGGTGATCAGAGGAGCCGAAATGTCGCACCCGGTGACGACGGGATCGCCTTCGCCTTTCAATACGACTGATCTGTCCACCACGAGGTTCTCTGAGTACGTGCCGCTCTGGACGACTATTACGTCGCCTGCCTCTGAGGCGTTTATAGCCTCCTGGATTGTCGTGAAGTTCCCGGCGCCGCCGTCGTCGACGACTATAGCGCCGGAGGCGGCGCTGGCCAGGATCAAAATAATCATCATCATCATAGAAGCGGGGCATCTGAACATCGGCATCACCTCTCTCATGGATACTTGGTCCTCATTAATTTAACTTGTAGGATCGG
>DAQG01000006.1 GCA_002502785.1 Methanothrix harundinacea | reverse complement strand
ACAGGAAATAGCGAAGAGCCAAAAAACTTATTCTCGTCGAGGACAAACCGTGCTTCAAGAAATCAAGCCCTACTTCTCCGAGGTCTATAGCATCCCAACGCCAAGGTCGGCTGTAAGAAAGTGATTCCGTCAAGAATTCGCCGCCGAAAAGGAAAATATAGGAAAATAAGAGGCATCCCAGCCCCGCAAGTCGCCTATTTCACCACGGACATACTGTCGATGGAAGGCGGGTGATACCCTGCAAAAACGCCTTCTCGTAATTTACCAGGGCTTTGAGATCGGAGGCGTCGCCGCTCCGATCGAACCCCAATCTTGAAGGCGCTGAAACCCGTCTCCACCCTCCGCCAGGTCCTGTCAGGGTCTGGGGTGGGTGCCGTTGATCTTTTTGGCGGCCATATCAACCTTGTTTCCCGCGGGGGCGGATTCGCTCCAGGCGTAAGCGAACCCGCTTTGCTCGATACATGACGTATGCGATTCTGTCCTGACCCCGGCTAGATGCCCCCTGCCGCTCAGAAGGGCTTCACCCTCTGGAAGTTTATTATCGTCTGGAGGTCTGGGGGCAGAGTCGTCTGGGTCTCAGGCGGCGTAGTCGGCGTTGCAATGCTCGATGCAGAGCTGATTGAGACCTCGTTCGAGACGTAAGAAAGGTCGCATCGCCGATCGGTCATCACTACGTACACCGAACCTGGCGGGGCGTCGCCCTGCTTCACCGCGAACCAGAGGCCCTTCAGGTCTTCCGAAGTTGCCAGGGCGCAGAAACCGTAAACCCGAACGTCGTCCTGGTTGTAAATGTCCACCCACGTCCTGGAAGATTCGGTGTTCAGGCCGCAGGGCGGCAGGTCAGGCGCAGCCTCGAAGAGCTCAGGCGGGTAAACGTTCCAGTTGGTGACCGAGAGCTTGTATCTGGTGAAGTCATTTCCGCTCACCGAATAGTCTTCGGTTCCCGTAAGCTCTAGCTGTGGGCCCGGAATATTTTGGTAGCACTGATAATCGTGGCCCAGCTCGAAGATGTAGCTTTGGGTGTAGGCCGTCCGTCCGCTTCCATCAGTAAACCTGGTGTAAATGTCAGCCTGGAGGCGCTCCATTTCGGCGGGTCGAATAATCATCAGCGTCTCGCTGAAGCTCGTCGTCCAGACTGCGGAGATGGCCATCGCCTCGGACAGGAGGCCTGAGCTCACACCCGGACCATAGGCGTAAGATGGGTATGCTTCACCCCATTCACAATCGGTGGGAACGCACTTACCCCAGGCGTTGATCGTAACGTCCGTGCCGCTCACGCCTATGTCAAGGGTCGTGACCCCATCGGTGTTTGGGTCGACGTTCGTCCAGTATCCCGAGAAACGGTCCAATTGGCCCGACGCGCTCGGGGCAAAGGCCAGGGCAAAAAGGCCGAGGACCAGCTGATATGTGGATTTTTTCATAGTATTCCCCCAAATACTTCACTATAACTGTCGTTTTTGTCGTTTAAACTATTTTACGTTATTGATTCCAGGATCTCTCAAGTACTGGCCGGACCGATCGATCGGATTTGATATCAGGAATATTTGAGATTGGCAAGAGCAGAACTAGCTGCTTTCTGGCGAGGTTTTTATGAAGCCCTTCAGAGGCAGGGCCGGTTTTAATAATAGGTCATGTATCCGCAACATTTCATTGTGTCCGCTCGTATCCTCGTGGTTCCAGGATTTGAATTATACCCAATCTCTCACTTTTCAGCTCGATGAATTTAAATCAAACCTTTCTTGTTTGATTTAATTTCATCGAGTAAAGTTTCATATTAATAATTAATCGAATTTTAAAGTATATAAATTATTTATGGATATATAATTATATACTACAACAATGCTATAAATTATTTTTATTTTAAATCTTAATAAATTGTCATAGAAATATGTACATATAATTAAATATTAAATTAAATTAGCTTATATTTAATCTCAACTTATATCCAGTAATATTGTATTATATTAATATAAATATCTTATTTCACTTTTGCGAAAAGGACCTAATAATCGAGATCAAAACCTATAAAGTAATTCTATGCCAAGGATACGGCCAGGAATGCTATGCTGTGAAATTGCATTCTCATATTGCATGTGTATAGACTTCGAAGTCGCAAATTTGACCCAATTTTGGAAACATAACTGTTCCACACACTATGTGAATTCGTGCCCATCGTCGCGTACCATGATGGTTCTCGGGGCGAAATATGTCCTTAAAGCGTACCAGGTACTCAGAAGGCGATCTACACATATAGTGTTTAAGAACAAAAACATAGATTGCTTAAAAATCATCATAGTTTTATAAATAGTATTTAGACCTCGAAAACCTATATTTTAGGCAAGCTTTTCAAGTTTATAAAACTTAAACAATAATTAATCAAAGCTTAAATTTTCGACCTTGAATTTATATAAATCTATAATGTACAATGCCCCTAGTCTACAAAAAAAAGCATTTTTTATAAAATTATTGAATTAATTTATAGTGTATGTTTTTATTAGAACATATACGTTATAACATACAATAAAATATAGATTTTTATAAAATTTATTTTTATTTGTAATTTTGAAAACGTTAATTTTTATTATTTTATATACTAGTAACTAATTGAATATTGCATATTAGATAATTTGATTGAAAAGTGAGAATTGAGAGTTATGAAGATGATAGCCCCGAATCGCCTCTGAAGGTCGAGATGCGATCTCGAAATCGAATCTCGAAATCGCGATTCTCTTCTTTTTTTTTATACGTTTTCCGAGTACGTTTTCCGAGGTGGCTGGCATAAAAGGTATATATTCCAATTGGCATTACTGCGCCACTGAGGCGGAGCTTATAAGGCGATTTTCAGAGGATCGAAAGTGGGCCTACATGGACCTTCTGGCTGTGTTGGTGGGAGTCGCAGGAGGCCTTGGCGCGGTGATTTTTCGTGGATTCATCCAAGCCGTCCACGACCTCTTCTTCAACCACCTCTTGACCCACGCCCCCAGCGAATACTTCATAATCCTCTTACCGGTGATCGGCGGACTGATAGTGGGACCGGTGGTCTGTTGCCTTGCACCTGAAGCGAGAGGCGACGGAATACCAAGCGTCATGGAAGCCCTCCAGAGGCGAGGAGGACAGATCAGAAAGAGAGTTGGTTTCATCATAATATGCGCTTCTGCCATCACCGTGGGTAGCGGCGGCAGTGCAGGAAGGGAGGGCCCCATAGTCCAGATAGGCGCCTCCTTTGGATCTCTGATAGGCCAAGCCGCAAGGCTAGGCTCCAGAGATATGAGGCTGCTCACGGCATGTGGCGTCGCTGCGGGCATCGCCGGGACCTTCAACGCCCCCATGGGAGGCGCGGTCTTCAGCATGGAGGTCATATCCCGAAGGTTCTCCTCCTATGACGCCGTCCCGATACTCCTCTCCTCGGTCGTGGGAAAAGCGGTGGCTTCAGAGCTGATCAACCCGGTCCCAGACTTCATCAACCCGATCTTCGTATTCAACTCCTCCGACCTTGTGCTATGCTTCCTTTTGGGACCCTTATTCGGCTTTTTGGCCTTTCTCTGGGTCAAGAGCTACTACATCGTCGAGGATTTCTTCGGCTGGATTCCCGTGCCCGATAAGCTGAAGCCAGCTGTCGGAGGCCTGGTAGCTGGCATTAGCGGCCTTTATTTCCTGAACTACGGGATCATGGGGGTGGGGTACGAGGGGATAAACCTAGTCTTCCAGATGATCTCATCAGATCCCTCAAACGGCCTTCTCCTTCTGCTCCTGGTTCTGACTGTCCTCAAAGTTCTGGCCACAGCTTCTACCGTCGGGTCAGGAGGTAGCGGTGGTCTATTTGCCCCGACCTTATATATTGGATCGATGCTAGGAGCCATCTTCGGAATCCTGGCCACCAGATTCTTTCCAGGATTGATAACTGAACCCTCGGCCTATGGCCTTCTGGGAATGGGCGCCTTCTTCGCAGGTGCGGCACGGGCACCATTGACCTGCATAGTGATGATACCTGAGATGGCCAGCAGCTACAACAGGCTTCCACCCCTCATAATATCCTGCACTCTGAGCTATGCGGTGGCTCAAATCCTTCTCAGAGGCGGCTCTATTTACTCGATCAAGCTGATGAGACGGGGAGTCTACCTTGACCCCCTCAAACCGCTCCTGAACAGAGTTCCGGTGAAAGAGGCAATGCACAAAGATGTCGTAACCGTCAGCTCCAAGATGCCCGTCTCGGAGGTCCGAAATCGCATCGCCCGCTACAACTACACCGGATTTCCGGTTGTAGACAACGGCGAGCTCGCCGGAGTGATAACCTTTGACGATCTAAGGGAGGTACCTCTCAACGCCCAGAACGAAACCCTCGTAGAAGAGGTTGCGACCAAGAACGCGATATTCGTCTATCCAGACCAATCGGTGAAGTACGCTATGGACCTTATGTACCAGAACGGGATCGGTCGGCTTCCGGTGGTGAGAGAGAACGGGCCTAAGGAGCTGGTCGGGATAATAACCCGGAGCGACGCGATCCAGGTTTACGAAAAGGAAGCCCAGCTGTAAGTCTCCAATCTCGTCCCTAACCTACATCCCAACCCAATCGTTTGGCAACAGTCAGACATAATCGGCTCATTCGTCTCTTGTTCGTTTTTAGTCAGTCTTTCATACGCTTTATTCATCTTCATGATCGGTTCTCGAGGTTCAACAGAATATAAAAGAGCGGGAAGGCGCCGGTGAGTTAAGGGTTTATATTGAAATGAACATTAATATGCTGTCTTGAATCGAGATCGAACATGTGAGGGCGGCCTAATCAGAAAATTTTTGGATACATACAAGTGGGCCTATATCGACTTTCTGGCAATACTGATCGGGGTAGCGGGAGGAGCTGGTGCCATAGTCTTTCGAAACGTCATCGAGTTCGTCCATAGAATATTCTTCTCCGGGATATATCATCAAGGCGCTGACCCATCCTATTCTGTAATCCTGTTCCCCATAATCGGCGGCCTGATCGTGGGGCCTATCGTCTGCATCCTGGCCCCTGAGGCGAAGGGTCACGGCGTTCCCCAGATAATCGAGAGCTTGCAGATAAGCGGTGGCCAGATCAGAAAACGGGTGGGATTTCTTCTGATACTCTCCTCTGCAGTGATCATCGGTAGTGGCGGCAGCGCGGGAAGGGAAGGGCCGATCGCCCAGATAGGTGCTTCCTTCGGCTCCCTTATAGGTCAGATCTTCAGGCTCGGATCCGGAGACCTGAAGCTTCTGACGGTTTGCGGCGTCGCCGCAGGAATCGCCGGTACCTTCAACGCCCCCATGGGCGGCGCCATATCCAGCATGGAGGTTGTAGCGAGAAGGTTTTCGTCCTACGACTCAGTTCCGATACTGATGTCAGCAGTCGTCGGCGCAGCGGTGGCAGGCGCTCTGATCAGCCCCACGCCAGCCTTCGCAAATCCCGAGTTCGCCTTCAGCACCGCGGATCTTGCCCTCTGTTTTATCATTGGCCCGATCTTCGGGATTCTGGCCTTCTCCTGGGTGAGGATCTTCTACATCGTGGAGGATTTCTTCGAGGATCTCAAGATTCCGAAGATGCTCAAGCCCGCTCTGGGGGGGACCGTGGCTGGGATAAGCGGATACTACCTTTTCGGCTACGGGATTATGGGCGTCGGCTATGACGGCATAACCAGGATCTTCGAGATGACGTCCTTTCCAAGCTCGGCAGATATGTTAATTCTCCTCGTCGCCCTCGGCCTGCTCAAGATCCTGGCTACTTCCTTCACTGTGGGGTCCGGCGGCAGTGGTGGGATATTCGCACCGTCCCTCTACATCGGGTTCATGTTTGGTGTGGCATTCGGTCTTGTCGCAGAGAAGATCCTCCCAGGCCTTGATACCGCCTCGCCGACGGTCTACGGCCTTCTTGGGATGGCGGCCCTCTTCGCGGGAGCTGCCAGAGCGCCTCTGACCTGCATAGTTATGATACCTGAGATGGCCAGCAGCTACAGCAGGCTTCCGCCCATTATAATCGCTTGTGTTCTGAGCTACACGACAGCTCAGATAATGATGAAGGGTATGTCCATCTACTCCATCAAGCTGATGAAAAAAGGAATCTTCATAGACCAGCCTGAACCGGTTCTAAAGGGGATAACGGTCGGCGAGGCCATGCACCGTGACGCCGTGACTGTCAGCCCGGAGACGACCCTCTCCCAGCTCCGAGACAGGATATCAAGATTCAACCACACCGGCTTTCCCGTGGTGAAGGAGGGGGATCTGGTGGGGATAGTGACCTTCGACGACCTGAGAAAGGTGACCATCGAAGAGCAGGATCGTACACTGGTGGGCGATGTGGCCGTCAAGGAGGTCATCACCGTTCGCCCGGACCAGTCCGCAAAGTACGCCATGGATCTGATGTACCAGAACAAAATAGGAAGGCTTCCGGTGGTGAGCAAGGACGAACCTGGAAAGCTCGTCGGGATAATAACCCGGACAGATGTCATCCGCGCTTACGAGACCAGCGGGCAAAGATAAAAAGAATCTGGCATCCAAATCGGTAAAAACAAGTGAAACAAATCAAACCCACATGGACACATTGCTCATGCAAGAATTATGAAAACCTGATCTAATTGCTGAGCAATTGATCCGCTTGATATGGGCGGTGAAGTCAGTCCGCAATTTAGGGGCATAGACCCCGTTAGTCAAACTAGCCAAATCCCGCGGATGCAAGAATGCGTCGATAGAATGCGAATGCGAATGAGCACCCATCGAGGATTAAGTTATCCGCCCATATCAGGACGGGGACGGTCATGGAACCGCAGATGAATAAGGTTTGTGGCATAGATGTACATAAACGGTTTCTGATAGCTACTATTCTTTCTAGGGACGGTACGAAGGAAATCCAACGCTTCAGCGCAACCCTTGAAGATCTCTTGACGTTCGGAGATTGGCTTATCGAAAATGGATGTGAACAAGCAGCCATCGAATCAACTGGAATCTATTGGCATCCCATACATGCTGTTTTAGAGGGAAAGATCGACTTGATAGTGGCAAATGCCTACAAGATTAAGCACACGCCTGGAAGAAAGACCGATATCAGCGACTCAGAGTGGATCGCTGAACTTTGTCTCAATGGTATGATTGAGCCATCGAGGATCTTTCCCAAAGATGACCGGGAGCTGAGGAGGTTGACAAGGGCGAGAGAGGGATACGTCAAGCAGACGACTCAGGAAAAGAACGAGATCCATCATTCTCTTGATTCAGCATGCTTCAAGCTCGCCTCAGTTGTCTCGGATATATTTGGCAAATCCGGGATGTATCTCTTGAACGGCATTCTAGAAGGAAAAGACATCGACGAGATTGTTGAAGGAATCCCCTCTAATCGACTCAAGAAAAAGGCAGATCAGATCAAAGAAGCGATCAAAAGTCGCCTGGAGATCTCACAGATTATCTTAATTCGTGGATCTCTGTGCTTGATGAGATCAATTCAAGAGAGGGTAGACGAATTGGATGGAGAGATTAGCGCGAGAATCCAGAAACGCAAAAATGATCTGGACATTGCCATGTCCATACCTGGTAATGGGTTTTATTTCTGCGACTGCTATTCTCGCGGAAATCGGTGACTACACTGATTTTGAGAATTCAGAAAAGCTCGCTGCATGGTGCGGGCTTGTCCCTTCTCTTTATCAATCAGCAGAGATGGTCGTGCTGGGAGGAATAACCAAACAAGGTTCCAAGCATATTCGAAGAATGCTGATTCAAATCGCCTATGCCATATCCAGAACCAAGAACTCCAAGTTAAAGAGGTTCTTCTTGAGGATTCAAGCCAAAAAGGGATCTAAAGTAGCAGCAGTTGCCCTGGCAAGGAAGGTCCTCTGCATTCTTCATCATCTCCTCATAAATCAAGAAATTTATCTGGAAGATGAAGATAAAAATAACACGCGCAGAAAGGCCATAGTATCGCCTTCATCCATTGAGATGCCGATCCTGGAGATGATTGATTGCATCATCAGGGCAGGTTATGTTGTAACGAAAAGTGATAGCAGAGGACGATCAGATTGAATTGGATTTTCGTGGGTTTTCATGCGAGGTTGCGGCGGCGCACCCCGCAGCAGAGCTGCGGGGTATTCGATAAAAATCAGACCGCCGATCCAGAAGGACGCCCTCGCCGGATATGACCAGCGGGGACGAGACGGGGAAGGTGGAGACGCCACCCCCCCCAAAAAGGTAACGTACTT